>JAWCLA010000009.1:0-22391 GCA_039091855.1 Candidatus Aenigmatarchaeota archaeon | reverse complement strand
GACTTGACGGAGAAGTCGGCTTCGCCGACTTCCACTTAACCTTCGCCTTGCAACAATTCAGTTTGCTGTTGGTTACCCTTTCGACTCAACGGAGAAGTCGGCTTCGCCGACTTCCAGTTGTTTTCGCCTTGTGACAGTTTTCATTGCTGTTTTTTTAGCTTCGTGACATATTGGAAAGACGAATTTTTTATGTTGGTCGAGTTCGTCAATCTATTTGGAAAGACTAAACCATTTTACTCAATTCCCATCGCGCCTTTAATCACGTCAACCATCTGCTTGAAGTAAAACCCGCTTGCCCTGAAGTACATCTTGCTGAGCCTCTCGAAGAAAACAGGCTCATATGGACCTGGCTTGACGAAAAATCTCACAAACCTCATCATGGTGTTAGGCCTGAATTCATCACCATCGGAAACGTATCTCGGCTTCAAACCACCCAAAAAGGAACTTTTACCCGCTTTCTTTTCTTCCTCCTTTTTTCCTGAAAACTCCTCTTCCACGCTTCTGTATATGTCTTCCTCTATGCTCCTTGCTCCTATCAGCTCATCCATATATTTTTCCATATATTTTTCCTTTGCATAAAGTTCAAGAAGGTGTATCAGCATGCAGTTTTGGGACATCACCCATATCTTTATCGGTATGAACATTATGTTGTCCATCTCCACGCCTTCAGGGGGTGGGCTCTTCAGCGTGTTCAGAAGAATCTTCATATCGAAAAGAAGGTAGTAAAGCGCCTGGGATTCCATTTCTGAGCAGTGCGACTGTTCACTTTGCTTTATCGCTTTTGAAAGTATGTCTTCCACATCCTTGTCAGTTATTTTAATCCCGTAATGCCTCTCTATCTTTGCCTTCCAGTGCCTGACGAAATCGTCATAAGGGTCTATTATGAAACCCTCTCTCTTGCTGCCTCCCTCGACCATTGCCTCTGGTTTTCCTGCCTCAACGGGCTGGAAAGGTCTCCATACCCAGAACCTTACGTATGACCAGGAATCCATTGTCCCGAAGCCGGGCGTTGAGAAAGCGTTGGTCACGTACGACCAGTCCCCGTGTTCGGTTCCCTCCCTCATTGCCTTGTATTTAGCTATGTGCGGCCTGAGCCAGTTCTTGTACTCGTCTATTGACCTTTCCCTCGCCTTGACAAGCGCCTGTATTCTCGCGTACCTCTCCTTTACAGTGGGTAGAAAAAGCTTCTTCCACTCCTTGTAAAGCTCGTTTTTCGTTTTCAGGACAGTTGCCTCTGCCTGCGAGACATCAAGTTCCTTCCTTATCACATTCACGTCATCCCAGTCCTCACTCATCCTTATGAAATCGGTTATTATGGTTGGCCATCTCTTTGCCATTGTGACAAGTGAATATCCCTCTCCTGTGTATGCATCAACCCTGTCAACGAAAAGCGACCTCATCACGTGCTCGTCCTTCTCCCCTTTCTTGAAATAGTCCAGAATCTCCCTGTACCTTCTGGCGTCGTGTTTAAGAAGTTCGTAATCAGCAACTGCCTGAGCGACAGATGCTAGGCTCGCCTTTATTGTTCCCTCTATTCTCTGCTTCTGGCCAAGCATCGCGTTGTAAAGCTCTGTGTAGTTTGGGTTTATCTCAACCCACTCATCCACTTTTTTTATTGTGTATCTCATCTTTCCTACCCTATGGGTGAATGTCCAGAAAACGTTTGAGCCGCTTCCCCTAAGTCCTGTGTAATCCAGTATTATGAACATCTCCCTTGGCCAGCCCATCACAGCATATCCTACGGGGCTCTTGTCTATTGCCCATTTCTGAAGCTCGTCCACTACAAGTCCCTTTGGTTCAGGCAACCTGTCAAGAAAGGATTCTGACATAATTAAATATTGGAAGAACACCTTAATTAGTTTCTTTATTCAGGGAAGAAAAATCAGCGCGATTCCCAACAGTCCTGCAATGAA
Source organism: Candidatus Aenigmatarchaeota archaeon (assembly GCA_039091855.1). Classification (GTDB taxonomy): domain Archaea; phylum Aenigmatarchaeota; class Aenigmatarchaeia; order QMZP01; family QMZP01; genus JAPLVB01. The sequence goes on along the minus strand of JAWCLA010000009.1, from coordinate 20,478 downwards.
ACCAAAAACGACACCATTTACATCAACTCCTCTTGGTTGATGCTCTTCGGCAGCAGGAAAGAAAAAAATCATAAAGGCTGCAAAAAGCAGCAGCAATATTCCAACTATTGTTCCTATCCAGCCGAACATAAGCTTCGCCTCGTGACTTGTATCCAAAACGACAGTGACGGAGAAGTCGGCTTCGCCGACTTCCACTTAAACTTCGCCTTGCAACAATTCACTTTGCTGTTGTTTACCCTTTCGACTCAACGGAGAAGTCGGATTCGCCGACTTCCAATTAGACTTTGCTGTAATAGTTAAGTTGTCTAAATACACAATTAATGATTGTTCTGTGGGAATAAATATATTATCAGCAGTGACAATATAATATAAGTGAGGTTTATGGTTTTTGCCAGGTCAAAGCTGACAATGGAGGACAACTGCTTTGAGGAGGAGCCTGGTGCAGTTGAGATGAGGTTCGTGGGACCAAATGTCATAAAACTTTACAAGAAAATGTATGAGACCATAAAGGCGGTTTTCAGGTGCTCTGATGCTGACATACAGGAAACGGAGTATAACTGGGGAAAGTCCGAAAGGGGGGAGAAGTTCGACATCACATGGTGGCTTCATAAGGACATGGACATATTCAGTTATTTTTACATACAGTTCACCCTGACAGGCGAGGGAACCGAAAAGGCTGGAAGCGCAAGGATAAGGGTCAGGGGCCTGCTAAGAACAGAATACCCTCAGGATACGGTTTGGCAGAGGTCTCTCTTTTACGAGATGCTCAGGACTTTCTGGCACAGGGTCTTTTATCACAGGAAGAGGGAGGAGTATGCAGAAGAGTGCAGGCATTCCATAATACTTTTTGAGAAGAGGATGAAGGAATTTTTCCAGCAAATATCAGGCAAAGAGCTTCCCCAAGAAAAGGAGATACCAAAAATTGAAGAGGCAGAAGAAAACTACCAGTAAATTGATGGCTTTAACCAAAACAATAGTCTTTCAAAAGGGTAACTATGGACGCAAATAATGATTCATACCGAAAGAATTTCTGTGAGGAATGCGATATGAGGTGTTGCGCTTATCCCGTGGTATTGCCATATGAGAAGGATAACATAATAAGAAAGACCAAGATGGGATTTTTACAGAGAAGGAGAATATTTGCGAAAAGGGACGGGTTTTACATAATAAAAGGAGACCCGTGTCCATTCCTGAAAAACGGAAAATGCTCGATAGAGGAAGTGATGCCAATAAACTGCAGGATTTATCCTTTGGCCCTTCCACACCATCGAAGGGATGCTGAATGGGAACTATCCCCGGAATGTCCATTCCACCACAGGGTTTCGTGGGAATTCATAGAAAATGCCAAAAAACTTGGACAGCCTCTATTGGAAAAGCACAGGGAAAAGGGACCTTTAATATAGGATGGTTTTTATGAAAGAAGGAAAAATAAAAATAATTGATGACTGTCTTGTCCCGGACAGGTTTATATGGCTATATTATACAGGCCCTAACCCCTGGGGCGTTGCAAAACACATAAGCGGCAGGATAAGGCCGTTTTTCCATGTCAGCGCGTCAGGCACTTGCAACACAAGGATAAACTGGGATGTTGTCGGTGAGAACATTTCTTTTTATTCTGTTTGGTGGGTGAAGAAAGCTCTAAGCAGACACACCACTATGTGGGTGGATATGAAGGTCATAGGCAAGAAGTCAAAGGCAACCAACCAAGGGAACTTCACCCTTCAGATGAACGCAAGGCTTGAGACAGAATTTAAGGGATGGGGAGTGTGGCTTAAACCAATATGGATTCTTTATTCATATCTTTTCTATCACAGGGTAAGGAGGAAGATGATAGAAAGATGTAGGAACAACGTCCTCAACTTCAGGGAAGAGATAAAGAAATATTATAATCTTGAGACAGCGGAAAGCGTTCCTACAGCCACAGGAACATACGGATAATTTTTACAAGGCAATTAATTGGAAGGTGCGAAGCACCTTCTCCGTCAAGTCGCAAGGATAACCAAATAGTAATTTGACGACCTTAGCCAGTATAACAAAGTCGTCTTTCCAAAAACCTGTCACAAGGCGAAAGGAATTGGAAGGCAGTGTAACTGCCTTCTCCGTTACTGTCAACTTGTATGCAAGTCACAAGGCGAAAATAATTGGAAGTCGGCGAAGCCGACTTCTCCGTCAAGTCACGAAGCTAAAAAACAGCAATGAAACTGTCACGAGGCGAAGCTTATGGCAAAGGAAATAATCTACCCACCTCTTTTAAACTGGACAAGCATCTTAAAGGGAGTTGTTGGGGGTGGTCTTGTTGTAAGCGGCATTGCAAACCAGTATGGATTTTTAGGTGCGCTTTTGGTCGTGATTGGAATTTTTGTCCTTATGGATGGCGTTATGGTGACAGGAAGGGGGGTTTTCATAATAGAGTGCCTCATTTCTGCAATAGTTTCAGGAGCGATAACTTTGGTTCTCTCGGCCACGAAAATAGCGCTTTTTTGGGTGGTTTTGATTTTGGTGATTGCCGCCTTCATTTACCGAAAACTGATAGTAAAACTTGCCGGAGAAATAAGGAAAAAATCTCAGCTGTAGTAATATTTTCCGCTTTCCTTCTGTTCCACATCCTTCTGTGAGCCTGGCTTATTAGCGCGCGGCCTTCCCGTCTGCGGATCCCTCCTGAATGTTATACCGACATTTTTAAGGAACTTGTTCATTCCCTCGTTCAATTCACATGGCTTAAGCCCATGACCTTGCTTTCCTGGGGTTCCCTCAAAAATCATAACCCTGTCTGAAATGGCGTCAATAAACTGCAAATCGTGATCAACTATAAAACAGGGTATTCCCGTTGATTCGCTCTTTGACCTTAACACCTTTGCAACCCTCAATCTTTGTTCCACGTCGAGAAAAGCCGAAGGCTCGTCCATAAGAAGAATGTCGCACTCCTTGAGAAGGCAGGCGGAAACGAAAGCGGATTGCATCTCCCCTCCTGAAAGCGAGCCCATTCTCCTAAGGAACATCCGTTCAACGCCAAGATTCCTGAGAAGAGACCTTTCTTCTGCCGAAAGCTCGCTCTTGGATTTTCTTATGAATTCCTCCACGGTAATGTCTTCATCCCCCGCTGCTAACATCTGTGGCTTATAGGAAAGCCTCAATTCATTCATCTTGTTTTCTAAATTTTGCGAATTTAGAATTTTGTCAGGCTTCAAAATACCCGCAAGCATCTTTATGAATGTGGTTTTTCCCGTGCTGTTGGGACCCAGTATGCCTATTATTTCTCCCTTGTGAATTGTTCCCCCATCTGTTTTGACCGAAAACCCGTGAAATTTTTTCTCAAACCCCGGAAAATCAAGAAATGGTTTGTTCTTTTCAGACGACTTTGCAGTCCTGGTGAACATTATTGCCTCCTCCCTGAACCTAACATTCTCTTCCTGAATGTACCCCTCGAGATATGTGTTTATCCCAACCCTGACGCTGAACGGGTTTGAGACAACACCAAAAACCCCGGGTTTTCCGTAAAGTATGTGGACATAATCAGCCAGATAGTCAGCGACCGCAAGGTCGTGTTCTATCACCATAACAACAGCTTTCTCTGTAAGCCTCCTTATCTCCCTCGCGACAGAAAGTCTTTGGTAAACATCAAGATAGCTTGAAGGCTCGTCAAAAAAGTAAAAATCAGCGTCCTTCAGCATAGTCGCTGCAATGGCAAGCAGCTGGAGCTCCCCACCCGAAAGCCCCGTTATCTCTTTATCAAGCATACCGACCATCCCAAGAGCTTTCACAACAGGTTCCGGGTTTTGCGAAATCCTTTCCAGAAGTTCTGAAACCCTTCCCTTCCAGATTTTTGGTATGAGGTCAACCTGCTGTGGCTTGTGGGCCGCCCTTATTTTTCTCTCCGAGAGCTTTTCCAGATAGTCCTGAAGCTCTGTTCCCCTGAACCTTTCGATTATTGATTCCCATTCCTGCTCCCTTCCGAAAAGCCCTGAGTTCGGCTTGACCTCTCCTGAAAGTATTTTCAAAACAGTGGACTTTCCGACCCCGTTTTGGCCTATCAGCCCCGTCACGGACTTTTTCTTCGGGATTGGTAGCCTGTAAAGCGCAAAAAGGTTCTTCCCGTACCTGTGGACAGGAGCCTCCTCAAGCTCTCCTGGAAGGTTAACTACCTCTATCGCACCCTTTGGGCACTTCTTGCAGCATATACCGCAGCCAACACACAAATCCTCGTTTATGAGGGGTTTTTTGTCTGTTTCGGAAACGGTTATGCAGTCCTGTCCTGAGCGGTTTACAGGGCAAACTTTATTGCAAAGGTAAAGCCCACACGACTGGGGATTGCAGAGCTCCCTGTCTATGACAGCAATCCTGCTCTTCCTTCTCGTTTGCGACTCCTCCTTCCTGCCTTTCATAGGGGAATATTGAAAACAAGGTTTTATAAAAAGCGGTAACTCCGTTTCTTTGGTTTTCAGCATTATAAGATATATAAATTGTTGAGTAATATCTCTATGCAGGATCTTATTGATAGTTTTAGTGAATTTTCAGTTAACTTAAAATAAAAAGTTTAAACGTGACATTATGGACAGCGCGGACAAAAAAATGAGCTTTCTTGGTAATTCGGCAGAAATGTACTTTGACATAGAGATTGCCTATACTGACCCCAAGTATGTTGAGTTGCTCAAGCTCGGAAGGAAGGTGCCTGACCCAAATCCGACAAACTCCAAGATAATCACCGTCCAATATCAGCTGCTCAGGGAAGACGGGACGCCGAAAGGCAGCCTCCAGATATTCAGGGAATGGGAATCCTCTGAGGAGCAGATAGTGAGGAAGATAGCAACAATGATAAACCCTAGCAGAAAGTGGGAGTTCATACCCGTTGGGCACAACATATATTTTGACCTCGGGATGCTAAGGGAGAGGGCGTCCCTTTATGGAATAAACTATCCAGTGTGGTTCATATACAACGACCTGCCTGCAATAGACATAAAGCACATATGTGTCGGAATGAACGCGTTCAGGCTGAAGGACTCAGGACTGGACAAGTTCTCCGGAAAGGAATCGAGCGGCTTGAACGTTCCAATATGGTATCACAACAAGGAGTATGAAAAGATAGAGGAATACATAAGGAATGAAGCCAGGGAATTCATAGAGTTTTACAAGAAATTGAAGGAGACGCTCCCGCAATTCAGGAAGCAGTATGGCTTTAACAAAACTTAATCCTCAACAAGCTCAACAAAAACCCCCCTCATCCCGTAAAGATTCATTTGCGATTCCACCATTCTTTTCAGGAGAAGGTTCTTGACATCGGGCGCCCTTATTTCTGAAAGCTCTTTCTGCAATTTGAAAAGATAGTTTGATTCTATGGACTCTACATCAGAGATTGCGGCGTAAAAATCCCCTCTTTTTATGTCATTCCTTGCGCAATCAAGCAGCATTGTTATGTTCTTGTAAAATAGAGGCTCTATTTTTTCAGAGTTTAATTCGCAGAAACCCTTCATTTCCTCAATTATATCCGACATTGCATTTTCCTTTTGGCTCTTTTCCAGTCCTTCTGTTTCGGCTATTTTCACAAGAGCCGAGGTGAAGGGATAGCTGAAACCCGTCTCTCTAAAACTTCTGAGTATGTCCTTTGACTTCAAGTAGCAGTAGAAATCTTCTGGGTCAATTTCCCCTGAAGCGGGCTCAAATCCATATTTCATAACTATCTCTCCTTTATCTCAAAGGTATATGGGGAAGTTTTTTCAACCTTTAGTAATGTGTTCATAATTCTCATTCCGCCTAAATTTTCAGTTATCTTCCTGCACATATAAGCAGGACCGTCCCTTGTCTCTTCCTCATCGTTTGGAAGCATCACGGGCCTTTTGAACCCGGTTTGCTTTTTTCCAAAGCGATTGGATAAAAAGAGCTTCATAACGTAATCCGTGTCAGTTCCGTGAGGAACCCTGCTCTCTGCCGAAACCCTGCCTAGCAGGTAGACAGGCTCATTTGAGTTGTACATTCTTTCCTCGTTTATGAACTCTATTATCCTTTCTATTGACTCCTCGACGAAATCCTTGTTTTTTGCCATTTTTACCACTTGTTAAGTGTTAATATATGCATTTATAAACCTTTGCATTGCAAACTCACGCTTTGTTTTTGCAAATCCACTAAAACCAGTGTTTAGCGACACTTTTTTGAACCAGCCCCTTTCCTTAAGGGAGTCAAATTTCACCAAACCCTCACTTTTTGGCAAAAAGAATATTTTATAAAATATCTTTTATATAATATATTTTATAAAAAATCTTATAAAATAGTTATTTTAAATAATATTCTATTTTATAGATATAATAAAAAACAAATTAAATAAAATATATTATTTATTAATTATTTTTTTGAGTGCCTTTTCTTCTCGCTCCATACATCAACAAGGTCCCTGAGCTCGTCGGGAGAGAACTGCAAATAGTGGCTGGTGGTAGCGATATTTGCGTGGCTCATGTACATCTGGAGCTTGCGCAGGTCCTCAGCTGTCTTCACCTTCGTCCTTACCTGATGGACGGCAAAGCTGTGCCTCAGGTGATGGGGATGCAGCCGCTTTTTTCCGACAAACTCTATTCCAGCCTCTTTCCCAAGCTTACGGAGCATCTTGAATACATACTGCCTGCTCACTGGAAACAGCCTCTCCCCATTCATGTTTTTCCTAAGCCCTTTTATAGGCACGCTTGACACGTATTTTCTGAGAAGCTCCATCGTTTCGACATCAACAGGCTTCATCTCCTTCAAAGGACGCTTCCTCTTCAATATGTTGAATATTATCTTGTTTTCGTCCCAAAGGATGTCCTCCTTCGTTATCATAAGGACCTCTGAAACCCGCCTGCCGCACCTGTACATTATCTGCAAAATTAGGCGATCCCTGGGGTTTTTTGCCTTTGATATTATCCTGTTCACCTGTTCCTCCGTCAGATAGCCCTTCAGGTCCTTCATAGTCATTGAGGCGAATTCCGGCATACTATCTCTTTATATTGGGAAGGATTCGCTTATAAAGTTGGTTGACAAAATGACGAATTGTAAACCAAAAACAAAAAAAAGCACAAATTGACACTGTTTTTTTCCCAATCTGAAGAAAAACCTTGTTTTTTGGTGTGTTTTGATGGCTTATACCCTATATTCCATAGGCAAAAAATCCCTAAAAACAGGTTTTAGCCGGCAGGGGGCTTCTTCTCTTCCTTAGCCTTTCCAGGCAACACCTTCTTTTTGGCATTGTCCTTTGCTGCCATCTCCTCTATCTGGTTGAATTTCTTTATCATTGCCTCTATGTTGTGCGCTATGTCCCAGCCATCATCAGTGAGCATGACCTTCTTTATGCGTCCCTGCTTGTCGAATTTCACTATCCCGAGGTTCTTGAAGGTGTTCAGTATCTTTATGGTGTGGGAATAAGTGCAGTCGGATTCCTTAGCAAGAATGGTCGCATAAACAGGCTTGTCCCTGCTTGTTTTCAAACCCATCAGTATTCTTGACGGCTTCTCCCTCAGAAACAAGTCCTCCAATATTCGGTTTTGACCCATTTATCACACCAAGTGATTAAATTAGATTAACAGTTGATTTTATGTCATTTGGTTATATAAATCTTTAGTGTTTCATTTTATAATAGTTATATTTTAATATATTTATTTTAATAAAATATTTAAAATAGATATTTTTTAAAAGATTATTTTTAAAATATTTATTAAAAAAACATTAATAAAATATATATTTTATAGTCATATATTTTCTGGATTTTAGTCAAAAGTGAGAGTTCAATTAAGAAAATGCCTGTGAAGTTGTGAGGTGTTTCTTGGTGGAAATGGTGGCGATAGATAGCGATTTTTGAAAATCAGCCCTTCCACTCGAGGATGAGTGCCGCCAGAAGAACGGCAAAGCCAACAATTAATGAATAAATGAAGTCTATTCCAGTTGAGTTTTTCAGTATTGACTGCGAAGCGCTGTAAGTGACTATTGTTATTGCAAATCCGAAAAGTGGTATTGACGCCGTTTTTCCCATCGTCCTCTTTTTTACGCTTACATTTCTTCCTATCCAAGCTATCGTTCCACCCATAAAGTAAAGGAAGGCTGAATGAACGAGAAATGTGGCAGCAGTTTCAAATATCCCAATTGCGGGTTGCTCCATAACACCTAGGAATCCTCTGTAAGTCGCAAGGGCAGCAAGACACATCCCTGCAACATATCCAAAAAACGCAAACCTTCTGTGATGGAACGAGTTTACGAACTCGTTAATCATTCTCGTAACATAGTCATCAAGCTTGAACCCCTTTATGAACAGATAAGCACCTATGGCCCCAATCATAAGCCTCCATCCCTCAATGCCGAAAATCGCGTAAATTATCAGGACTATGGCAGGAATGCCCAGGACAAGCCTGGATATTTTGGGATCCTCAAGACTTTCCTTAAGGAAGTCCTTGACCTTGAAGTAGATGGACTGAAGCTCGTCTGCCTGCTTTACAACAACCCTTTTGACGGAAAGAATAGGAATCCTTGACTGAATAACGGGGATGACATGCTCGTCCTCACTTCCATCTGTCACCAGAACCACAAAATTTGCCTCGAAATTTCTAAGTGTTGTTCTTAACTGTTCTCCTATTATCCTGTCAGACTTAACCCCGACATCCTTGTCTCCTGTGAGTATCGCTATCTCCACATTGTATTGCTTTTTCATTTCCTCGTATGTTTTCAGCGTCTGAAATATCGCATTTAAGTCAGAACATTCAGGATCCGCTATTCCGAGCTCTGTTCCTGCCTTCAGTACATTGTCCTTTCCTATAACAGGGCCCATTATTCCTGTCTTTTGCCCTATGTCGTCGTCCCTGTCCACATTTATTATAAGAATTTTGTCCCTCTGCTGCATACTATCGCCTATTAAAGAATGAGAAACCATATATAAAAACACTTTTATTTCTTGTTAGTGAAGTCACCGGAGTAAAGGGTTGGGCTGTAATTCCCGAAAACATCAGATTCTATAAGAAATCTTTCGAGCCTTTTCTCAAACTCGCTCCACCCTCTTCTCATCTCCATTTCGCTTATTTGTTCATAGTGCATTCCGCACGTGTAGCCTCTTGATTTCACATAGTTTCCGTGAAAAAGCGGAGAGTTGGGGTCATTTTCCTGTTGGTATTCATTCATATCCTTTGCCTGTACCTCTATTATTGTCCCCTTGTAAGGGAAAACCATATGAATTGCCCTGTAAGGAGCAGTTATCTTTCTGCCTTTGCTGTCAACGCACGACCTTATCTTAATTTCAACAGGCTCTATGTTGTTTTTTTTCAACCTTCCCTTCCTGTTTGTGTAAAGTATGTATTTCAGGTTGCTGATATCCGATTTTCCAACGTCTTTTTTATCCATTATAGTTATAAAATCCCTGCACTCTATCCACCCATTATCGCTGTATTTGAGCATAAGCTCCGGTATTGTTTTGCAGTCATCCTCAGACTCGCATATAGTCGTAAGGCCGTAAATGTCCCTTATGTCTTTCTGTTTTCCCGATATCTTCTCCACAAATTTTGGAATAAGCCTTCCCTTTGATTTCTTTCGCACAAGGGTCAATCTTATGTTATATTCATTGTCTTCAAGAATGCTGAACTTATTCACAGTCTTTACTGCTTCTGTTGAACCGTTACAATTCGTGCATTTTGTTGCCTCAAAAAACCCGTCAAGGCAATCTGGGCTGCTTTCATATTTCCAGTCTAATATCGGAGACTCGACCTCAATCTCCCTCTCTCCCGTTTCACTTCCACAGTTGATGCATTTTCCTATGTAAATGAATGAAATCGTGTAGCCAGATCCTAGTTTTTTCAAAATTGAGTGATTTAGGTTGTAAAGGTTGTTTTCGTTTACTATCATCTCGTTTACCATATCCCCCTTTATTCTTATTATGGTATCTGTTGGCAATATCCTCTCGAAATTCTCTCGCGAGAAAAATTCATCATAAAGCTTATTCATTTCCCTTTCCGGTATTACACCTTTACGGTATTTTTTAGCTTTTTTTGAAAGCTCAAACTCGTATTCCTTCCTTAACTTCCTGAGTTTAAGGACTGCCTCGTTAAGCTCCAAGTTCTGTATGCTGTTAAATAGTGTCATTATTATCACTACTAAATAGTAAATATAAAAAAATTATTGCAAATATATAAAAAGCTAATGTCATAAACCCCACTTTATGAAAATATTTTCCGATGCAGAAACAGCCTTTTTCCCATTTTCAGGATTTTTGTAATGGGCTTTCATTACGTTTTATTTTTTGGATTTCCATATATAAATTTTTTTTGAAACGAAGTCTGTAAAATCTTTCACAGGTTTTTTACTGATGATTTCCACAAAGCGGTTAAATTGCCAACCCGATGTTTGATATTTTAAGCCAGAAAACAAAAATTCATAGGGTGGCAATCTGAAAGGATTCTGGTATATGCTTGAGGCAGTGATAGCAGGCATAATAATAGTTGGGTTTGTGGCTGCAGTGAGCCAGAATTACGCAAAAACTTCTACTCAGGATTTTTCTATAAGGGCATACGAAAAACTGAAAGAGCTTGATGATAAGGGAACGCTAAGGCCTTATGCCGCGGCAGGCGACTGGGGCTCGATAAACTCGCAAGTCAGGATTTATGACATGAACCACAGCATAGAGATATGCGACATTTCTGGAAATTGTGTTGGCTATAAACCAGAAGCGTTTAATGTTTGGGTAGGAAGCTACATAATATCAGGATACCAAAGCTATCAGCCTTTACTGATTAAACTATACCTGTGGTAAGTATGAAAGCGCAGTTTTTCATTTTGGGTGCGGTTCTGGTGTGCGCGCTGTTTTTAATAGGTCTTCCATTTTATGGGCCTGAAGCCCGCTCGGGAAAGGGAGACTTGAAATTTGTTTCTGAGAATATCGAAATGGAACTTCCGAGGGCATTTAACTTGGGAATGAAGTCAGGCAGCGGCACGCAAAATCTTGCCTCGTTTTCCATTTTTGTTAAAAATTCCATTTTGCAACAGTCAAAACAGCTAAGGCTTTTCTGGGTGGTTGCTGAGCCGTGGGAATCTGACCTCGTTGTCACAGCGGGCAACTTTATGGGAAAGGAAACCAATCCGATAATAACTGTTGATGGAAGCCAATGGGAATTCAACATTGAAGACGGGGAAATGCAAAGCAGGGTTTTTTCAGGAATTCCTGACAGATTTGACATAGAAATAAATTTTGAAGGAAAGGCCAAAACAACACAGTGGGTTAGAAACAAGGCCAACCTTTACGGTTTCATAGAAATAAAAAGAGGTAATGACATAAGCGTAAGGGAAGTTGAATCTTAACTTTTCTTTTCTTCCTTTTGCTTTTCCCCCTTCTTTTGACTGCCTTTTTTCCTCCTAAAAATCCACCTAAAAGGCCAAGTAAAAATTCTTATAATTGTAATCCAACCCGATATGACATCGTAAACGAAATATGTTGCTATACCCGCAAGCCCGAACCATAATATTGTCTGCAGGCTTAGCTCTATCTCAAAACCTACAAGATAAAGAATTATTGGTATTGCGGCTGATATTGTTCCTATCAACACAGCCTTCATAACCTGCTTGAATACCATATATGCCATCACAAGGAAAACTATGGCTGCACCTATCAATATTATGGCATCCACGTTGGAAAGGTTCGATATAAACGGAATTTCCATATTTAGAATTTGTATTTTAATGAATAAATATGATTTGCAAGCTTTATTGGATTAGCATACTTTCCAAATGGCTTTAAAACAAGCATCAGTCTAAAACATTTATATACCCTTGTGCTATAATTATATCAAAAGTTTTGGCTGCAATAAATTAAGAAGGCAGCCGCTATCAAAAATCAAACGTGAGGTGTAAAAATGGCAAAAAAGAAGTCTTCTGGAAAGAAATACTATATCCTGAAAAGCGGAAAGAAGACCTCAATCTTTACGGGCAGACAGCCAAGGCAGGCAGCCCTAAAGGCAGCCACCAGGGGCTTCACAGACATAAGATTGAGGGAAAGGGGAAGGAGAAACAGAGACGGAACCTACACCATCCACGTGTTCCAGGGCTCAAGGAAGAAGGTGAGCCTTCCTGCGTCGAGCAAGGTTTCTTGGCTGCCATCGCAGGTATGGAAACCGACAGTAAAGAAGATACGCGTGGAAAGGGTTAAGTCAATAAGATAAATGTTTATTGGGGAGTTAGTTTTGTTCCCCTCCCCTTTTATTTTTGTTTCTGACTAGCATCAGTTTCTGCTATTTCCAGAGTGTTTTTTGCACTTACCTTTCTGAACTCAAGAACCTTTACCGCCCTGAACATTTCATTTTTGTACTCAAAATCAGCAAACCTTGTCTTAAAGGTGTATGTCCCTTGTTTTTTATTCTAACAGTGAATTCTCTTTCGCCCTTTCCCGAAACCCTGTAAACAAATGCGTACACCTTTTCCGGGCTTGTGTCAAAAACGTCATATAGTGTTATTACTTTCTCTTTGCAAATCTCTTTGCCAAGAAAATCCCTTGATTTTTTGCTCGCAAGAATGAGCGAAAGGTCATACAAGCTGTAAATGAAATCATAGGACGGGACGAGTTTGCTGGCAATATTATGCATAGTCTTGTCCATATTGTAATTTTATAGTTTCATTAATAAACCCTTTAAACACCTTTAATAATATGAAAAAATTTGCTTTCTTTTTACTAATCGGGTTGATTTTTGTCAGCGGCTGCGTTCAAACAGTTACCGACAACACAAAAAATCAGGTGCATAACAACATACCCTCAGCGGCTTACAACGCTTGCACCTCTTCCTGCAAAAACGCCAGGGATTCGGGAGAGGATATGAGTAAAGGGCCATGCCTCCTTGACCCAATACCCGTTGAGCCGGAATGGGTTTGCGACATAGCCCACAGCCCGAGGCAGGATGTTGACAACGTTCCTGAAAACCAGTGCCACTCATACAGGGACGGGCAGGCAAAGCACTTCATAGAACTCACTCCTGAATGTATGCTCATAAGGGCGATTTGATGGAAGTGCAGATTCTTTACCTGATGGACTGCCCCTGGTGCGTGAAGACAAAAGAGATAGTAAGGCAAACTCTAAAAGAACTCGGGATCAAGGCGACAGTTGAGGAAATACTAATAGACACTAAACAAAAAGCAACAAAATATCATTTCAGGGGCTCTCCAACAGTCAGAATAAATGAAAAAGATGTTCAGGACGAAGTGGCAAAGGGAAAGTGTGTCGCATGCGAAAAACTTTCCTCCGAGCAGAAGGCAAAAAAATTCGTGAGGAAGGAATGCTTTATGGGATGCAGGGTATATCTTTACAAGGGAAGACGGTATCCATATCCCCCAAAGGGAATGCTGAAAGAGGCAATAAGGGCTTTTTATGAAAGCAAAGGATGAGCCAAAAAGGGCAGTTAAGGTTTTTGCAGCCGCCTCCTTCCTTAACGATATGGGCTCTGACATGATTTACCCGATTTGGCCGCTTTTTCTTGCCACGGTTTTGAAGGCGAACATGGCAGTTATCGGCTTCATAGACGGGCTTGGTGATGCCATAGTGTCTGTTTCCCAGGCAGCTTCAGGATATGTATCTGACAGGACGAGGAAGAGAAAGATATTCATATGGACAGGATATCTTTGCGGAGGGGTTTCGAGAATCGGCTATGCTTTGTCAAGAACTTGGGAGCACATAGTGCCTTTCAGGGTTCTTGACAGGGCAGGAAAGATGAGGGGCGCACCAAGAGATGCAATAATAGCGGATGTCTCAACAAAAAAGGACAGGGGAAGAAACTTCGGCGTCTTGAGGGCAATGGACAATCTCGGTGCGGTGACAGGAATAGTTTTAACAATACTGCTTTTCGGGCTTCTTGGATATCAGAACATTTTTCTTCTTGCCTCCATACCCTCAATAATCGCGGTTATCCTTATAATCTTTCTTATAAGGGAAAGGAAGGCTGAAAGCCATAAAATCTACAAGGGCGTGTCATTCAGGGACTTTGACAGGAATCTCTGGCTTTTCTTTTTGTTGAGCGGTATTTTCGCCCTTGGCTCGTTCAGCTATTCATTCCTGTTGATATACGCCAAGGAGTTCGGGTTTGATGTCGGATTCATTCCAGTCCTTTACCTTATTTTCACAGCCGTGGCTTTCCTTTTCTCAATACCATTTGGAAAGCTCTCTGACAGGATAGGGAGAAAACCGGTTCTTATGGCAGCATTTGGATTTTGGGGATTGCTGTGCCTGACATTCATACTCGTGCAGGCATATTTTGCAGTTGTGTTGGTTTTTGTCCTTTACGGACTTCACAGAGGAGCCCTCGAGCCCGTTCAGAAAACGCTTGTTTCAGAGCTCGCGCCTGAAAAATACAGGGCAAGCACGCTTGGAGCGTTCCAGATGGTTGTTGGCCTTACGGCGCTTCCCGCCTCGCTGATAGCAGGTGTTATGTGGGATACCATGGGACTTTTCGTGCCGCTTTATTTCTCTCTTTTCCTCACTGTTATAGCTTTTTTGCTTATGTTTTTTGTGAGGGAGAAGTGATGCCTTGATTTTTCAACTTGCGCAACTCACCGAGATACGTCCCGTCCAGCATATAGATTCTCGCTTTGCTCATAAAGGCTGAGTTTATTAAAGGGCTTATCTGCCTCTCCTGGACAGCATCCTTGTTTTCCTCAATTTTTTTATTCACAGGAATTCCGCCGCAAAGTGGATTGAATGCAGGCATTATTATCAATTCTGGCAGTGGTTTTGGAAGCTTCGTGATTTTGTATTTTTCAGAAATTATTTTCGGGTTAAGATTTGTCCTTACCCACACCCTTTCTCCCCACCTGTATCCAAGGCTGTCCTTGAACTCTATTTGAGGATGGCTGTGGCTTATCAGCAGGTATTTTGCATCTAGAAATGACCTTTCAGGCCACGCGTGACCGTGGCAGGCATAAACATCACCAAACAAAAAGCCTTCCATATCGTAAATCTTAACACCCTTTGGGAGAAACTCCGCTATTCCACCATCGTGGTTTCCGGGGACAATATTAATATCTGCTTTCTCAGAAAGTCTTGATAGGAAAACAGGAATCTCTTTTTCCTCCTGCCAGCTCGTTCCAGGCACCCTGTGCTTTATGTCCCCTATCAATACAAGATTTTTTGCCCGTGATTTCTTGAGAAGGGATTCTATCCTTGAAAGGATTTTTTCCGTTTGCGATGGTATGTTCAGCCCCGAAACCCTGTATTCATTCTCTATTCCTATGTGCAAATCCGCTATGAAAAGCGTCCTGCAGAAAACAATCGCAGGCTCGTTCGTGACAAATTTTAACTGGCTCATATAGATTTTATGGAATGGTTGGTTAAAATCATTTGGAATTATATAATAAGGATACAAAATATTATTATGGTGTTTTTCAGATATCGCACATCGGAAGAGGGATGTTTTTTAATCCGTAAATGTTTGGCTTTTGCCGCGATTTTTGCATTTTTAATTATTCAAAATGTTGGTGCCCAGACCTGCTTTGATACAAACCCCGAATCCAACCCTCGCACAGGATGTCCTGACCCGTTCTACCTGACCATTTATAAGCCCATTACAGGAGCCGATTTTGTTGAATTGAACCTGACAGTAAAGAACAGGAAAATCCTTTACCCGCCTGACTGCAATCCCGGCGAGCAGTTTTGTTATGAGAACAAAAATTATCAAGGGCTTCCGTTGTGCTATAACAAAGGATGGACAGGCAAGTTCACTGACGTTAAAATAAATTTGCTTTCATGCGATCCTGACTGCGACCTTGAGGGTTGCCCTGACTGTGATTTCGGTCTTAACATAACACCTTCCACTCAAAAAACAATAGAGAATGAAAGGTCACAGGATTTCAGCTTGAGGATAAAGACATACAAAGCGGTGGGCTTTTACAGATTCACCTTTGGCATTTGGGCATCATCGGAAAAGAAAGGGGTTTTTTTACTGAATGTTGACGTAAGCGAGCAGCCGAGGGGGGTTGGCGGGGACAATGAGATGTGCCCAACTTGTGCTATTGATAATTGCGAGCTCGGCAAAGGAGTTTGCGAAGGAAGTTGCACAAGCGCGAAATATTGCTCCGCTCCTGAGTGCTTTTTTGACACACCACAAAGTTTTGCTGCCGAATATTGTTGTGGTGATGACTCCGGAGAGTTCTTCAAGAAGTGCGCAAAGACCACCCAAATTAGTTGGGAATGCCCGCAGCAAAGTGCCTGTTGTGGAGACAGGGGAGAGTGTGTTTATTCAGGAAACTGCTATTCCTATGGCGTTCACTTACTAAAAGAGGATGAGGACAGGTATGCCTTCTGCCTTTCAGGACTTTGGCACGATTGTGACGAAAACCCAAGCCTTTGCTCTGCTTGTGGCTTTGTATGGAAAAACTCTGCCTGTTGCGGAGATGACAAGAACGAGTTCTACAACAGCAGGATTTGCTTTTCAGGTTGCCAAACAAACAGGGCAGACAGGGCATGCTGCAACAACGGTGGCTCCTGTGTTTACAATGGAACTTGCTATGAAACGGGAGAAAAAATCCAGATAGGAAAGATAAACATAACCTGCGAGGGAGGCGTGTGGGAGGAAAAGTCCACAAATCAGACGGCATGTTATAAGGGTGCCTGCAACAAAAAGGACAATTGTGAGTTGCCGTGTCCTGGTTGTAGGTTCAAGGACTTCTCCTGCTATGGAACCAACTGCGAGCCTGACTACCTGGATCCTGATATGCACTGGACATACTGTTGGAACTGCTCTGCAAACTGGTCTTTTCAAAACAAGATGTGTTGTGGTGATGACGAGAAGGAATACTGGGTGTTGCCCTGCCCGAACGCAAAGGGTGTGGATGGAGGATGCTGCAGCAACCCAAATGAAAGAATTGACAGCAACGGCAACTGCGTGATTTTCTGCGGGACAGGAATAATGGCAAAGACATTTGAACTGGACGAAATTTCTGCTCCAATTTCCATTTCTGTCCCAGACTCGATAAGTGCGGAACAGGGAAGAACATCCAGATTCACAGTTGAGGTTAAAAACAAAGGAAACATAACCTTTCACAACATTGTTCCAAGCTTCTGCGGTCCTTTCAGCCTAAGGGTTTCACCGCAAAAAATAAAGGAAATCCTGCCTGGGCAGGGAGCGAACTTCACTGCCGAGTTTGATGTCCCTCCTGATGCTGTTCCTGGAATATCGGGGCTTGCTGTTTATGTGGAAGCCGATGAACTGCTGTCCAAGAGATACAAGCCTGTCAGTTTGAAAATATCAATCCCTGAATTTCCAGGACCTGAATTTCTGGCTTGGGTAGCATTTTCTTTGGTTTTAGTTTACATAGCCAAAAAACTCCTTTCCAGAAGGAAACGCAAACCTGCCTCTTCACAAAAGGAAGTCGGAAAGGGAAAGGGGCCAAAAGGCAAAAAATCTCGCGAGGGCGCGATAAACAGGCTTGCTGGAATAATAGCAGAGGAGATGGAGGCAGGAACTTCTGAAAGGGAGATAAGAAAGGCACTTGAGTCAGAGGGGATAAGCAGGGATAACATTCGGGCGGCTTTTAGGCTTGCAAAAAACAAGCTCAAATCTAAGGAATGACTATCTCATTTCCTATAAGCTTGAACTTACCTTCAATAGAGCTTTCCTGTCAAAGCGCAAACTCGATAGACGACTTTGACCAATTGATCAGGTCGTCGTTCTTTTCTGGCATCATAGCAATGGCTCTTTTTCCCTTCGGTTTTCAGGATTTTTTCAGTTGCCCTTGGAAAAACCTCTATGACATTGAATCCTTGTGAGCGCAAGGCCTTCACTATTCTCATTGCCCTGAAAACAAGATGCTTCATTCCAGGAAATTTCGGAGGGAGTGGCTTCAGTCCGATTTCCATAAGCTTCCTGTCGGAATCCCCATACCACCCAGATGTTGGAAAACCAAAAGGGGCACCTATCGCTATCAAATCAAGCCTCTCAATCTCAACCTTCTCAAAAATCTTCATGTCAGAAAAAATCTCCAAAGTTTCTGTTTTTTCCGGAGAAAGGATGCAAAGCCCTGTTGGGTTTGATTCCTTCCCTGCTAGGTCTATTCCAATTACTTTCATAAGATTTCATTTAATTCCAGATTACAATAATATATTGTTTGAAGTGTTTGTAAAACCAATTCAAAGGACTAATTCCTGCCGGAAAAACATAATTTGGTTTGACAGGACCACGACCGATATTTTAATACCCAAAACCAACATTATATTATGGATTCGCTGTTCCATTTCGTATTTCCCCTGATAGCAGCGCTTGCTGCAAGGATACACATGAAGCACGGGGTTCCAGCTGTCTTGGCAATGGCTTTTTCAGCGGTCCTAATAGACATTGACCATTGGATGGGACTTCCGGGTGCAATGTTCCACAACCTTTTCTTCACGTTGGCAGTCCCTTTCACAATTCTTTCGATAACATACACCTGGGGAGGCGAGACTGAAAGGCAGGCTTCGATGTGTTTGCTGCTTTTCCTGTTTTCGCACACCATCCTTGACCTTTTTTCAGAGGGGACTGTTGCCCTGTTTTATCCTATAACAGGGATGCAGTTCGGGATAAACTTCAAGCTTAGCTGGGGCGGATATGACATAATAACATCAAGCGGAATAGGGCTTCTTATATATTTTGCAATAATTCTTTTGTGCTTCTTCCTTCAGGAGATAGACAAATATATGGTAAAGTATTGAATGAGGTTTTGATGAACATTCAAAAATTCCTGGATATATGCCTTAGTCTGAAAGGCATCAAAAGGGCAGGTTGGACAGAAAGAGGGGTCAAGAACCCCGAAAGCTCGGCCGAGCATACCTTTCTTGTTGCTGTTTTGACGCTGGTTTTTTCCAAAGGCAGGAAAATAGATTTGGAAAAGGCACTTAAAATGGCTTTAGTTCACGATCTTCCGGAGGCAATTACAGGCGACATAATTTCAAAGAACAGTTGGGAGGAAGGAGGAACTATGTGGGATAAGGAAAAGCACGAAAAGGAAAGGACGGCTATGCAAAAAATCTCCAACCTTTCAGGCAACAAGGAAATTCTAAGGATATGGGAGGAATTTGTTGGGCAGGAAACTCCTGAATCAAGGTTCGTGAAGGACATTGACAAGGTCGCGACTATAATTCAGGCTATTGACTATCACAAAAAAGGAAACCATAAAAAACCCCTTGAAGGGTTCTGGGACAAAAGGGCAATATCAAAAATAAGGGATCCTGAACTTGTCAGGCTTGTCAATATTTTAGCAAAATCTGCCTTGTAGAAAACATACAAACAGCTCCCAGCTTATTAGTGCAACACGCAAATGAGCTTTTGAGCTTATTCTGGATGTCAGCAGGAAATTGTTAGAAAGTGTTAACAGCGTGATGAACTACTAATGGATTTTATGGGTTCGGTCAAGTACATAGTTTCTACAGAGCAGGGCCGCAAAATCAAAAGATGTGATTAGCATCCCTTTTTCCAAAACCCTATAGTTTCCATAAGCTCTTTTATGGGATAAGCTGTTGAATCAGACTGCCAAAAACCTATGAAAGACAAAAGCTCCGTCATTTCTATGCAGGAGTTCCTGTTCTCATCAGACCTGTGCATAAGTATGGACTTTGCCCAGTTTTTCGGGGTGTTTAAATCTGCAGTTTCATTCATATACAGTCGCCTCAGGCTTCCGCTGTCCCTGTCATTAACTGCAAAAAACAATCCCACGATTTTTCCATAAGAAGAAACCATCCCAATGTCAGAAAGCGGTATTGCAACCTCTATGGTGTATTTTCCACCCTCTCTTCTCGAATTTACTGAAACCTGACTGTTCCAAGAGGAATCTCCAGAATTCCCGGGAATACCATTTCCCCTTCCGTCCCAAACCACGCCGTTTGCGCTTATTACAAACCTGTAATCATCATTCTGCATTGATTGAGAACCGTCATTAAGGGTATCTATAAGAATCTCGACACTGTCATCATCCATCACGTTGGAATCTCGTGATGATTGTACAGTTTCTATGGAATTGTCAGTCACTTCAAATCCGAAATAAAGTTTTTGCTCATCCCAAAGCGAATACACTTTAACCGTGTTGTCCGTAAGCAAAGGTTTTGAGAACGCTGAAAATGAATGGTTCCATATCTGTTCAGAAACAACACCATCTAAATTTATTGTAAAAGGCGTTTTTGTGAAGTAAATGGGTATTGTCTTGTTCACCTCTTCTGAAAAGCAACCCTCGTTTCCTGATGTGTCATAAGCTGTAACAGAAAAATAATAAGTGAAGCCGTCAGGCAGGTTGTTAATCTTGTATGTAGTTACATTCCCTACATTTACTACATTAGAGTAGCCGTGAGTCTCGTTTGGACACGTTGACACGCGCTTTGATGTCCCGTAATAAACCTTGTATCCCGCAAGGTCAGTCAAAGGCGTACCGTCGGCATTGGTTGTCGGTGGTTCCCAAGAAAGTTGCGCCTTTCCTGCCAATGCTGTGGAAGACAAAAAACCGAATGCAAAAAGAAAGGCAAAAAGGCAAGCTGATGGTATTTTTTTCAAC
>JAWCLA010000008.1:319-27844 GCA_039091855.1 Candidatus Aenigmatarchaeota archaeon | reverse complement strand
TGGTTGCATTTGCAGTCATTACAAGACGAAATAATTTCTGTTTTTGTTTCGGTTTGAATATAGGATGATTTATCGCATTCTACTTTTACCTCATTGGAAGCTGTAGCACTAGGTTTTATCTGAAAACCTGAAATCCCCCCACCTATAATCTTTGAAGTGCCAGTACCCGAACTGCCAAAGAGGTTTCCTGAACTTTCTTTAATATCATTAGGATTTATGATACATGATGCTTCTATATTTGGTTTAATGCATGGACATGTGGAAGGATCCAGCACACAATTATGTGCAAGCACAAGCGCATTAAAAGAAGCCCTCGCTGTATTATAATCCTTCTGCGTTTGCGTCTGTCCACATATCCCCGGATTCTTCGCACAAAATTCGTCTATGAGATTCTTAATCCCCCCGCTCGTGGCAATTATGAGAACAACAATCCCCAACCCTATTATAATCACCAGAAAAAGCTTCATCATCTCCTCTACCTCGAAGCCGATCCCCTTTCTGGAATGACTGCTTTTTTTAATTGGGTAAGATCGTATGTCTGAGGTTCTGGAGAAGATTACCATGTAAAATATTATGGTCGCGATGGCTTAAATTGGAATTGCGGTTGGTTTTGTGTGATTGAGGCAGATGGATAAATTCTTAATGATGATTTAATTTTAGTATGGTAAATCCTTAACAATAGTTAAATTTTAGTAAGATTTATATACATAAAAGACCAATAGATTAGATAGGTAATAGATATGTACGTGGAGAGGGAAATCAGGGAAGCTTTCGTAAAGGTGTCCAATATCTACAATATTGTGGCTGTTGTGGGTCCCAGGCAAGCGGGAAAAACCACATTTCTGAAGGAGCAGATGAAAGGCCAGAAGTCCTCTTACGTCCTTTTTGATGACCCCGACGCGAGAGCGATTTTCGAGGATGACGTAAAAAGGTTTGAGAAGCAGTATATGGAGGGATACCATCTAACTGTGCTTGATGAGGTGCAGTACTGCAATGATGCGGGAAGGAAGCTCAAATACCTTTCTGACATGGGAAGGAGGGTATGGCTGACTTCTTCTTCCGAAATTGTCCTGGGAAAAGAGATACTCTCCTATCTGGTGGGGAGAGTTTCCATCATAAAACTATATCCCTTCTCGCTGACCGAATTCCTAAAAGCGAGGGGACAGAAAGAGGTAACAGCGGGCATCCTTGTAAGGAGTATTTGGGAACATATGGTTTATGGAGGCTATCCAAAGGTTGTCACAACCGAGGATCCGGAAATGAAGAGAACAATACTCAAGGACCTGTATGACACTATGATACTCAAGGACGTGGCAAGGACATTCTCCATAGAAGATATAAAAGCGCTTGAGGAATTCGCAAAATACATCTCGCTTAGCATAGGAAGCTTGTTCTCCTACGAGAGCGTCTCAAAGGAGCTGAAGATGCCTTTCCAGACTGCCAGGAAATATCTTGACGCAATGGAGAAAAGCTATTTAATACTCAGGGTATTGCCTTTCCACACCAATAAGAGAAAGGAAATCACGAAGCAACCGAAAATATATTTCGTGGACACAGGTTTGAGGAACTTTGTTGCCAAAGCCTTCGACTCCGAGCCGGAAGGGAAGCTGTTTGAAAACTATGTGCTTTCAGAACTCATCAAGCTTGGTCTTATGCCAAAGCACTGGAGAACCAAATCAAAAACCGAGGTTGATTTTGTTGTTGAAAGGGGAAATGAGATCATCCCTATTGAGGTGAAGCTGAATGCGAAAACAGGGGAGATAGAGAGGAGTATGCGCTCCTTTATAGCTATGTACAAACCGAAAACCGCGATTGTCGTTTCATATAAAGGCGCAAAAGGCGAGACAAAAGTGAACGGCTGCAGGATTTTTTTTACGGATGTTTTGGGTATGAGGCATTTTTTAGGCTATTAGAGCAATATTCCCCTGTTCAAAGCACCAGAAAAAGCTCATCCGTCCTCTACCTCGAAGCCTGTCGCCTTCATCCTGCAGGGGCGCTTGCTTGAAGGCAAAACTTGAATAGAAGGGGATTTCAATGCATCTGTTTCCTTTCGCCTTATTTCCTCTATGCCCATATGTAAATTATTATGTAATGGGGGCTTAAATCCTTCCTGCTTCAGTCAGAATAAGGCAGCATACTGCTACCAAACCTAATGATTCCTTATTAATTCAGGCACAAAATAACAATTATGATTGTCACAATCCACGGACAGGAAGGCTCGGGGAAGTCAACCACTGCAAAAATGCTCGCAAGGCGCCTCGGGTTCAGGCATTATTCAATAGGAGAAATAAGGAGGGAGATAGCAAGAAGGCACGGTCTAACCCTTCCACAGCTTAACAAGATAGGAGAAAAGGAGGATTGGACAGACAAGGAGGCGGACAGGTTTCTTGAAAAACTTGGGAAAAAAGGCGGAAACCTTGTGATTGACTGCAGGCTTGGCTTCCACTTCATCCCCAACTCCTTCAAGGTTTACCTTTGCGCAAGACTCAAGGTCAGGGTGGAAAGGATATTCAGGGAAAGGAGAAAGAGCGAGAGGTTCGGTTCGATCAGGGAGGCTGAAAAATCCATTGTCAGAAGGGCGAGGAGCGACAGGCTGAGATACAAAAAATACTACAATATTGACATAACAGATATGAGGCATTATGACCTTGTAATAGACACGACCCATCTATCAAAAAGAGAGGTTGTGGAGAGAATTCTGGAAGCCTTGAGAAAAAGACAGATGAATCCTGAAAATCCAAAATTTTAGAATGCATTCTCAATTTACGCTTTCCCAAACCTTTCCTCGCAAACCTTCCATTCCAAATTTCGGAAGAAAGCCTCTATGTAGTCCGCCTTTCTCAGTCCGTAGTCAATTATGTATGCGTGCTCAAAAACGTCCATCACAATAACAGGAACGCATCCAGGGAAGTGCCCAACGTCATGCTCGTTTATCCAGACATTGAAGAGCCTTTTGCCATAAGGGTCGTAATAAAGGACAACCCACCCAATCCCCCTCATACTTCCTGTTGCCCTGAAATCCCTTTCCCATTCCCCAAATGAGCCGAAATCCTGCTCAATCTTCCTGCATAATTCGGAGTTTTTGTCAATGTTTTTCGGGTTTTTTGAAAGGTTCTCGAAATAAATCTCGTGGAGCCTCATCCCGTTGAACTCCCAGCCAAGCCTCCTTTTGAGTTCTGCATATTCAGGAGTTCCTGACTTCCCCTCTCTCACCAAAAGGCTCAGCGAATCAAGAATTTTGTTTACATTTGCCACATAGCCCTGATAGAGGGCAAAATGGTTTGTAAGCAAGGTTTCTGAAAACCCTTGCATTCCGATAAGATGATCAAATATTTTTGGCTCGTATCTCATAATTTCCTTAAGCAGCCTGTCAGGTTTTCAAAGAAGGTGACAGGTCTCACGCCTTCATAAACAGACTGGTTATATATTACGGAAGGCACGCCCTTTACCCCAAGATCTTGACATTTCTCTATGTTCGCTTCGCAATCAAGGTAAATCTTGTACCAGTAGTTGCCGAGGACACTGAGCTGCAATATAGTGTAGTTGTTGCTGGAAAGTCCTGCCACAACCAAGCCCTTCTGACTAAGGCAGTTCACAAAATCCCTCTCGCTTTCAAGTGATTTTATGTAGTCTTCTGCAAGAATCATCTTGTCTGTCACGAACTTCCCGTCCTTTGTGATGAAAGCCTCCTGAACATTCAACCTTCCCTGATAGTCAGTTGTCTTTATTAGTATCTTGTAAAGCCCGCTCTCCTCCTTGACGCTCACTATCTCAACGCCCCTTTCAGTCAGCAGCTCGTAGATTTTTTTGACGTTTTCAGTCGCATTGTTATTTGCTACCACATTTCCTGTTATTTAAGTGGAAAAAATATAAGCAGCAGCAATAAAAAACACAAAGCTTGCTGCCAAAACAACCCCACCAATCACATTCCTTTTATTGCCTTGCGCTTCCACCGAACCACCAAATTTTTATCTAATTAAAATAGCGACTTAAATATCTTTTTGATATTCTTATAGCCCCGAGCGGATTTTCATATATCCAATTTAACCAATTCAGGTAAAGGTTTTTGGATCCCAAAGCCTTTTTTCAAAAAAGGCTTTGTTTCGAACCGCTGTCCGCAGGTACCTCCCTATTGCCCAGAGCCTGCTATCCTTGACCACTAGACGACGGGGCTGTCCACTATGATTGCTTGACTGAATTATTTAAATCTGTTTAAAATAAATATTATTATGCGCTCCGGCAGCTTTGGATGGGATTTGAAGTTTTTGCTACCAATTTCATTCAAGGCTAAGAAGACAACAAAGAAGACAGGCAAGTCCTGTTAATCAAAGGTCTTCTGCTGGGGTGAGCTTTTTCTGATTTGTTTGGGACTTACCCCAGATATCACTATGCCGGACTGCTTAAAAAATTGGAGGTAAGAACATGAAAAACGAACTTTCGATTTCGGAAATGATATGGCAAAACGGCGAATGCCCGCTTAAGCTTGAAGTTGTTCCTGCGGAAGTGCACTACTGCCTTGTTTTTCTTAGGCCGGGATGCGCTGAATACAATGGGCATTGCAACTACAGGGATAAAAAATTAACGGAAATGATGCAATATCCATTAGGGGATTAGGTTTGGGGAATTGCCAAACAATAGATTAAAATAAGTAATCAATCAGAATAATAAATAGAGTAGTATATAGACTCCCCACAGGACAATAATAAAATTTTTGAAAGGCTGATGGTGCCAGCAGACAGTTGTCTACATTTTATTGGCTTTAATCTCGCATCCCTACTTTCAGTGTTAATTCCTTAAAATCTCTGCAACCCAATTTATATTCCCAAAACCAATTTATATTATGGACCCACACCCTATAGAACTTCCAAGAAAGATAATTCTCGGCAGGGGAGCGTCAAAGAATGTTCTGGGGCTGTGCAGGGAACTGAGGATTCTTGGAAGACCGCTTATTCTTGCCGATTCCATCACAAGAGATATAGCGGGGGAGAGGATTTTTCAGGAGCTGGAAAACCTGGACTCAAGGATGGAAATAATAAAGGAAGCCAGCGTTCAGGAATCCGAAAGGATAGCAAGGAGATGCGGCCCGATAGACGCTGTCATATCCGTTGGTGGAGGCTCTGTGATAGACGTAGGTAAGGTCGTTGCCATCAAAAAAAGGGCAGATTTCATATGCGTTCCAACCGCTCCATCCCACGATGGCATAGTTTCTGGAAACGCAAGCCTGAAGGATGGGAGAAAAAAGGTATCTTTGCCTACAAGAGTTCCCCTTGCGATAATAGCGGACACCGAAATCCTCACAAAGGCACCTAAAAGGATGACAGCATCTGGTTTTGCCGATGTTGTCTCGAACATAACATCTGTATATGACTGGAAGCTCGCGAGGAAAAAAGGAGAATACTATTCAGAGTCAGCGGCAGAGATTGCGCTTTTTGCAGCAAGGAAAGCGATGAGGTCGGCTTCGCTCATAAAAAAATGCAATGAAAGGGGCGTAAGAAACCTTATGCAGGCTTTGATAGCCTCGGGAATTGCTATGGGAATAGCGGGTTCATCAAGGCCTGCTTCAGGCGCAGAGCATTCCATATCCCACGTGCTTGAATCAATGGGCTCAAAGGCCCTTCGCGGCGAGCAGTGCGGAGTCGCATCAATAGTAACAGCCTGCCTTCAGGGACAGGACTGGTGGAGGATAAGAACGGCCCTCAAGGATGCAGGCGCACCTGTGACAGCAAAAGAAATAGGAGTAAAAAGGCAGAAGTTCATAAATGCAGTGTTAAAGGCAAAAAACTACAGGGACAGGTACACAATCCTGAACGAGCGGGACGTTGACGCAAAAATGGTTGAGAAGGCCTGTAAAGACACAGGGGTGTGCTGATAGAAACCTATATAAAAGGAATTCAAATATAAAGCCAATTGGCAAATTTTTTTGTGATAGAATGGAAATTCTAAGATACATAAAGAGGAAAAAGAAGCCGCGCGTTTTCAAGTACATAAAGAAGAAGAGGAAGGGCCACGCACTTCACTTCACCCTCATAGACCCAGACAAGCAGATGCCTGAGAAGGCAGGGGAGATAGCGGAGAGGGCAAAAAGGTTCGGCACGGACGCTATAATGGTTGGAGGCTCCCACCCAACACAGGCAATCTACCTTGACGAATGCATAAAGGAGATAAAAAAGAGGGTTGACCTTCCTGTGATACTTTTCCCTTCTGACCACTCCGGAATTTCAGCCTATGCTGACGCCGTTTTCTTTATGTCATTACTCAATTCAAAATCTCCCCAATACCTGATAGAGGAGCAGATGAAGGGTTCCATCCTTGTGAAGAATTACAGGCTTGAGCCGCTTCCTATGGCATACCTGATAGTTGACTCAGGGGAGACAACAAGCGCTGCCTGGGTTGGGGATGTCAGGCCCCTGCCAAGGGAGAAGCCGGAGTTTGCGGTCGGTTATGCACTCGCAGCCAAATACTTCGGGATGAGGTTCGTTTATCTGGAGGCTGGCTCAGGGGCAAAATACACAATACCCAATGAAATGATAAAAATGGTAAAGGAAAGCATATCACCTGAAATGCTCCTTATAGTTGGCGGCGGCATAAGGGACGGCAAGACAGCGAGGGAAAAGGTTAATGCAGGGGCAGACATAATAGTTACCGGAACGCTTGCGGAAACGGACGAGAAAAAGTTCAGGGAAGTGATAGAGGCTGTAAGGGGTAAGAAATAACCTGTCCTTATTGATTTATTATACCATAAGCAAATAATTCTATAAGTGGTTCTGTGAACAAGGACTTGCTTTCAATAGCCGATCTCACGGTAGAGGAGATGCAGATAATATTCAGGAGGGCAGACGAGCTGAGAAAGGACAGGAAAAGGTTCGAGAGTCTCCTGAAGGGAAAAATCCTTGCGATGATTTTTGAGAAGCCATCCACAAGGACAAGGGTTTCTTTTGAGGTAGCTATGAGGCAGCTCGGCGGAAGCACGATTTATATGAACTGGAACGAAACCCAACTGGGAAGAGGCGAGTCAATAAAGGACACGGCAAAGACATTGGAAAGATATGTTGACGGTATAGTTGCAAGGGTTTTCAGGCACATTGACATTCAGGAGCTTGCGGAAAACTCAAAAATCCCTGTGATAAACGGGCTTTCAGGGCTTGAGCATCCCTGCCAGGCGCTTGCAGACATCTACACTATAAGGGAGAGGAAAAAGCCCCTCAAGGGCCTGAAGTTCGCATACATTGGGGACGGCGGAAGCAATGTTGCACATTCCCTTATGCTTGCCTGCACAAAATTGGGTATGGATTTCTATATGGCGTGCCCTGAAAGATACTCCCCCGACAAAGAGATTTTAAGAAAGGCGCAGGAAAACGCGAGGCTTTTCTGGGGAACTTTCAAGATTGTCCCGACAGTCAAGCAGGCCGCAAACAATGCCGACATAATATACACCGACACCTGGGTGAGCATGGGGGAGGAGGAGCAGGAAAGGAAAAGGGTAAAGGAACTGAGGCCATATCAGGTGAATTCGGAAGTCCTCTCTCTCGCAAGAAAGGACTGCCTTGTGATGCACTGCCTTCCTGCACACAGGGGGAGGGAGATAACAGACGAGGTTATGGACGGTATGAATTTCGTTGGTTTTGACCAGGCAGAAAACAGGCTCCACGTGCAAAAAGCCATTTTAACAATACTGCTGAGGGAGCCGCCAAAACAGGTTTTCAGGATGTTCTAGTTGATTCTTGTTTTGAGCTCCATTTTTATATCTGTTTATCATAAATCCTGCTATGAAACTATCAAATGATATAAAACTTTCCTTGTTAACAGCTTTTTGTATTTTAGCGCTTGGTGTCATATCAAAAAATGTTCTTGATATCCAGCTAGATTTTGTTTCACAGTACGGGCCCATATAGGTTTTAATGGGTTATTCGGTGCAAAAGATATGAAAAAATCAAAAGTCTGCCGTAGCCCTCTTTTCTGGTCTTTGCTAATGTTAATTGTTACAGCAGCAATTCTCATTGTGTATACAATCTGAACTAAAAACAGGTTTCTATTTGATACTTGAAAAAATCAAAAACCGGATGCCTACTGGCAGCACCCGGAAGATTTCTTCTTTGCCTTCTTCTTTGGCATATCAGCACCTCCAATAATATTTCTTATTTTGGTTTTAATAAAGGTTTTAATTTTTTTCAGGACATAACTGACTTATGAGATTCCCCAAAGAGTGCAGTGAAAACTGCCCTGTGTGCGAGGAGATAGAGGCATACACGGAGAGGATGGGCTATCTCTCTCTTTCAGACAGTTTTGTTAGCGAACAGGTTATCAATTTCTGCTCAAGGTGCGTTTACGGGATTTCATCAGTTATTTATGAATATTCGAGAGAGGCAGAAATAATCAAAAATCTAATAGAGTCTTCCCATAACAGGGATGCTCTCATACAAAAAATAAGGGATATGGGATTTCCCGAGCCAGAAAGGGTGGCAGATGAGATAGCAAGCGATCTGCTGGAAGAGATTTCTGTTTTCTCAGAATATGACAACAGGGACTAATCATTTCACTATGTCCGAGAAGTCGACCTTCACATCCCTTTTCTCAGATTCCTCTGCCTTGAAGAGGACTTCCGGCTGGTAGCCGAGAATTGCCGCTATGAACCTGTCCGGTATCTGCTGTATCCTGATGTTGTAGGTATTGACAGAATCGTTGTAGAACTCCCTCCTGTCAGCAATCTCGTTCTCGAGCCCCGATATCCTTTCCTGAAGCTGCCTGAAGTTCTCGCTGGCAGTCAGCTTGGGATAGTTTTCAGCCACTGCGAACAGGTTCTTCAGGGCTGCCGATATCTGGTCCGATGCCCTCGCCTTCTCCGGAAGAGTTTTTGCCTCCAAAAACGCAGTCCTTGCCCTCGTGATCTCGTTCAAAACCCTTCTCTCAAA
Organism: Candidatus Aenigmatarchaeota archaeon; assembly: GCA_039091855.1. Classification (GTDB taxonomy): domain Archaea; phylum Aenigmatarchaeota; class Aenigmatarchaeia; order QMZP01; family QMZP01; genus JAPLVB01. Next base: position 18,935 of record JAWCLA010000008.1, on the reverse strand, counting down.
CCTTGCGTAGCCCTTAACGGTTTCAATAAGCTTTGTCAATTCGTCCGTCCTCTGCTTAAGCAAGACATCTATGTTCGCCATTGCCTTTTTTATGTTGTTCTTCAGCCTCACGAGCCCATTGAACACCGCTATGAAATAAACTATGAAAGCTATGAGTAGCAGAAGGAAGAACACGCCAACTATCAGCCATATCTCAAATGCCATCTTATCACATTAATTTTGGAGTTCCTGGTATAAAAAGTTAACTTCACATATTCTGCAAATATAAAATCAGAAAACCCAGGCAAACAACAGTCAATATTGCGCCACCAAAAACCCCAACTATCACCTTCCATCCAAGAGAGGAGAGAATCTCCTTTTCGGATTTGTCCGAAACATAGAATATTTTCTCGTTCTCTCCCCTCTTTATTATTATGTTTTCCGTTCCTTTTGACGAAAGCTTGACGTTTGGGTTGTCCGTTGCCGTGCCGAGAATGTAGATTTTTTCACCAGGCCCTATGAACCACTCTGTATATCTCATATGCTTGTTTATGCCAAGAAAATCCTCATGTGAAAGCTTGTGCGCTTTAAGGAAGGAAACCACTTGAGACGGAGGGTCCTTTCCCATTCTTGACTCGAATCTGCTGTCATAGTTTATATCCACATTTGCGCCTGTGCAGTCAACAAGAACAGCACCTGTCTCATCTTTGATATAAAATGGTTCACATTTTTCTTCACATTTGACTGTTGTCCAATTTCTGTTCTTACCGCTGCCTCTCATCTCCTCTATCTTGTACTTGTAGTAAACACAGTCCTTTCCGGAAAACGGGGACTTGAGCAACTTTATGGGAACTACTTGGCCATAAATCTCTACGAGTCCCATTGCTATTGATCTAACCTTTGAGGTTGGGATGTTTTCTATCATCCTCTTAAGGAAAAGCGTTTTCAGCCCAGTAATAAATGATAATATGCCAAAACCTATCCCGAATATTATCCACCCGAGAATTTCTCCCTCAGCCATTACAAACCCTCTTAGAATTTATTATTATTTGTTAACTGGGTTAATATCTCTGAACCTTATGCTTAAAGGCTTTGCCAACTTAAATCTGGAATTTGAGCAAAGGCCAAAGGTTGACCCATAAGTTGCAAGATTTGATGTCACACACATTCAGGATTGAAAGCGCTTCCAAATTAAGAGTTTTCCATAATTAAGTTGTTAAAACCGGCTGAAAATATTCTTAAATTCTTTTACGCCAAACATATTTAGATTTTATGGAAGATTTGCAAGGTGAGATGTTAAGTTTGTATGAGATTTGCAGGGAGATTTTTTCAGAATCAAAAAAGAATGGCAGGACAGAAAAAATAGAAATACTTCCTTTTGAAGAGCATGAATATGCCGTACTGGGGAGTTCTGAAATTCCTGAAAAATTCCGGAGAAAGAACGGAAAGCACCTCCCATTCACCGTCACAGGAAAAAGCGTTTTCTGGAGAGGACATTTCGTTTACTCAGAACCGTTTTACATTTTTGTCCCCGAGCGAATAGAAAAAAGGTTCCGCAGGCACAAGGCCTTCCACGAATGTGTCGAAGCATATACAGGAGACTGCGTAAAGGCAACTCTTATGGAATTCAGGGCGGTTTCGGTGATGGGAGAGGATTTCCTTAGGGACTATACAGAAGGCTGGATAGAAGAAAACGAAGAGTGGCTGAAAAAATCTGTAAAAAGCCAAAGGGGATTTTTGGGACATCTTCCTCATACTTCTCAGGCAATCCTAAAAAGGCACGGCTACCTTTAATTCCATATATTTTCTCTCCCACTCTTCCAACTCCCTTTCCGTGAGCGCGGGCTTTTTTCTCCCCGCCTTTTGTTCAGGTATGAGCTTTCTCAGGTAAAGCCCGCAAAAAACACCAAAGAGCATTCCCCCAAGATGCGCAACATGTGCCGTGTTGTCAACAGCAAAAATCCCGAGAAGGTCAACGAAAGCCCAAACAAAAAGGGCAACTATCACATACATTGGGACGCCCAAAACCCAAACCACAGACTTCGGCCTGAATACAGCATAGCATCCAAGTAAAGAAAATATGGCCCCTGATGAGCCAAGAAGAGAGGAATAGAAGAAAAGCCCGACAGCAGCTGAGAACATTCCGCCAAGAATAAAAACCGGCAGAAACCTTCTTGAGCCCGCCTGCCTTTCAAACATCGTGCCAAAAACAGCAAGAGCGAACATATTGAAATACAGGTGTTTAATGTCTATATGCAAGAAAATGTGAGTCAGGAATGTCCAAGGCTTTTGGTTGAATGACTCCCTTTCCAGAACGAAATTTCCGTAAAGCATTTCAGGAAATGCCTGGGAAAGGACAAAAACCACGATGCAAATCCCTGTCAGGTAAAGTGCAAGCCAACGGAATCCAGCACGCCCATTTGCCATAGGGTATTTTTGACTTTGGGGTTAAGAAACCTTCCGAAAGGTTTATAAATAATATTTGTCACTTTTTAATAGTGATATTATGTTGAAAAATGAAAACATAGAAAAATACCTTGAAGAGAAAAAGGCCCTTGACTGGTGCCTGCAAATGGGAACTATAAAACCAAACGAATACAAGTGGCTTCTTGAGGAGCTGGAGGAGGAATACAAGTCAGAAAAGACTAAGGACACATCTTCCTTTCCCTGATTTCGCCTTCAATCCTTTTCAGGAAACCGTCGAGCCTCACCCCGAACTGAACTCTTTTTTCACCCCTGACACGCAACGCTATCGTATCGGTTTTTTCCTCCTTGTCGCCTATAACGATCATATACGGGATTTTTTGCAGCTCAGCCTCCCTGATCTTGTACTCGACAGTCCTGTTTTCCGTGTCAATCTCGGTCCTTATCCCTGCCTCGACCAGCTTTTTATAAACCTTTTTTGCAGCCTCGTTGTTCCTTTCCGTGAAGGATATAACCCTGACCTGAACGGGTGAGAGCCAGACAGGGAGGTTTCCGTTCAGGTGCTCGAGAAGCACTCCTATGAACCTTTCCATTGCGCCGTAAACAACCCTGTGAAGCATAACAGGCGTGTGGGGCTTGTTGTCCTCGCCGTTGTAAGTCAGCTCGAACCTCTCCGGCATTGCAAAATCAAGCTGTATTGTCGCGCATTGCCAGGTCCTCCCCAAGGAATCCTTTATGTGGAAGTCTATCTTTGGACCGTAAAACGCCCCGTCGCCCGGGTTAACCTTGAACTTCATCCTCCTTTTTCTCAGCACATCCTCCAGTATTCTCTCTGCCTTGTCCCAAAGCTTTTCGTCTCCTATCCTCTTTTCAGGCCTTGTGGAAAGCTCAACGTGGTATTCAAAACCGAACATCTTGTAAAACCTCTGAACCATCTCAATTATGCCGTTTATTTCATCCTCCAACTGCTCTTCAGTGCAGTATATGTGGGCATCGTCCTGCGTGAACTTTATCACCCTGAAAAGCCCTGCCAACACACCAGAAAGCTCGTGCCTGTGAACAATCCCGAGTTCCGCAATCCTTAAAGGAAGGTCCCTGTAAGACCTCGGCCTGCTCTTGTAAACCAGAATCCCGCCAGGGCAGTTCATGGGCTTGACAGCAAAATCCCTGTTCTCGTATTTCGTGAGGAAGATGTTTTCCCTGTATTTCTCCCAATGACCCGATATAAGCCAGAGCTTCTTTTCCAGCACAAGAGGAGTTGATATTTCCTGATAGCCAGCCTTCCTGTGTTCCTCCCTCCAGAAGCTCACCAGCTCATTGTATATAATCCATCCCTTGTGGTGCCAGAAAACCATTCCGGGAGCTGTTTCGGAGAAAGAGAACAGGTCCATCCTCTGGCCGAGAATCCTGTGGTCGTTCTCCTTGAGGTTTTCCCTGTCAAGCTTTACCTTTGATATTTCCCTGAGAAGCCTCTTTGTGTCCACCACTTCCTGCTCCACTTTTTGCGGGACAGGCTGGGATTTCTCCCCGACTGATATTGTCTTGCTGAGTTCGGAAAGCGGGTGTCCCTTGCAGGAAAGGGTGAAAGCCTTGTACCAGCCGAACGGGGCTCTCACAACAGGTATTTTATCCAACTTCAGCGATTTCTCCATCTCCCTAAGCACGTTAAGGGCGACGGAAGGCTGCGCAAGGTCAGAGGACAGGTGAGCATAAGGATAAATCACAACAGACTTAGCCTTTACCTGATTAAAAACATTTGCAATCTCCTTTACCGACTTGCCGACAACCTGCCTCTCGTTCTCCCCATCACCCCTCTCCACGGCGGTGAAAACAACAAGAGCTTCCCTGACCTTTTTTGGCTTTTTCTCCACCTCTTCAGCCATCGGAACAGCCTTTTTCTTCGGTTCCCACTGTACAAAGTCCGTGTGCAGCAGAAGAATCTTCATCCTATCTCCTGCTTATATTGGGCAGTTTGATATAAAAATCTAAAAGTTGCTAATTTTTGACTGTTAACTTAAAGCCCTTTTCAAGGTTATACAGCCCCACAAAAACCTCGAGAAACGCCTGGAGGTTTCTATGCCGCTCTTCAAATCCTTGCAGTTGATGTTGTTGTAGAACCCTTTGGTCCTGTTCTTGACCAGCCTGAGCCTCTCTGTGCTGTTCCTCAAGCCGAAGGTCATGTGTTCGTGCTCGAATCCTCTTAAGCTCCATTTGGCGTTACCCTTATAGCCAAATCCAGATTGACGGCTTTTCACACCATTAACGGTTTTATCATTTAATGATGTGAAGCAGTCTTTCCAATTATCTGGCTTCTTGTTGCGCTTGAAGATGTTTTTAGATTGACGGCTTAAGCCAATTTCATAAAGCCGTCCTTCCAAATCATGTCCCTGATACTATTCTCTATTGTTGGGTGGAGGTTCATGCATATGTAATGGTGGTTTTACTGCATATAACTATGCTCCCAACATTATTATGTTAACAGTCTCAATCTTTATAAAATCTTTATATATACAATTGTTAACTAAATAACTGCCCTTGATATAAAGGGTTTAAGATAAAGCCCAAACGGGTATTATACCAGGCAACAAATGCCCTGGTTTTTTTTCAAAAAGCGGGTGATTGAATGGCAGAAAAACCACACATTAACATTGTGACTATTGGTCACGTAGACCACGGTAAATCAACTTTGATAGGAAGACTGCTCTTCGATTCAGGTTCCATTCCTGAGCAAGAGATGAGGAAGCTCAAGGAGATTGCTAAGGAGCTCAAGAAGGAGACTTTCGAGTTTGCCTTCGTTATGGACAACCTGAAGGAGGAGAGGGAAAGAGGGGTCACGATAGACCTTATGTACAAGGGATTCGACACACCCAAGTATTACTTCACAATAATTGACGCTCCTGGCCACAGGGACTTCATAAAGAACATGATAACAGGGGCTTCGCAGGCAGACGCTGCAATACTTGTGGTGTCAACAAAGGATGGTGTCCAGGACCAGACAAAGGAACACGTCTACCTTTCAAAGGTCCTTGGAATAAACCAGATGATAGTAGTCCTTAACAAGATGGACGCCGTAAATTATGAGGAGTCAAAGTTCAAGGAAGTTAAGGAAGCTGTCTCAAAACTACTCCAATCAGTTGGCTACAAGATAGAAAAAATCCTGTTCGTCCCTGTGTCTGCATATATGGGAGACAATGTAGTTAAGAAATCTGACAAGATGGGATGGTACAAGGGTCCAACGCTCGTGGAGGCTCTGGATCAGGGAATAGAACCGCCTGAAAAGCCGATAGACAAGCCACTGAGGCTTCCTGTGCAGGATGTCTACTCCATAACAGGGGTTGGAACTGTTCCTGTTGGAAGGGTCGAGACAGGAGTCTTGAAGCCTAATGACAAGATAATATTTGAGCCGAGTGGTGTAGTTGCTGAGGTAAAGAGCATAGAGATGCACCACAAGCAGCTGCCAAAGGCAGAGCCTGGCGACAACATAGGCTTCAATGTCAGGGGAGTAGCAAAAAACCAGATAAAGAGCGGTGATGTTGTTGGTCACCCTGACAATCCACCAACGGTGGTAAAGGAATTCACAGGACAGATAATAGTGTTGCAGCACCCGACAGTGATAACAAAGGGTTACACGCCCGTCTTCCATATGCACACAGCACACGTTGCTTGCAAGATAACAGAAATAGTGAAGAAGATAGACCCGAAGACAGGCGCAACGCTTGAGGAGCATCCAGACATGCTGAAGGCTGGAGATGCTGCAATAATAAAGGCAGTCCCAACACAACCTGTTGTGTTGGAGAAGCAGTCTGACTTTCCCCAGCTTGCAAAATTCGCCATAAGAGACATGGGCAAGACGATTGCGGCAGGAGTTGTGATAGACCTGGTAAAGGCAAAGTGATTTTTTAGCGGGAGAAAGGTCAGGCCTTTTCTCTCCCCTCCCTCTTTATTTTTATGGCCAATATTGGCTTTCATTTTTTATGAAATGTCTTAAATCAGCATCTTTTACAACCTTTTCGTATTCCCTGTATTCCTCGGCAATTTCTATGTAAGGAAGCATTTCCCCACCATTACTGTTGATTCCCTCAATCTTCTTGTTAATAAAAAATATACGGTTGAACAGGCAATCAGGAGTTATCTTGTCTTTCGGGTTGTAGTCATCTAACACAAAAGCCCTCTTGTAAAAACCCAAAAACTTTTTAACCCCTTCCTTTATTGCAGAACCAATCTTCCTTACGTCTTCAGGAGAGTCTTCAACCCTTTTCAGCAACGGTTCCACATCATTTTCAAAAACAACCTTTCCCCCGTAAATAAGATAATTGTAGTCTTCAGTAAATTTTTCTTCGTACAAAAAGCTGTTGGAATAGGAAGTTTCTGTTTGCATCTCCATAACATTCCAATATATTATTTGTCGGGCAAAAATAAAATTCAACCTTTCCTTTTCATAACGACAAAAAGGTGGTCTTTCTCATAAGGCTCGAGCTCTATTTTTTCAACAATATCAAAAAATCCTTTGAGCTTTTGGAGCTCCTGTTTGTAAACCTCCTTCGGTGGCTTCGTGACATCAATAGAGCGCGCCTTTATGGAAATTATCGCAAACCCGTCAGGCTTGAGAAACATTTCGCAGTTCCTTATGAGAATGTCCGACTGGTCGTCTGTCGCAACATCCTGGTAAACTATGTCAACAGGCTCAACCCAGGAATAATCCTCTGGTTTTTTTGCATTGGCAAGTATGGGCACTATGTTTCCCCTCTTTTCTGCAACAGGGTTAAGGTCCCTTATAGAGCGCTCTGAAATCTCGACCCCGTAGATTATCCCTTCCGGACCGACTATGTCGCTGAAATGGCTCGCTGTTGTCCCGCTTGCAACTCCCAGATAAAGGACTTTCATACCCTCTTTCAATGGAAAACTCTTGAGCCCGAGCATTATTGCAGCCGCCGGCTTGCTCCTGTAAGGGTTCCAAAACCTGTACTCTGACTTTTTTTCAGCTATTGTCCTTTCCCCGTAAACCCTTGAACCCGGAACAAGGTTTTTTGTGACTATTTCCCCTTTCAATTTCCAAACTCCTGGAAAAATCTCCTTCATGCCCAATATTTCAGCAGCCAAATTTATACGCTTAAGCATTGGCACTAATGTCGAAAAAACAGGCAAACATCGATGCATTTGATAATCTATTTTCTGCAACAGAAATGCTTTTTAATAGGCTTTTTAACAGCAGGTTGATGAGTTTCCCACCTTGCCCACTTGAATGGAGAAGGAAGGGTGAAAGGGATGCAGCTTGCGGTATGCCAGATATGCAAGGATCCTGTATGGAGTTACATCTGTCCGGATTGCCTGTCCAAAGACATATTGAAGTGGCTGCCGAGAAAGCTGTCAGCTGAGTTCAGGAAGTTCAGTCGCTTTTTCTTGGAAATCTTTAACTCAGTGGAAAGCAACAGGACAATCTTGCCCTGTTTGAAATGTCTTTCAAAGAAGGAAGTAACTGTCTGTCCATTCTGCTACATAGCAGAGGCATTTCACTGGCTTGAGGAAAAAGACAGGAAACTCGCAAGGGCGCTTTTTATGATGCTACCTGTTGATTCTGACTGGACAGTGGATAAGAACAGCGGGTGCGTGTGGGTTGACGGGATAAAGCCAATATCCTATAGTGAAAGAACTGTTTCTGAAGGAATATGCGAGGAATGTGGTGAGTATTCTGAGGAAGCAGAACTTTGGGAAGGAAAATGGGTTTGCAGCGAATGTAAGGAATCCGGGCAATGAACGGTTTCCGGTGGTAAGAGAAACCGTTTTGTTTAGCTTAAGCTATACGTTTTCCTCGCCAAGCCTTTCTGTTATTTCTCTCATCTTGTTTTTGTAAATCTTAAGCCTCCTGAATGATTCCACTATCTCAAAAAAACCAACAAAAGCAACTGATACCCCTATTATTATTGAAACCCAAGGGCTCACATTGAATCCTTGGGAAAGCCAGGGACCTGCGGCAAACATAGCAAAGCCAACAGTCACGAATGTGAGTCCTGTCCTCATAAAGGAGAGAATTGTTCGTTCTTTGGACAGTATCGTCTGCTCCTTAAGGAGCAAGGTCCTTTTCTCTTCCGCGCTAAGGCATTTTTCAATGCGCCTCTTTCTCTTATTTTTTCTGGTTTTTCTCGATTTTTTCCTTTTTGGCATATTCAACTTTAATTAATTGTTTGAAAGAGTTTTTATTTCTGAAAAAGGTTCTTCGAACTTAATTCTGTAAAACCATAAATAATACTATAAAGTAATGAAAATGTGTACTATACTATCTGGTTAAATAAGATGTATTCAGAATTATGGAAATACGGTTTTATAATAATTATCAGTTTACAGATGGAATAAATGTAAGGTCATTTTCCCAACTTAGATTTTCCAAATATATTAGGCATAGTTTCTCAAACAAACCATATTGTTAAGCGTAATTTTTTATAGGCAATTTATTTCTGTCTATGTTCGATGTTATTGATTCCACAACAATGTTATTTCACCATATGTCTGAACAAAGAAACAAAACATCCTCAATAGTTTCTCTTAGAAAGGTAAGATGTACAGTAGGTAAACCTGATATCATAGTTAATGATTAACGGAATACTTACTCGCTAACCATCGAAAGGTGTTCAGAACGAGAAATCTAAAATTGAACTATGTGCAGATGTACTTGAAAAATAAACTGCTCATACATAAACAGCAATTTTATTCCCTGAGCAACAACCAAATAGAAGTCTGGAACACCTTGTTGAGGCGCATCTATCACGGTATTAAAGGATTCAGGATTATTTATATGCAGCGGTTCTTGAATATATTAGATGTGATATGGAACCTGAAATTCAACGCCTGAATTCTTATAGTCAGTTTGGCTATGAGTGCTTGTTTAAATATAACCTAAATGATCATCAATTAATATTTAAATAAAGAATTCCACCGATCTGTGACCGGTGGTGGGTATGGGCTTGGCCCATCCCGAATTAATTCTGGCTTCACTAATTAATCAATATCTAAAATTAACAGGGAGGTGAAGCCATGGCCGATTTTGTCAGCCATAGCTCTAGCGTTGGCAGAAATGGGAGGACGGCTTGGTTACATTGGCTTAAGCCGTCAGTCTATTTATTGGGGTTCACCTTGCATTCAAGGTGAAATCTGCATCCCTTCCATTTATTTGAAGATGCAGAGATGTCTCTTCTCCAGCAGAAGGTGAGACACGATACTGCCATAAAATATTTGATATTACTGAAATAAAAGCTCGATGTGAACAACTGCTTTGGGAAGCAATAAACCAACTTAACATACAATGCAATGAACTGGGAATGGACAGCAACCACGTGCATTTGATTCTGGATATTGGTCTTTCCTCGTTACCTAACATAGTCAAGAAGCTGAAAGGCTTTACTGCTAAGAAACTGCTTCAGGAATATCCAATACTGAAGAAGCAGTATTTCTGTGGATCTGGTTTGTGGAACCCATCATATCACTTCGATTCACTCGGAAAAGACCTGCAACAATTGTCAAATTACGTGAGGAACCAATCCATGCCAAAGTCGCAGTCAAGCCTATGCCATTATTTAGCCAATTAACAGTGCTCGCCGAAATTCCACCAGTCTTATTCACCTATTGCATGTGACTGTTGGATAGGCGAGCGGGCAAATTAACCGAGCATTTAAATGTTTTGTAGTATACACAGGGGACAGACTTACTTCTAATGATTTCTATATTCAAAACCAAATACTTCCACAATTTCTTTGAAATTTTGACTTCAAAAAAAGCTTTACAACAGAATATGTCCAAATAGATATACATTGAATGCGAATAAATCTGAATGTTAAAACACAGCCAAAAACTCAATACACTACTTTAAGTAAAATCTTAAGTAGTTATCAAAAGCAAGAAGTGATTTTATAGGGTTGGTGTATAGGTAATGTTAAATAGTTATATACAGCAACTTGATAAGTAACAAACACAGATATGCAACTGTTATTCAAAATAAATGAAATAAAAGAACCACGAAACACTCAGTAAGTTATTTAACCAATAAATTTAACTGGTATATAGCGAGTAAATAATCTACAGGCGAACTGTGACCGGTTGTTGAACAAAGATTTATACAGACCTGTATTCTAAAATGTATGCGATGTTCTGGGATTATGCCAAAAATCGTCAGTATAGCTCTCTTCTTCAATCTCAAAAGCCTCTCCGCAATTACTACACTTTATTAGTGTTTGATTTAATTTAACTACAGCTTCTTGATCGCAAAATGGGCATATTATTATCTTAGTTTTTCTCATTCATTCACCTTTTATATTTCAGTAACTGTTAAATTAAAATCCTATTTCTATGTTATAAACTTCCACAAATACCTCGATAAATGATTGTATGTTTTCTATTCCATTCTTTATATTCTTGCATTTTATGTCGTTGCAGAAATTGTTGATAGAATATTCATATCCTATTATATTTTTATTTTGGCTTTCCCGAATATATATCTCTCAACATTTTATTTTAAAATTTATGGAGCAAGAATCCTGTGGCTTCAGCCACCAGATGAATTGCGACTCATAGCCGGCTCTATTTCTCGTTTCTAACCAAATAATAAATGGATGGTGTTGCGCAGTTAACAGCTGCGCAACTATCCAAGCCATATATGTAAGGTGAAAACATGAATTCGTTTATCCATAGCTGTTGAGACTCAACCTAACACAGAACGAGGATGAAGACTTGGTTAAATAACCTCTAACCAATATGTTATTCCCCGTCATTTATGACGGGGTATAGACGAAACCAAATCATTATTTCTGCTTAACCAAATATCAAATATCGATGAGCAGCCCATGCTGGCGCATGGGCTTATAACAGCTCATCGATTGCAGCACCAAGATTTTCTTGGCTCTGCGAATATATAAGGAGCACTGATTTTATGATGGAAACACAACCATTCAGCCACAGTCTTGTGCCTATGCACAAGAGATGCGGCATCTTCGTCTCCGCTGCAAAGGACGAAGAGACGTCTCTGCGCTCTATGCGATACGAGACGCAGACATCTCTTGCGGTGTAGCCGCAAGACTTTGGCGAACCCGACTTCCACATTGTATTTGCACCCAAACACAGGCATCCTGTGCTAACAGGTCGCATAGCACATATATGCGATTACGCATTCGAGGAGGCAGGAAAGAAGTGGAGGTTTCGCATAGTTATCAAGCGAATAAACCCAGACCATGTTCATCAATTAATCTCCCTGAAACCCGATCAGTCACCAGCTTACGCGGTTCACGAACTCAAAGGATACTCCGCGAACAAGATATTCAAGACATTCCCATAGCTCAAGCAGAAAGACCCAAGAGACAAGAAGCGCTTCTGGGGAGGCCAGTTCTGGTATGACGGTCACTTCTTCCGTTCAATAGGCTCAACAACTGACAAGGCCATCCAATTCTACATAGATGTTGCCAACAATCCTGCATTGAGGAAGAAGTACTGCACATACGGTAAGGGAACCAGGAAACCTGTCTGCACGAATGACCCGTACATAGAATTCCTTGAGGGCAAACTGAAGCTGACACCAAAAGGTCAAACAACACTGAAACAGTTTAACAGAGCTGGCTGACCGCTTTAACCAATTACAAGAATACACCGCCATTTATGGCGGGGTTATTTATATGGTAAAAATTCCAAATGTAAATAAAAACAAAATAACTTTCATATATTTACTATAAATTTTTTATTATATAAAAACCCAAAGCAGGCTGCCAAAAAAGAGGGTTACATAAAGGTTGATTATAAACACGGGTGCGAACCTGACGCCTTCTTTTATCCAGACGTGTCCGCCTTTTTTCCTGAGAATCCTTATCTGCCTCTCTGTCAACCCTTTCCATCTCTCATTCGCAAGCACGTCTCCCGGCTTAAGCTTGCTCACGGGGATTTTTTTCCTGAACAGGTTTTTCTCCACAAACCTCCCGTATCTTATGAAAACAAGGACAAAAGCGAAAAGGAACGGGAGGGAGAGCAGGTTTGTCATTCTCTCGAGTGGAATCCCCACTCCAAGACTAAGGTAAAAAGCCGCACCAAAACAAATAGCAGCGAAAAACACTATTAACACCAAAAGGCTTCTGCAGTCTTTTGAAATTTCCCCTTTGAACTTATGCAAAACCTTCCTGTGCTTTAAGCCAAGCGCAACAGAATAGGCAACAAGATAAAAGAATGACAAAAGAAAGAAGTTGAAAAGTGTAACAACAGGAAAATCAATAAAAATTTCCTTCTCTTGGAATCCTGAATAACCAGGGAAAAGGAATCCCCTGGAGCCAAGAAGCCAGGCGTCACCATCTCCCCATTGCTTCAGTATGGAAAGCAAAAGCCCGAAGCCGAGAAAAAGGCAACCAACAACTATTGAAGAGAGGAGAATCCGCCAGTCACCCATAAACCAAGAGAATGCCGCCCTTATTGATATTGCAGCAAGTATTATAGAGTAAGGAAGCCAGTCAGGAAACTCGGTTGTTTTAAGATCCCAGTAGGCCCCGAGCCCGAATCCCGCTGTTCCAATGGCAAGAAGAATCCACTCATAAAGAAGCATAATAATAATAGTTGGTGGTATTTAATAATCTTCAATATCCTCCAGCCTTATTCCATTCATTCCGCTGAAATAGTAAAGTTCCGGGATGAGTTCGGCATATTTTTTTCTGGCAAAGTCGGCAAAACGGCTTTTCTGATATTTTAACCTTTTTGGCTTTTTGCATTTAACCTCTATTCCTGTAACAAAGTTATCTCTGATACCGAAAATATCTATCTCAAACTTGTGTTTTCCTATTTGGTATCTGTAGAAAGGCTCAAGATAAGAGAAGCCATTGCCTATGAATTTTGTTGCTTCCTCAAGATTTTCAAGAACAGTATTGTAGCTTTCAAACAAGACCTTTGCCGTCTGGTAATCCTCATTTGTTGGGTTAAAAGAACTGCTTCTTAATGATTCATACAACATAAGAACGAGCCAGTCATGCCTTGTTTTTCCAATGTCTTTTTTGGACAAGATGGAATTTATGTAATGCAGTCTCTCACCAGAATTTCAAAATTGGTTTATTGTTGAAAAACTGGCTAATAAAATTTTGTAATGCGGGCGCATTACAAGTTCCTCAACAAACAACTTCTGCTCTTTTGAAAGCCTCTTCAAAAATCCCCTTATCAATCATTTCCTCTGTCTTGATAACCTCATCAACACTCGCCCTTGTTTCAGGGTGCTTTGGCAGCATAAAGCTGCAACAATCCTCGTAAGGCTGAATGCTTATTGGATATGTTCCTATTTTCTGTGCGAGGCTTATTATCTCAACCTTGTCATATCCTAGCAAAGGTCTTAATATCGTTCCGCTGAAAGCCTTGTCTATTACTCTTATGTTGTGAAGGGTTTGTGATGCTACCTGACCTATGTTGTCCCCCGTAATAACAGCTGTTGCACCTTCCTGCTCCATTATTTTTTCCGCGATTTTCAGGAAGGCTCTCCTGAGAATCACAATCCTCAAACCAGAAGGGGACCACCTTATTATTTCCTTTTCTACCTTCTCCATAGGAACGATAAAGAGTTTCAGTGACGGCTGGTATCTTTTCAGAATATCTCGCAATTTGATTATTTTGTTTGGTTTGATGCCTCCGTGAAGGAAATGCACAAGTATTGCCTCGCATCCCCTCTTCATACCAAGCCATGCAGCGACAGGGCTGTCTATACCGCCTGAAACAAAACACAAAACCTTTCCCGAAACCCCGACAGGCAATCCTCCCAAACCGTTAAACTCATCCGCAAAAATGAAGGCTTTGTCTTTCGTGAAGTCAATTCCTATCTCCAACTCCGGGCTTTTCAGATTGACTGGGATTTTGGTTTTACCAAGAAGATACTCTCCTACCTTTTCGTTAATCTTTTGGGAGGTTGTTTTTACTGTTTTGTCAAGCCTTCTTGCAGAAACCCTGAAGCTTTTAGGATTTCTTTCAATCAGGACTTTCAGGGATTCTGCCTTTATTTTTTCAATGTCTATATCTGTCTTTAAAGCGGGGCTGAAGGAAACTATCCCAAAAACATATTTCAGCGCCTCGAGTGATTTTTGGTCTTCACTCTCTATCACAAACCTACCAGGTATCCTGTAAATTTTCTTGAAAGAAGCCCCGTTCTCCTTTAAAATTTGCTTTATGTTTCTAACCAAAACCATCTCGAAAAAGGGCCTGTTTTTCCCCTTGAGCCCTATCTCCCCAAACCTCACAAGAATGCAGTCAATTTTCATAGAAAAATCTTGGGAAGCGTTTTATTAAGCTTAAATCCATATTTTTTTGAGGATTCCAGTTTGAAGATTAACCAACATAACAAAGTCGTCTTTCCAATAGATTGACGAACTTCACCAACATAACAAAGTCGTCTTTCCAAACATCTGTCAAAAGGATAACCAACAGCAAGCTGAACTGTTGCAAGGCGAAAATAAGTGGAAGTTGGCGAAGCCGACTTCTCCGTCAATGTTGATTTGTATGGAAGTCACAAGGCGAAAATTATGAAAAGAGAGGAGAAGGTTCGGAAAGAATTAGTGCTTAAAGAAGCAAAGGGGTAGTATGATCCTTTCTGTCCAGACAGACGGGTTTTCAAGCGAAGCGAAAATCCTTGCGATAGGGCTTAAAAGGGGAAGTTTCGTTAAAGTGTGGAAATCCTGGGAATTCCCTTCAGAGAGGGATATGGTTTCTGACTTCATAAGATACTTTCTCAAGACAAACGACAAGATTTTCATAGGGTTCAACAACCTCAAGCTGGACATACCGATTCTACTGCTGCGCTCCTGTGGCCTTCCCGAATTCAGGGAATTTTTCAGGAAGATAAACTATGCCAACATTGAGGACCTTTTCATAATCCTCACTTTCATAAACAGGGGTGTGATAAAGGGGCTTGATCATTACTGCAAAAAGGAGGGAATACCCCGTGAATTTTCGGACAGGGAGATTGTTTCTGCATACAACTCAAAGGATTACGCAAGGTTTGAGAGGCTCTTTGTAAATAAACTTGATGCCATAGACTCTCTGTTTTTGAAGATGTGGGATAAGGTTACAAAGCAAGCCTGAACACTTTTAAGCCCTGTTGCCAATTGAATGCTATGAGCGAGGACAGGATAACATTGGACAGGGAGGCTTTCAGGAGCCTCGCATCAGAAACAAGGATATACATACTTAAGAGCCTTTTTGTGAGGAGAAAGATGCTCGCGGAGCTCTCAAAGGAGCTCGGTATGACACCATCGTCAGTAAAAGAACATATGGAATCATTAATGAAGGCGGGGCTTGTTACATTAAAGGATGATGGACACAAGTGGAAGTATTACGAGCTTACAAGAAAGGGAAGGGAGATATTAAGACCTGGGGAAAGAAGGATATGGATTATCCTGTCTCTTTCTATGCTTGCGCTTCTGTTTACTACATATGATCTTATTGTGGGTTTCCTGCGCTCAGGCCAAGGTTTTATGAAATCAGCTCCTGAGATGGTGGCGGGAGACTATCAGTCCACACTGCCCGCTTTACAGCAAGTACCATACTTCCATATAATAGGAATCGCGCTTTTTGCAGCCTTGTTCGGGATTGCCCTTGGATACTACGTTGGCATCAAAAAATTATGGCAACTGAGATTTTAGGGGTTTTATTGTACAAGCATACTATTATAAGGCAATAACTACCTTTAATCCACAAAATAAAATATAATAATGGACAAGGTGAAACTAACCCTGATTTTGGTGGCAATGCTGATTGCTATGGTTTTTGCGTTTTTTCCGGTTAATTTTGAGCCACCTGAAATCACAAAGGAACTGTGCGAGGATTCTGATGGGGTATGGAAATGCGAATCGTTATGCACGGGTGAGCAGGAAAACACCAGCTGTTCCAATACCTGCGTTCCGCGTTGCGAGTGCATATCAAATCTTCAATGCCCTCCCGGATACTATTGCAATTTTTCAGTTAACCTTTCCGAGGAATACGGCACTTGCGAAAAGCAGATATAAATCCTTTCTGACAAATATCCAATGCTATGTTCGACTTTCTGAAGAAAAAGCTCAGGGAATCCGTTGAAAAGCTTTCAGGGAAGGCAGAGGTTAAAGAAGAGGCAAAGGTTGTTTTGGAGGAAAAGGAAAAGCCAGATGAAAAAAAGTTAAAGCCTGGGATTGCCTCAAAGGTTAAGGAGAAGGTCACAACAAGAGAGATATCCGAATCTGACATAGATAGGTTTTTTGAAGAGAACGAGGCAGGGCTCCTTGAGGCAAACGTGGCGCTTGAGGTTGTGGATTTCCTGAGAAAAAGCCTAAAGGAGAAGCTTTTAGGCAAGAGTGCAAAAAGGTTCGGTGCATCGGATTTTGTCAGGCAGGCTTTCGAGGAGAGCCTTCTGGAAGTGGTGAACCAAGGCGAAGTTAACCTGGACTCACTGATAAAGAAAGCCCGCTCAGATGGCAGGCCGGCATGCCTTGTTTTCCTCGGATTCAATGGTTCAGGAAAGACGACTTCGATAGCCAAGCTTGCCAACTACCTTAAAGAGAAGGGTCATACTCCTGTGATTGCCGCTGCTGACACATTTCGAGCCGCCTCAATAGAGCAGCTTGAGCATCACGGCGAGAAACTTGGGGTCAAGGTAATAAAGCACCAGTATGGTGCGGATTCAGCGGCAGTTGTTTTTGATGCTGTTAAGTTTGCAAGGTCAAGGGGCTATGACGTGGTATTGGCTGACACCGCAGGAAGGTCTCATACCGACAAAAATCTTATGGACGAGCTTTCAAAGGTGATAAGGGTGAACAAGCCCGACCTCAGGGTTCTTGTCGTGGACTCCCTGACAGGCAATGATGCAGTGGAGCAGGCAAAGACATTCGAAAAGGGGGCGGGAGTTGATGCAGTGGTTATGACAAAAACGGACGTTAACCAAAAAGGAGGAGCCATACTTTCCGTGTGCTATGCAATAAAGAAGCCCGTACTTTTCCTCGGAACAGGGCAAGGATACGGGGACATAGAGATTTTCGAGCCGAAAAAATTCGTTAAGGAGATTCTGGAATAGGCTGCTGAAAGGTTTAAAAACTTCACTTCAATATATGATTAGTTAAAAGTGGCATGCAATGACAAAAGCGGAATAAGTGACGGAGGTGGTTAAATGGCAACGAGCAAGGAAACAAAAAACAGCTCTGAGGCAAAAACAGAAGCTCAGCAGAAGGAGAAAAAGGCAGGCAAGAATGACAACGTGATTTTTGTCGGGAAAAAGCCTGCAATGAGCTACGTGCTTGCCGTTATAACGCAGTTCTCGGACGGTAACAACGAGGTATTCGTGAAGGCAAGGGGAAGGTCAATATCAAGGGCAGTGGACGTGATAGAGGTAGTTAAGAACAAGTTCCTTCAGGGAATTAAGTGCGATATGGAAACAGGGACAGAGGTAATAACAGACGATAAGAACCAGAAGCTGAACGTTTCCACTCTTACAGCAAGGCTTTACAAGTAAGCGCTGGAAATCCTTTAAGGAATTCAGGAATTTTGTATTCTGAAAGCCTTAGCCTTGCCGCTTTTTATCGTTCCCGAGACCCTTATGGTCTGAAATATAACCTTCTGGTCCCCTATCTGGTGAATCAATGCGAGGGCGATTTTTACAGAATCCACATACCTTGGTTGGCACCTTATAAAGCCTGTCTGCTCCCTGTTGTTCCAGAGGTTTTTTATAATATGGATTTCGGCCTTTGGTGCCTCGTTGTCGCCAAGCCAGTTGAGAACGGAATTCCATATCGCGTTCTTGACGTCCTGAAAGCTGGCAGGGGAATCCGAATGCAGGCGAAAGATTACGTACCTTTTCTTTGAGCGCATCGAAGGGGGCTTTTTCATTGACATAATAAGTTATTTGGAGATGGCTTTTAATATCCCAACCAAATAAATTGTATGGATTATTCCAGGCTTTCTGTTGGGGAGTTTATCAAGGAGTCAAGAGCAGGCAGTTTGGATTTGGAGGATTTCTACTCAAAACTGTTCAGCAGGATAAAAGAGCTCGACAAGGAGTATGGGTTTTTTGTAACAATAGGCGAGCAACCCAAATTAAAAGATAAAAAACCCGGAAAAGGAAGGCTGCTCTATCTCCCTGTTTCAATAAAGGACAACATCTGCGTGAAGGGTATGAGATGCACTGCGGGAAGCAGGATTCTTGAAAACTATGTACCGCCTTTTGATTCCACAGTTTCCGAAAGAATAAAGGGTGAAGGAG
>JAWCLA010000008.1:0-309 GCA_039091855.1 Candidatus Aenigmatarchaeota archaeon | reverse complement strand
TTCGGGATTTTCAACTCCAAAGAACCCGATTGACCCAAAAAGGGTTTGTGGAGGCTCATCAGGCGGGGCAGCAGGTCTCACTGCTGCCCTGGATTTTCCGCACGTTGCAATAGGGCAGTCCACTGGAGGAAGCATATCGTGCCCTGCCAGCTTTTGCG
Source organism: Candidatus Aenigmatarchaeota archaeon (assembly GCA_039091855.1). Taxonomy (GTDB): domain Archaea; phylum Aenigmatarchaeota; class Aenigmatarchaeia; order QMZP01; family QMZP01; genus JAPLVB01. The sequence continues at coordinate 151 of JAWCLA010000008.1, read as the reverse complement.
GGGTTGTTGGGCTCACCCCAACATATGGTCTTGTTTCAAGGTACGGGCTTATTGACTATTCAAACTCACTCGACAAGATAGGACCGATAGGGAAAAGCGTTTGGGATGCAGCGCTTATGCTGTCGGTGATAGCGGGATATGACAAAAAAGA
>JAWCLA010000007.1:15414-28152 GCA_039091855.1 Candidatus Aenigmatarchaeota archaeon | reverse complement strand
AGACTAGAGTGCATATGAATCACCTCTAGTCTAATATTTATGGTTTTCCAGAATTGTATTGGGAGAGCCATTGGTTAGAGGTTATTTAAATGAATGACCCTAATAATATATTAGAATGATTGTTGGGTGATATTATGGCAGAGTTTTTAATCCCACTTGCTGATGGTTTTGAGGAGATAGAGGCAACAACAACAATAGACATATTGAGAAGGGCGGGAATAAACGTCACCACAGCGGGTTTGCCTGGAACAATAGTGAGAGGCTCAAGGGGAATAAAGCTCATAGCTGACATAAAGATGGATGACGTGAATTTTGACAGGTTTGACGGTCTTATACTGGTAGGCGGGGATCCCGGATGGAAAAATCTTATGCAATCAAGAAGGATAATGGATGCCGTCCAGAAGTACAATGAGAAGAAAAAACTCCTTGCGGCAATATGCGCTGCGCCCTGCATTCTTGCAAAAGCAGGCGTTCTTGCAGACAGGAAGGCAACAATCTATCCAGGCATGGAGAGGGAGTTGCCAAGACCAAGAGGCGAGAAAGTGATAGCAGACGGACACATAATCACTTCACAGGGTCCTGGAACTGCTGTCGATTTTGCCTTGAAGATAGTGGAGATTGCAGCAGGAAAGGAAAGGGCAGCAAAGGTGAAGAAGGAAATAGTGTATTAAAGGTGAAAAAATGCTTTCGGAACCGGAAAGGAAAGTTCTGGAGCTTGTCTCAAAACAGCTTCTTGTCACAAAGGGAGAGATACTGAACTTCCTGAACAAGGAGAAGTGCAACGGAACGGATGTCATATTGCAAAGGCTTAGGGACTCTGGATACATAGAAAAGGTTGAGTCCCTAGGAACTTGTTTTGTGATAACCCAGAGGGGAATAAGGGCAATAAAAGGAGAGGAATGAAATGGACGGCTTTTTTATTGGTTTAAGCCGTCTAACTAATAGCCCGGAGCGGATTATCGATTCCAGTTAGATGAACCAATATCACAGTTAAGGTAAAGGTTTTTGGCATCCAAAGGCTTTTTTCAAAAAAGCCTTTGTTTCGAACCGCTGTCGTCGGGTTTCCTCTTTCACAGAACCCTTTTACAGGAGTTTCCACTTCCGCAAAAGCGTTCACGGAAAACTTCAGTTGCAGGGTTCTCAAAGCTTTGGAACTTCAGTTTGAAGGCGGAAAGACACAAGTTTCTGTTCCGACTTCCTTCCAAGTGTCCAAAGCCCGACATGCTTGACCACTACACCACCGGGCTATGAACTTAGAACTAATTGGAATGCTTAAAATAAATATTCTCTATTTCACCTCGCTGAAAAGAAGGAATGCCCACATAATGACGAAAACAAAGAAGCTTACCAAGACCGACATAAAGCCGCAGCCGGGAATCATGCAGAATGTGCACATCACAAGATTGACCAAGAAATATGAAACAAACGAGAGAAGGGCTGCTATGCTGAAGAGGTAGGCTTTCATACTAACACAATATATTATTTTATTTCGATATTAAAAAGCCTTAATCTTATATTGCAGAGTCTTTTGATTTTTTGTAAAGCCTGTACATTTTTTCCACTTCCTTCCTGTTCACATAGTTGTGGAACTTGAACCCACCCCCGAAGGTTTTTGGTATGTGCATAAGCTCGTGTATCAGGACTTTTGTCTGCTCCTCGTACGAGAGGCGGTCGAAATTCTCTGATATTACCTCTATTATATAATATGCCTTAATGCCCAGCGCTTCCTGTATTATCTTTGGCAGAACATGGCATCTGGCGAGCGTTCTCCTGCTCTTTGAACCATAGCTTCTTATGCAAACAACCCTCTGTAATTTTATGTGCTCCATCCCAAGCTTATGGACTATGTCAAAAACCCTTTCATCTAGCTCCGGGTCCTTAATATATTCCATAAGTATCAGCAGGAAGTTTACATGTTGTCCAAAAGGCTCTTAACGTTTTTTATAAGATTCTAGAAAAAGAAAGATAAATCTGAGTAGTTGATATCCAAATGTCCCAGAAGCTTTTTATAATTCTTCAAATCTATCCCCAGCACCGTTGCACTAAAATTTCGTCTTCACTTCGGTAAGAGAGCATAACAGCGATTTAACGGTTCCGCTTTCTTGCAGAAAGCTACACCCAAATCCTGATTCGCACGACTTCGTTAAATTCCGATGTTAAATACAGACACGGATATATTAATAAAAAATTCTACAAGGATATAATATGCCAAAAAAACTTTCCAAAAAAGCAACAAAAGGGAAAAAACCATCCTCGGTAAAAAGGCAAAAACGCCCCCAGGATTTCCTGCTTTATATAAAAAGGGAAATAGCGGAATCCTTTTCCTCTGCGGCTGGAGTCAAACCCGAGGAAATAGTTCCGCTTATTGAAAGGCCGCCGCAGGGAATAGATGCGGATTTCGCAGTGCCTTGTTTTGTGCTGGCAAAAGAGCTGAAAAAATCCCCCCAACAGATAGCTCAGGAGGTTTCCGAAAGGATTTCGCCAAAGGATTTTATAAAGGAAGTTAAGGCTTCAGGACCTTATGTTAATTTTCTGGTTGACTGGAATGCCATAGGGCAAGAGGCGATACCGTTTATCGCGAAAGGTAGAAAGTATGGCTCATCAAAAGACGGGAAGGGGAAAACAATAGTTGTTGACTTCTCAAGCCCTAATGTTGCGAAGCCTATGAGCGTTGGTCACTTGAGGTCAACAGTTATAGGGGACTCTCTATGCAGGATTCACAGGTTTCTCGGTTACAAGGTCATAGGTGACAACCATCTTGGGGATTGGGGAACCCAGTTCGGAAAGATAATTGTTGCATACCAGAAATGGGGCTCTGAGAAAAACCTGAGGAAAAACCCGATAGAAGAGCTATTGAGGCTTTATGTAAAGTTTCACGATGAGGCAGAGGTTGACAAAAAGCTTGATGAAAAGGCAAGAGAAATTTTCAGGAAACTCGAGGAAGGGGATAAGAGACTCCTCAGGATTTGGAAAAGGTTTGTCAGTCTCAGTAAAAAGGAGTTTGAAAAAACATACAGAAAGCTTGGCGTTAAGTTTGACCTGCAACTTGGCGAAAGCTTCTACAACAAGATGGCAAGGGATGTTATAAGAGAGGCATTAAAAAAGGGAATTGGTAAATGGTCAGAAGGAGCGTTAATACTAGATGTTGGTATGGAAACACCTCTTATAATACAGAAATCGGACGAGGCAACTCTTTACTCTACAAGGGACTTGGCAACAATAAAATACAGGATTAAGAAGTTCAGGCCCGAAAGGATACTTTATGTCATTGGCTCTGAACAGAAGGAATATATGGAGCAGGTTTTCAGGGCTGCCGAAAGGCTTGGATACATAAATCCAAATGAAAGGGAAAAACTGGTTCACGTGCATTTCGGAATGGTTTCGCTTCCGGAGGGAAAGATTTCCACAAGAAAGGGCAGGATAATACTTCTTGACCACCTGATAGAGGAGGCTGTGCAGCTTGCTGAAAAGATAATACTACTCAAAAATCCAAAGCTGAAGGGAAAGAAGAAAGCAGCGAGGCAGGTTGGAACAGGGGCTATAAAGTATGCCGACCTTTCTAGGGACAGGATAAAGGACATAAGGTTTGACTGGAACGAGATGCTGAGCTTTGAGGGAGACACGGGTCCTTATATCCAATACACTCACGCAAGGGCGTGCTCAATCCTGAGAAAGGGAAAAATAAAATCAGTTCCAAATAAAATAAACGCCTCGCTCTTGTCAGATCCGAAGGAAAAGGCAATAATAAAAAAACTTTGTGAGTTCCCAGAGGCTGTTCGCAGGGCGGCGGAGGATTGCAAGCCGCACTACATAGCGAACTATGTTTACTCTCTTGCCACGCTTTTCAACGAGTTCTACCAGTCAATTCCTGTCTTGAAGGCGGAAAAAAACATCAGGGCAGCAAGAGTTGCTTTGGTCATTGCGGTAAGGAATGTCCTGAAAGCAGGGCTTGGTATTCTCGGCATAGAGGCGCCTGATGGGATGTAGATAATTAAATATACCCCCTCTTCTTCTTTCCTAAATAGTCACCCATTCCGGCAGAAGCGTACTCGGTTGTTATTGCCCCGTAATCAGAAAGGGTTTGCTCTTCCTTCTTTTTAGATTTTGTTTCCTCTTCTATAGGCTTCCAAACGACTTCAGCGCTTCTGACAATTCCTGCTTCGGGAGGCTCTATCTGGGAAGGCGTTCCCATGCTTGTTTTGAACTTCCAGATAAGCTTGCCTGTCTCTGCATCAAGGCAGTACATGTGGCAGTCCCAGGAGCCGAAGTAGATTCTCCCATCCTTGAAGGAATAATAATTCACAAATCCCTGTGTCTTGAATCTCCATATTTCCTTTCCTGTTGAAGGGTTAAGGCAATAGAGATTGTTGTCATAAGAACCAAAATAAACCTTGCCAGCATGCTCTACCACTTGCGAAACATAGCCACCTGTCCTGAACTTCCAGATAAGCTTGCCTGTCTCTGCATCAAGGCAGTAAGCGTTGAAATCCCTTGAGCCGAAATACAGCCTGTTTTCACATATACTTGGTGTGTATGCAACATCAGAGGCGCTGAATTTCCATTTCAATGCTCCTGTGTTCTTGTCTATAGCGTATATGTTTCCTTCCCAAGAACCGACATAAATGTTGTTTTTCCAAAAACACTCTTTCCAGCAGGCAACCTCCCTCTGGCACTTGAAGGTCCACAAAACCCTTTTTTTATCAATGTCGTACGCGTACAAAACACCTCCACCGTAACCGAAATGCAACACACCATCCTTCTCGATTGCGCAAAACTGCTCGCTCGCCGTCTTTATAGAGAACAATTCCTTTCCCGTTTTTTCGTCAAGCGCGTATATGTTACCATCCCATGATCCAAAATACAAAACCCCCTTTGAAATGCTGCCATAATTAAGCAATATTCCTTTTGTTGGGAATTTCCAGACCAGTTCTCCTGTGGAGCAGTTCACAGCATACATATTATTGTCGTATGAACCGAAAAATGCAATTCCATCATGAACAAGGCATTCTCCCGTTATTATCCCACTTGTCCTGAACCTCCACCTTTCCTTGCCATTCAAATCAAGGCAGTAGAAGTTCTTGTCGCAGGCACCGAAAAGAAGTGAATCCTTCCAAAAGACAGGGGCTGCTGTTATGCTGCCTCCGACGCCAATCCTTTCAAAGAAGGATTTTTTAATTGCCTTGTACTGCATCAATGTCCCAACAAGCTCCAGCTCTCCAAACTGCTTTGTGTCGAAGGTGGTTGATACCCTCGCATCTGGGAATTCGCTCTCGAAGTAGTCGTAGTGGGGCATATGAATTATTTCTATGTTGGATTTTTATATTGCATTATTTGACCTACACTATCAAAAGCTTTATATACTTTTGTTACTATTTTATAGTAACAAATGGTGAAAATATGAAACTGTATGTAAAGTTCATAGACTGGAGAAGAAGGAAATCAGGCGATCCTGCCGCTAACCTAAGAAAATACCTGTTAGAGGCAGAATCGGCAAGAGATAGGATAGACGGAACGCACGAAAGAAATATAGAATATATGGATGCTTGGCAAAGATACTGCAAATACGCCAAGCATGTTGGTTGGGAAAACATTCCAAAATATCTTGACCTGACAGAGTAAATGGCTCGCCTGATAAAAAACAGAAACTTTTATTTTCTCAGTACTTTTTATTTACTTCTGGTTAACAGAAAGATTACCATAAAGAATTATTCGAAAACTAAGCTTCAATCAGAAAAATACAACCTTCCATACTCCTTTACTAGTTCTCCTATTTCCCTTGAAGCCAACCCATCATCCACTGTCTTTTCAGAAACCTCCCATATCAGTTTTCTGAGGTCCTCTTTTTTCATTCCTGAGTGTTTCTGAATTACGTAAAGCTTGTCTTTCACTGAGTTACCCCATTTTTGCTTCCACCCTTCACCAAGTGTTGCAGGCTCGCCGTAATCATTTCTTATACCCCAATGTATTGGCTCACCTTCCTTGCAGGCAACAATAGCGACCTCAAGGTCAAAGGCATACCTCTTGTCCCCGCTCAATTCGTTATAAAGCCTCTCGAGCTTTTTGCCGCTGAATGTTTTGTTGGTCTGCAGGTCCCTCACGCCTCCGCCCACGCCCCTGTTTTTAATCTCAGAATCTATCTGTGAGGTGTCATATCCCATTCTGCGAAGGGACTCCCTTGCAATCCTGTTTATTATTATCTCCTTCTCTATCCTCTCCTTTGGCATCTTGATGTGCCTGTCGCCTTTGTCACCTGGAATGTTCCACCTTTCCATAAAGCCGTAGCTTGTCTTTCCTGCATAAACAACAACGCCTGCCTCTTCAAATATCTCCCAGAACTTTTGCTGCGCGTCTCCGCCAACCATTGCAATAAGGTATGAGTCAGGGCCTGCGCCCTTGAATCCCTTTCCTGGATATTCTATAACCTCAACGTTTTCTGGCTCTTCGCCAAGGCAGTAGGAAAAGGAGTTCTTCATGCCTCCTGAAAGGCCGAGATTTTTCTCTCCCGAGAGTATTACCTCAGGGCAGCCATATTCCTTCTGGAGCCCGAAAAGAACATCAAGGGTATTGTCCGGAGAACAGTCATTATAAGCAACAATCACAGGATACTCTCCCTCACAAGTCCTGCTTCTGACCTCTTTAATGACGTTTTTCACCTTTTCCCCGACCCTGAAGCAGGGAACGATTATTATCGGTTTTTTCATGAGTTTCACCTGTTACCCACCCCTTCCCTCAGCCAACGCCACCAGATATAGCGCCTGCGCCCATCCCAGAGGAGAGTTCTCATTGTGCTCATTCGAGCCTGCAAAGTAAAGCTCTGGCAGGTGGCCAAAGCCGTTCATCGCGAACCTTGTCTTGCTCATGTAAAAATCATACTTTTTCCTGTTGCCAAGCTTTTTATAGATTATTGCCAGCCAAGGAAAGCCCATCGTCCATTCAGCCTCTCCGTTTCTGTTGTAATATTTGTCTCCCGGATACCTGATAACACCCCTTTCCCTCACGAGCTTCCCCTCGACATTTTTCAGAATCTGTTTTCTCTGTTTTGAGGTGACAATGTTGTAAGGCCAGATAAGAGAGAGCAAAGCCATATCAACTTCCTTCGTTTCGGACTCCCTTGGAAGGAGTTTGTCAAGGGCTTCCTGCCCCCTTTCTATCAGCTCCTTGGGAACATCTATATAGTTGGAGATTGCCTTCAATCCAGCAACGCATGCCCCAATGGATGAGGCGTGTAATTCCTCGTTTTCCTCCCACATACCGTTGTCCTTGTCTTCCCAGTATCTTATGGACTGCAGGTAAAGGACAAGCTTCTTGAGAACCCTTATGTCAGAGGAATCCCTCACTACCCCGTATCCCTTCTTTAACAGCCCAGCAACCTGAAAGAGAAAGGCACCAACCGCATCATTCTGCTTGTTTCCCCACTCGTCCCAGTATTCCTCAAGAGTTTGCGGGTTGTACCTGGCGTGAATGTACTGGTAAGCATACCTCGGCTTCTCCCTTATTGCCCAGTCTATCTTGTACTCGTGCTTCTTTAGGATGTCAAAAAGCGCGCGAACTGCCTTAACAGCCCTCTCAGGGCTACATACCTCCATTCCTAGGGCTGAATAAACATTGTCCCTTATCCAGACCTTGTTGTATCCTGTTTCCTGTGCAGGAGCGGCAAGGAAAAGCCCGCTCTCTGTCTGCAAGAGGGACAGCACCTTCATTCCCCTTTCAATCTCCCTTTTTGTGTACATAATATGTCACTATTAAGTAGTTACAAATTAGAAAAAGGCTTTTTAAAGGTTTCGGCTTGTAAAACCGCTTATAAAACTGAGCTCCAAATGCTTTTTATGGAGAAGGAAAAGCAGAGCAAAAATTCACCAACAGGAAATTGGTACAAGCCAGGAATAAGGATAGAGCCACACTATAAGCCCATATATTTTTGGTTTTTCATTCCCTTTGAATATGGGACAAAAAATACAGAAAAAAAAGGGTATTGTCATAAACCCTTCCTGTCTTTGTTATAGGGATTTTTGAGCAGATTGCTTTTTAACCCAAAAACAAAAATTTATTATATGGCAGCAGTAAAGGTGGGAAAGGGGGGAATAAGCAACCAGTCAGCAACGAGGGTTAAAGCCTTTCTTGTTGACGCTGACTATGTTCTTGAGAATGGCAAACCTGTTATAAGACTCTGGTGCAAGCTTCCTGATGGAAAGAACGCCTTAATTCTTGACAGGAATTTTGAGCCATATTTTTATGTTGAGCCGAGGCAGGAGCTTAAAAAAGCAGAGGTAGAGGAACTGAAAAACAGGATTATGGGGCTTGAGCTTGAGGGGAAAAAGCCCATGAGAATAGAGACAATGGAGAGGAAGTATCTCGGAATATCAAGAACTGTCCTTAAGGTTTTCGCGGAAAGTCCTGCCGATGTCCCCAAATTTAGGGACATGCTGAAAGAATGGAAAGATGTTAAGGAAGAGTACGAGTATGGAATCTCCTTCTACCGAAGATACCTTATCGACAACTCGCTAATACCAATGGAATGGATTGAGGTAAAAGGCAGGAAAACCCAAACAGACATTGGTGTTGATGTTGCCATAGAGGCGGAGAGGATTGAGCAACAAAAAAACAGCAACGAGAAGCCTCCAAACCTAAGGATTCTCGCATTTGACCTCGAGATGGCAGAAGAGGCAGGCAAGGAAAGTATAATAATGGCGTCCTTCAAAGACAACTCCGGTTACTCAAAGGCGCTTACTTACAAGAAGGTAAGCCATCCACATGTTGAGGTGGTTTCAGGAGAGAAGGAGCTTATAGAGAGGCTTGCGGAAACAATAAAGGAGAGGGATCCCGACATAATAGTCGGATACAACAGCGACAGGTACGACTTCATAAGGCTTGTTGAAAGGGCAAACGAACACAAGGTCCACCTGATTTTAGGCAAAGACAAAAGCAATGTTGTTTTCAGGAAAAGGATGAGGATAAGCTCTGCCCAGCTTGCCGGAAGGGTTCACATAGACCTTTACGACTTCGTGGAAAATATACTCAGCCCCAACCTGATGACAGAGGTTCTCACGCTTGACAAGGTGGCAAGGGAAATAATAGGGGAAGGGAAGAAAAAAATCAAGTGGAAAGACATAGAGGTTCTTTGGAAATCAGGAAAGGGGCTTGATGGGCTGGTGGAATACTGCATGAGGGATTCCGAGCTTACGCTTATGCTTGCCGAGGAGCTGCTTCCACAGATAACAGAGCTTTGCAGGATAACTGGTCAGACGCTTTTCGACACGAGCAGGATGAGTTACTCACAGCTTGTGGAGTGGCTTTATATGAGAGAGGCTTACAAACTCGGGGAGCTTTTTCCCAACAGGCCTAAATACGACGAAGTCAGAAAAAGAAGGCTCTATCCTGCATACACAGGCGGTTATGTGCACATGCCCAAGGAGGGCATACACGACAACATAGCGCTTTTTGATTTCCACTCGCTTTACCCTTCAATAACGATAACACACAATGTCTCGCCTGAGACTTTGGACTGCATCTGCTGTGGGGGCAAGCCAGAATCTGAAGACAAGAGAAATGTTGTTCCTGAGGACGGACACTGGTACTGCTCCGAGCACGAGGGCTTCATACCAAAAATACTGAAAGGCCTTATGGAAAGGAGGAATGAGATAAAGAAGGAGATGAAAAAGCTAAGACCCAGCAGCGAGAAATACAAGCTTCTTGACCACAGGCAGCACGGGCTGAAAATCCTTGCGAATGCCAGCTATGGATATTACGCCTATCCTGGTTCAAGGTGGTATTCTAGGGTGTGCGCCCAATCCATAACAGCATGGGGAAGGTTTTACATAAAGCAGGTTATAGAGCTCGCTAATAAAATGGGTTATGAGGTAATTTATGGTGACACGGACTCCCTCTTCCTTAAGGTCAAAAGCAAGTCTGAGGCTGAGAGGTTTCTTGAAAAGGCAAACGAATCGCTTCCAGGGGTTATGGAGCTGGAGTTCAGGGACCTTTATCAGTCAGGGATTTTCGTATCCGCAAAGACCGGAAAGGCGGCAAAGAAAAGATATGCACTGATTGACTATAAAGGAAACATAACTATACGGGGGTTCGAAAAGGTGCGAAGGGACTGGTCAAACATAGCAAAGGAAACGCAGGAAAGGGTTCTTCTCGCTGTTTTAAGGGACCATTCGCCTGAAAAGGCTGCCCAAATCGTTAGGAACACGATTGACGACATTTCTTCGGGGAAAATAGAAATGGAAGACTTGGTTATATACAGCCAGATCACCCGCCCACTCAGCCAGTACCAACAGCTCGGCCCTCACGTCTTGGCGGCAAAGAAGGCGCAGGAAAGGGGAAGGCCCGTTGGGGAGGGAACGACAATAGCTTTCATAATCACAAAAGGAACGGGCTCAATATCGGAGAGGGCAGAGCCTGCGGAAGACGCGAAGAACTACGACCCTGAATATTACATAAAAAACCAGGTGATTCCTGCCGCCCTGAGGGTTCTGTCAGGGCTTGGTTATACTGAGGAGGATTTGCTTAAAGGTGAAAAGGCAGAGCAGAAGGGAATTCAGGATTTCCTGCGAAAGAATGGACATAGGGAAAAGAGATGATAAAACCAAAATATTAAAATTAACTTATTTTCCAAACACAGAGCGAACCGAGTTATTTAAATACCTTTTCCCATAATAATTCATTATGGAAAGCAGTGCCAAAATCAGCTTCGGATATTATTTTTGGCAATAAGTTAGCATTGGCTTTCCTGCTCACCCTTTTTCTGGCTGCAAAAATTTTCTGACAGCCTTTTCCTGAAAAAATCAAAACCTCTTGGGTGAGCCGCAGCTTTAAAGAAAGGTGGTGAAAAATGGGAAAGTTTGTATTGGGAAAGAGCTTCGTGAACCAAAAGGATGGCATAAAAAGGCACAACATATCGGTAATAGAAACAAACATTGGAAAGTTTTTTGCGTATCAAGTTGAGTTTTTGGGAGAACCTGAACACAAAAGATACAAAACAGTTTGTTTTCCTTACATTCGTGAGTTAGAGCCTGAAGACGGTTTCAGAGCAATAGAGATTGGTGATTATGTCCCCCTGGAAAAAAGGGAAGATGTATCCGAGATACTTAGAAAAGAAGGATACAAGGGTGAGATAAAGTGGTAGGTGATGACATGGGAAGCGTGAACGGAAAGGACCACATTGAAGTCTCAGTATACAAAAGCGTTTTGAGGCATGTTAGAAAGAGGTACGAAGTATTACTCAGGGAAAATGAATCAAAAGACCCGTTTTTTGACCCAAGGTTTCCGCCTAAGCCTGGATATTTTGCTTCACAGATATTAAAATCCAGGGGGATTGATTACGGGTTTTAGGACTTAAGAAACTACACATTTAAATACAAATCTTCAAATATTGCTATTTGGAGGTGTGCTATGCCAATAATAGGTATGAAGCTCGATTCATTGGAGGGAAAGCGGGAGAAAAACGCCCCAAAGGGTGAGATAAAGGTCAACTCAACACCGAGGATAGTTTCTGTCAAGCAGATAGACCTGCCTGCAATAGGAAAAAAGGTGATTTCCCTCAATTTCGAGTTTGTTACAACTTACAGTCCTGACATAGGGCAGGTTAAGATAAACGGCGAGCTCCTTTACACGGGTGAAAACAACCTGAAAATAATTAAGCAGTGGCAGTCAAAGAAAATGCTTCCTGAAAATGTCAACATAGAGGTTCTCAACCACCTTTTCAGGTCGTGTCTGCTCAAAGTAGCGAACATAGCTGACGACCTTCAGCTTCCACCACCCCTTGCTATGCCGAGGGTTGCACCAAAGCAGAAGGAAGCGGGGTATGTTGGCTAATGTATTCTCGCTATCAGCTTTTTCCTGAATCCGGGAAGCCTTTCGGTCTTTACGGCTCCGTTGAAGTCAAAAAAGCTCACCAAAATGTCAAGCCATAGTTCGGTGTAATTTTGAGGCTTGAAACCCATTCCATATTTCAGTTTTTTGAGAAACAAAGGAAAGTAATTTTCGCAAAAACAAAGCGTCTTGTTTTTCAGATCGCTATAAGCCCCAGTTATTGACTTTCCGTAGCAGTTTGAGCAAACCTCTATTATGTCAAACTCTGCCGTCGCTGGTTGGGGCTCCCTGAGAAAAGCGATGTCAGTACAGTATCCGCACCAGAATTCCCTGCGCTTTGATATCAACGTTTCTTCAGAAACAATGTCACCATCTATAATTATAATTCCGGGGTTTTCATAGATTCTTTCCGCAAGGGAGTCATGAATTTTTCGCATTTTCTCAAGGCAGCTCCTACTTGCCATATTTTTTATTTATCAAAAAATTATAAAACTATGACAGGAAAACAGCGAGAATTAGCAATGCCCCGATGACAAGGAGAATGATTATTGTTTTCAAAGACTTTATCGCAAACTTCCAGAGAAAGAACAAAACCAGCCCGAGGGCAAAGGCAGAAACAAAAATCCCAAGAGCGCCTGTGGAGGAAACGATTTCTGCAATACCTACGAGTTTGAGAAAAAGCCTGAAAAGCGAAACAATTGCATCAGCAGTGCTATTCAATACATAGAAAACCATTTCCGCTATAACTCCAATTATTGAATCGGACATATCACTTACCAAGGAATGCCCCAAGCCCTGTCTGCCTCTTCCTGCTTTGCGCCTCCCTCATCTTTTCAAGGACAGAGTTAACCCTTTCCTGAGAGAAGCCGTGTTTTTCCACGAGAAGTTCTATGACCTTCTCTGGCTGGAAAGGTTTTTTTGGTA
>JAWCLA010000007.1:1092-15404 GCA_039091855.1 Candidatus Aenigmatarchaeota archaeon | reverse complement strand
GACCAAAGCCCTTAACCCCACCCATATTGTAGTCGGTCCCGACAAGAATGCCTATAAGAATAAGCTGTTCGTTTGTTATCCCAAGGCTCTTGAGGACAGAGTCAAGTTCTACCAGTTCAGGGCTAACAACCACATACTTCTCCTTTCTCGCGACTTTTCTCCTGCCCGATATCGTGAGGTTCCTTACGAGCCTTGGCGCTCCGAAAAGAAGGGAATCCCAGTCCTGCGAGCCTGCTGCCCAAACCGTTCCTTTTTTAGCCAGAAATGACGCCTCTGCCTCTCCTTCCGAAGGTGCCTGAACCCAAGGAACGCCCATATATTCGAGAAGGTTTTTTGATTCCTCAACCATATCGTCAGTTAGCCTTGCGGCTCCCTGAGCATAAGTCTTTACCTTTTCTATTTCACCCTTTTCCAGCGCCTCTTCCCACTTTCTCTTTGCCTCTTCCCTTATGTGTACCCTGTTCTCTATCGTTTCCCTCTTGAATTCCGGTGGCTCCCCGTCAAACACGAAAACAGGCTCTATGCCCTCTTCAACAAGCTTTGCGGTCCTGTAAAAAAGCCCCGAAAGGTGTGAGGTTATCTCGCCATTTGAGTCCCTGAGAGGCTCACCCGTGAACCTGTCCCTTATTGTTGAAAGAAATTGGTAAAGCGTGTTGTTGGCGTCTATTGCTATCCTCTTTCCCCTCAGCTCCTCTATTGATATCTCCTTTCCCAAAACCAGCCCAGAAAGGCTAACTCCCATAATTTATGGGTGGTTGCGAAGTTTATATATCTTAAATACAAAATTGTCACAAGGCGAAATCAATTGGAAGTCGGCGAAGCCGACTTCTCCGTCAAGTCGCAAAGCTAACCAAATAGTAATTTGACGGCCTTAACCAACATAACAAAGTCGTCTTTCCAAAAATCTGTCACAAGGCGAAACCAATTGGAAGATGCGAAGCATCTTCTCCGTCATTGTCGCTTTGTATGCAAGTCACAAGGCGAAATATGGGGGTGCGAAATGGGAAAGAAACTGATAGGAAGGGTGACCCACTACTTTGACAAGATAGGGGTCGCCGTCATAGAGCTCTCGGACACCCTTAACGAGGGGGACCGGATATCAATAGAGGGGAATGTCACAAACATCCAGCAGACAGCCTCTTCAATACAGATAGACAGGAAACCTGTTCAGTCAGCAGGAAAGGGCCAGTCCGTTGGGCTTAAGGTTGAAGGGAAGGCAAGGGAAGGGGACAAGGTTTTCAGGATTGAGGAATAGGGAGTTTCTGGGAAACATTTATAAATGTTATATTTAACTATTTTTAAGTGGTAAATATGTTGAGAAGTTTGATTAAGACATTCACGTTGCTTTGGCTTCTCGGTATGTATCTCGTGCTTATGGCAACATTTATGGTTGCGTATCAGAGCCCCCATAAAGCAGTCAGGATTATGATAGATAACTATAAAGAGGCACAAATCGAATTGATTATGCTCACGGGAGGGTTTTTAATTGCTTTTTTGGGCAGCTGTTATCTTTTTATGGACATAAAAAGGGACTACATTAAAGGGGTTTCTTTTGGCCATAGAAAAGCAAAATCAGACTCAGGTTTGATGTCAGAATCCTTAAAAAGTCAAATCCCAAGAAAAGAGTATGCTTTACAGGAATCGTGAGAGGTTTGCGAAGTTATCTGTGAAAGTCGGGATAGTTTTCAGCAAAATCCCGCTTTCTGCCAACCAGTGGACTCTGCTATCCTTGGTTCCTGTTTTTGTCGCGCTCTGGTTTCTTATTAAAGAGCAGTTCCTTCCAGCAGCAGGGCTTTTCTTTCTGTCAGCGTTTATTGACCTTGTAGACGGCTCTGTCGCAAGGGTAACGGGAACCGTCTCAAAGAAGGGGGCATACCTTGACACTGTCGTGGACAGGTATGTGGAAGGCATTATTATTTTGGGGCTTTTGTTTGCAGGGCTGCCTGACTTTTACTTACCGATATCAGTATGGATTTTCGCCTACTTCTTCGGCGCAATGATGACCACATACGTTAAGGCAGCAGCAAAGGAAAAGGAGCTTATAGAGAAGGAACTGAGGGGCGGGTTTCTTGAGAGGGCGGAAAGGCTTTTGATACTATTCATAGGTATTTTGGTTGCCTCAACAGACAAGTTCTTCCTGAGTTATACAATAGTCGTGCTGGCTGTCCTGAGCAACATAACAGCCATACAGAGAATAATAGCTGCGACAAGAGAAAGTGGTGGTAAGTGATGTGGATGGGAAAACTTGAGGCAATATGGAAAAGCAAGGAAGGGAATTATAAGATAAGATTAATACCTTTTTATGTAGAAATACATAACGAAACTCCTAACACATTGCCATTAATGAAAGATTTCAATTTTATTGTTGAGAAGACTTTGGAAAACCGTCCTGTTGAGTTTCTTGAGATAAGAAGTTTTAAGTATGGCCTGTATTCCTGGGAAAGAAAAAGACCACACGAAATAGACATGAGCTTTCCGAAATATTTTGTTCTTATGGATGATGACATTCTGAACGAGCTCGTTCCTTATGAATGAACCCTTTCTAATGCTAAATCAATAAAGAGCGGAAATGAAAGTCCGGATATTTTTGCTGTAAGGTTTTACAAGCCTCCCCTCAGATGAATTAAACAGGAGGGCATTTTCTAAACAACAATATAAGCAAGCTGACTAAATTTTAACAAGTAATAAGAGAGGTTAACCATGCAACCCCCAAAGGGAACAAGGGACTTTCTTCCCGAGCAGATGAGAAGAAGGCAGCAGGTTGTCGATACAGCAAGAAAGGTTTTCGAGAGGTTCGGCTTTGAGCCCATGGACACGCCTGCGATAGAGTCATGGGAACTTCTCTCCAGGAAGGGAGGTGGCGGCGAGGACATAAAGAAAGAGATTTACTATTTCAAAGACAAGGGTGATAGGGAAATCGGGCTAAGATTTGACCTTACTGCTCCTATGGCTAGGGTTATTGCCAGCAACCCGCAGCTTCCAAAGCCCTTCAAGAGATACCAGATAGGTCCTGTTTGGAGGTATGACAACCCGCAGGCAGGCCGCTATCGTGAGTTTTGGCAGGCAGATGCCGATATCATTGGCTCTGAAAAGATGGACTGCGAGGCAGAGTGTTTAGCTGTTGCTGTTACGATAATAGAGGCTCTTGGTTTCAGGGATTTTGCCATAAGGCTCAACAACAGGAAGGTCCTGAACGGCATAATGGAGATGTTTGACATACCGAAGGAAACGAGAGAAGAGGTTTTTCGCTCTCTTGACAAGATTGAAAAGATAGGAACCCGCTCGGTTACAAACGAGTTAAGGAAAGCTGGACTGAATGAGACTAAAATAAGAAAGCTTATGGAAATAGTAAAGGAAAGGGGCAGCCCCTCAACAGTTCTCAAGACGGAAAGCAGGAAATTCGGAAATTATTCGCTGGTTTCCGAAGGCATAAGCGAACTCGAGCAGATAGTTGAGAAATGCAGATCTTACGGAATTGAAAGAAAGATAATCATAGACCTTTCGCTTGTAAGGGGTTTGGATTACTATACAGGTCCGATTTTCGAGATTTCCGTGAGGACAAAGAAAGAGATAGGAAGCATAGCCGGAGGGGGGAGATATGACAACCTGGTAGAAACCTATGGGGGCAGGTGGACACCTGCTGTGGGGATTTCTCTTGGTGTGGAAAGGATATGCGAGATAATGGATTCAGAAGGAATGATGGTTCCTGAAACAAGGACCAATGTTTTTGTTGCAATAGCAGACGAAAGGTTCAGGGACAAGGCGGTGGAAATTGCCCAGTCGTTAAGGGCAGGCGGGATAAATACAAACATTGATTTGACAGGAAGACCATTAAAAAAACAGCTTGACTATGCGGACTCACTAAAAATCCCCTATGTTATCTTTGTGGGAGAAAGGGAGATAAAAAGCGGAAAATTTGTATTGAGGGACATGAAGAAAAGGAAACAGGGAGAGTTCACCCTTGAAAAAATAATAAAAATGCTGGGAAAGAAATCGTAAAATGTGGGTTTTAAAACCATTTCCTAAATTTTCAAAACCCAGCCGGGTTCAATGTGGTTTCCTCTGCTTGAATCAAATTTTTTGTATTTTCCAATGTTTTTCTCGTAAATAGCGCTTACCTTTGCAGCTATCTCATTTTCTGAAAGTCCGAGCTCGTTTTTTGCGATCTTCCAAAGGCAGTCCCCTTTCCTGACCGTGTAGGTTTTTTCAGAAGAAAATTCAATTTTATCTTCGATTGGTGATGTATAAGGTTTTTCTTTTTCAACATATTCTATATGTACCTGTTTTGGTGCAACATAGTCTTTTTCTTTAATTGTGTTGCCAAGCAGCATGTATGCCCCTATTGCAGCCGCAGCCAGCGATGACACTGCTCCTGCCATAAGCCATTTTGCTGGTTTTTTGTGTTTCTTTACTAAACCAAGTTCCTTGTTGGCTTCCGCAAATTCAACCTGGTCTTTCGCCCACTCATCAAGGGTGTTGTATTTTATATGGCCCCCCTTCCTGACCTCCCTGTACCACCTGCCTATGTCTGAACTGTCAAAATCAACCTTTTTACCGACCTCATTGTAAAATTCTCTCAATTGGGATTCCACGTCCTTAAACTCGATATCCCTTACTGACATAAGGCTCTTGGCAATATTCTCTGAGGATTGGGAAATTATGTAATCTTTCAGTTTTTTGCTTATCCCCCTTTCTGGAATGTCAACTGCTGTGCAATCCCCAGTGTTGGATAACCCAAAAAGATTTTTTGATGCCAGATATTTTTGTGAAAACTCGTCAATTGTTTCGTATCTCTCTTTCCTCTTGTCCAAAGACCTGTATATCCTTTTGAGTGTTTTCTCGTCCAATTCCTTTCCTGCCTCCTTAAGAAGCCTCGACGCTGTCTTGTATCCTATGCCCCTTGTTTTCATCAGCTCAGCGGCAAGTTTTTCTCCGTCCACATCGCTTCTCATTATTTTTTTCACTTCCTCTTTTAGAACAAACCTGTCTGAATATTTTCTTCTCAATCTGCTTTCAGGAGAAACATCCACCAGCTCTTCGTCCAATTCAATTATTTGTTCAGAATCCCTTTTCCCGTTTCCGTTGTTTTTTCCAAAACCAAAAGCTCCTAAAATGCTCTTGTATAAAGGCATTGGCTCCGGAGAAAGCGGCTCCATGCCTATTTCCTCAAGTATTTCATTCAGCTCTTTGCGGCTCGGCTTGGAAGAATTTCCAAACACCCCTTTGTATATGTC
Source organism: Candidatus Aenigmatarchaeota archaeon (assembly GCA_039091855.1). GTDB lineage: Archaea > Aenigmatarchaeota > Aenigmatarchaeia > QMZP01 > QMZP01 > JAPLVB01. The sequence goes on along the minus strand of JAWCLA010000007.1, from coordinate 10,170 downwards.
TGAAAATCCGCAAGCCAGCCTTTTGAATATGTTCCCATTTCCGCCATTGTTTGAAGATAATTTTAACATTTTTATCACTTTATGGTTATTAATTTATACACAAATTATTTAAGCCTTTGCCCTGACAACTTAAGGGAGTTTGCTAAAACTCTCAAAATAATAAGCAGGGCCACGCTCAAATGGATTTTTGGGCAAACTAATCTAACTCACATAACCGATCAATGTTTCTTTAAGTGAGAGAAACTTTTTTATTGGGCTTAAGAGCTATTCGGTTAATCTCAATCGCTACCAGTTACTTTTATTTGACGGATTCAGCAAACGAACTAGATAGATTTTTATATTATTATGACAAAACTGAAATGCTGGGAAAATGATAATACTTCCTACTGACCAGGCGGAGCACATCGGGGAAAGGATGAAAAGAAAGTACACGAACTTCAAGTATATCTCCCTCGGGCCTAACAATGACGGGAAGCTGGAGTTTGCAGACAGGGAGCAATATACAAACGTGAGAAACATAGAGCAGATAGACGGAGAGGATGTTTTGGTTTTGCACTGCGCTGCCCCAAGACCGAACTCAAGCACGCTCAGACTTTATCACACGTTATGCAGCCTCAGCGACCCACAATACTCTGAGGGAAAGAAAATAATAAACGGCGAGGAAGTAAAGGTTTACAAACCTCTTGGAGTAAAGCCCAAGTCAATACAGGTCTTCTTTCTATATGCCCCACAATGCAAGCAGGACTGGCCTGACAAGACAGGCAGCATAAACGCCGCAAAGCAGGTTCTAGACATCTGCAAGCTCTATGGAGCAAAGAGATTTTTTGCGCTTGACGTGCATTATGAAGGAGAGGAATGGACAAGGGATTATGACATAGTTTACACCAGTGTGATAGACCTTCTCATAAGCAAGGCATACGAAGATGGTTACAGGGATTTGATATGGGTTGCCCCTGACAGCGGAATGGCAAGGAGGGCAAGGCACAGAGGCATTGATGTCCTGAGCATGAAGAAGACGAGGCTAAACAGCAGGGAAACGATAGTAGACTGCCCCGCAGAATTGAAAAAAATCCTCAAGGGAAAAAGCGTGGGCGTGATAGACGATCTTTTAGGTACGGGAGGGACAATGTACAAGGCAGGCGAAAAACTCAAGGAATGTGAAGTGGAAGAAAGCATAGCGTGCGTGCCTCACCTAAGGCTAACTGAGGGCTACAAGAGAATAGAGGAGATTTTTTCAGACATTTACGTATCCAACAGCATAAAAAACGACTACTCAAAGGTTGATATAACGGACAGGGTTGCTGAAACCATCTATAATCACGCTTAGGATATTTATTTCTCCTTTTGGAAATAATCATTATGCAGGATGAGTTCATAATTTCAGGAATTGACGAGGCTGGAAGGGGATGCATTCTTGGACCGCTCGTGATAGCAGGGGTGGCAATTCCCATTGAAAATGAGAAGGAGTTCAGGAAACTTGGGGTTAAGGATTCAAAGATGCTCTCCCCAGCAAAAAGGGAGGAGCTCGCGAAAAAAATAGAGGAGCTCGCGCAAATAGTTGTTCTTGAGGTTGCTGCCTGCAGGATTGACAGCTACAGGAAGCAGGGAATAAGCCTGAACAGGCTTGAGGCAATAAAATTTGCCGAGATTCTAAATTTGCTCAAGCCGCGCAAGGCTTTCATAGACGGGCCTGACACAAACCTGACAAAACTCCACGGATACCTGAAAAAAATGTCCCCCGAAGGAATGGAAATAGTGGTTGAGCACTTTGCGGACAGGAAATACCCTGTCGTCGGGGCTGCCTCGATAATAGCAAAGGTGGAGAGGGACAGGAAGATAGAGAGCCTGAAGAAGCAATATGGAGAGATAGGCTCTGGCTACACAAGTGACCCTGTAACCAAGAAATGGCTTGAGGAATGGATGAAAACCCACAAGGAACTGCCTGACTGCGCGAGAAAGAGCTGGATAACATCAGAGGTTCTTGTGGAGAAAAGGCAGCAAACCCTGTTGAGTTCGTTTTTTGGTAAAATCACGGGCAGAGGAAGCTAACAGGTTTGACTTGCTATCATCTCAACTTCTTCCTTCGTGAAGTTTATTGAGAAATCTGATTTTGTGTGATTTTCACCTTTTTTCAGGATGATTTTAAGGAAGGGCAGGTAGTCCCTTCTCACAACCCTTTTGGACGAGTGGGTAAATTCTCCTATTTTTTTGCACAGGGCATCCATTTCTGTCCTTTTCCCTCTCGCTTCTCCCATCATTGAAAGCTTCTGTGGAGGCTGGTACATCATAAAGCCGTGAGGTGCGTGCGCCTCCCCCTTTACAACAGATATTCCTGCAACAAGGTCTGACATTATTGCCTTGAACCTCCAGTTCTGCTGGACAATTGTCCTGTTGCGGAAGATGTCCGCCTTTGATACCAGTTCATAGGCATCGGCGAGCTTTTCCGTGGGAAACTCCCGGGGTATGTTGTTCTCAACCCACAGGAATATATCGTCTATGTCCTTGTCCGCTGACTGTATAGCCCTCCTTGATGCTGATATGCTCCTTGACTTGAAAAGCGTTGGAAGGATTTCAAATATCGAGGATTCCCTTTCCCTGTAGCCGAGAATTTCCAAGTCAGTTTCGGATATTTCACTCTTTCCTTCGGCAATGGTCTGCAGGTCGTTTATCGCGGAGCGGAGGTCTCCCTGAGACCACCTCGCCAGGTCTTTTAGTACATTTCCCTTTACTGATATTTTCTCCCTCTCGCATATCTCCCTCAACCTTTTCTCAACAGATGCCTGGTGGATTTTTGAAAACTTCACTGTCTTAACATAGGGTCTCAATGGCCTTAGCTTTTCTGACCAGGGGTCGTTAGATATCAGTATCACAGGAAAGGATGACTGCCTTATTATCTTTAATATTGCCGAAACTGCTCCTTTGTCGTTTCCAGAAATCCCGTCCACCTCATCTATGAGGATGAGCTTTCCCTTGTGGAAGAGCGACCTTGTCCTTGATGAATCCTCAAAAAATCCCAGAATGTCTTCCGCTTTCCTGCTGTCAGAGGCGTTAAGTTGTAGAAGCAGCAAATTCCTTTCCTTCGCGATGGTTTCTGCAAGAAGGGTTTTTCCTGTTCCGGAAGGCCCTGTTAGCATAAGCGCCTTTCCCGGAGTGAAGGATTCGATAAACGAGAGGAACTCCGAAACAGCCTTTGGCTGTCCAACTATCTCGGAAACCTTTGCTGGCTTGTGCTTTTCTGTCCAAGGGGTTTTCATAGGATTAATTGTATGGCTGGATTTTTATGTTTGAGTTAAAAATACGATCAAGGCTCACCTAAAGACTTTTAATTTCAATTCTACATAATTATCTATTCCTGTTTGCAGATGGTTTTATGAACGAGCCATATGATCATAAGAAAATAGAAAAGGAAGTCCAAGATTACTGGAAGAGAAACAAGATTCCAGAAAGGATTGTTGACTTCTCGCGGAGAGGGGGAAAGAAATTCTACCTGCTGGACGGCCCGCCTTATGTTAATGGAATACCACACGTGGGTCACATAAAAACAACCACATTCAAGGACATATGGGGAAAGTTCAAGTACATGCAGGGATTTTCTGTCTGGTTCCAGCCCGGCTTTGACTGTTCAGGTTTGCCAATAGAGAATGCAGTGGAAAAGAAACTCGGCATAAAGTCAAAGAAGGACATAGAGGAGAAGATAGGGATAGAGAACTTCATAAAGGAGTGCAAGAGCCTTGCGGAACAGAACCTCCATCTATGGATGGAGCTGTACAAGGAACTGGGAGCTTGGAGAGGGTGGGTTGAGCCGTACCTTACATACAAGGATTACTACCTTGAAAGTGGATGGTGGACAGTGAAAAGGATGTATGAGAAGTCTCTTTTGTCAGAAGGAACGAGACCGAGCTTCTGGTGCCCTCACTGCGAGACCGTCCTTTCAGGGTATGAGGTCACTGACTCTTACAAGAACATAGAAGACCCTTCAATCTACATAAAGTTCCCTGTCAAAAATTCCGACAAGGAATACCTCCTTGTCTGGACAACGACCCCGTGGACGCTTCCTGCCAACGTTGCGATATGCGCACACCCTGAAGAAAGCTATGTCAGGGTCAGGACAGGAAGTGGAGAGATACTAATTCTTGCAGAGAAAAGACTGGAAATTCTTCACAGGCTTGAAATCGGTTACTCCGTTATTGAAAAATTTCCTGGGAAAAAACTGGAAGGGTTGAGATATGAGCCCGCCCTTGACGTCCCGCTTCAGGAGGAGCTGAAAAGTAATCCAAAGGCGCACAGGGTTATACTGTCAATCCCGATAATGAAGAAGAGGGTTGCCTCAAAGACGTTGACAAAAAGGGTGGTTGAGTCAGGAGATGAGTTCGGGCACGTAGTTGACATGGAAACAGGCTCAGGGCTTGTTCACATAGCGCCCGGACACGGGGATGTTGACAACAAGCTTGGAAGGCATTACGGGCTTCCAGAGCCCTCCCCTGTTGACGACTCAGGAAAGCTAACAAAAGAGGCTGGGAGGTTTGCGGGGATTTTTGTGAAAAGGGCTGACCCGATGATAATAGAAGAACTGGAAAGGAGAGGAAAACTCCTTGTTTCGGAAAAAATAGTCCACTCCTACCCTCTCTGCTGGAGGTGCAAGTCTCCCCTGATATATAGAATGAGCAATCAGTGGTATCTGAGGCTTGACCCGATAAGGGAGAAAATACTCAGGGAGAACAAAAAGGTCAGGTGGCTTCCTGAATTCGGGAGGGAGAGGTTCTCGGACCTTATTGCCGAAGCGCCTGACTGGGCAATAACGAGGCAGAGGTATTGGGGGATACCCATACCAATTTGGGTGTGCAAAAAGTGCGGGAAAAAAACAGTGATAGGCTCAAAAAGGGAGCTTGAGAAAGCTTCAGGAAAAAAGGTTTCAGACCTGCACAAGGACAGTGTTGACAAAATTTCAATCCCATGTGTTTGCGGTGGAAAGATGGAAAGAGTTAAAGACATAATGGATGTCTGGTTTGATTCCGGAATATCGCCGTGGGCTTCCATAGGATACCCGTTCAGGAACAGGGAGCTTTTCAAAAAACTTTGGCCCGTTGACTTGGTAGACGAGAGCCAGGACCAGATAAGGGGATGGTTTTACAGCCTTATGATGTGCGGCTTCTCTGTCTTTGACAGGGCACCTTACGAGACAGTCTGCCTGAATGGCTGGACTCTCGACGAAAGGGGAGAGAAGATGAGCAAGTCGCTCGGTAACGTGGTTGACGCAAAGGAAGCGAGAAACCTTCTCGGTTCAGACCTTTTGAGGCTTTACTATTGTTATGACACTGCCCCCTGGGACACCCAGAAATTCAACATGTCAAACGCGAAAGAGCTTCACAGGGTCTTGAACGTGCTATGGAACACTTACGTTTTCACTGAAACCTATTGCCAGCAGGACGGCGAACTGCCCGAAAACCTTTCTCTCGAGGACAGGTGGATAGTCTCAAGGGTGAACTGTCTTATAGAAAAAGTCACCGAAGACATAGAGAATTTCAGGCTGAACTCTGCCTCACGCTCGCTTGCTGATTTCATTCTGAACGATTTTTCCAGGTGGTACATAAAGTTGATAAGGGACAGGGTATCTCCCTGGTATGAAGGGAGTGACAAGAAGCCTGCACAGATAACCTGCAGATATGTCCTCTACAGGTTGGTAAGGCTTATGGCTCCAATCACGCCATTCATTTCTGAAAGGATACATACAAGGCTTTTCAAAGAGGAGTCAGTCCAACTTTCAAAATGGCCAAAACCTGAAAGGAAAATGATTGACACCAAGCTTGAGGAGCAGATGAAGATAGTGGATTCTCTTATAGAGGCTGTGAATTTCGCGAGGCAGGAGGCAGGCATAAAGCTTAAGTGGCCTGTGTTGGAAATTCATGTTTTGCCAAAGGACAAAAAAACAGAGGAGGCTGTGAAAAGGCTTTCCCAAATCATACAGAAAATGGGAAACGTCAGGAACGTAAGGGTTTCCCAAAAGCTTGGGAACGGCAGGAAGTTTGAGTATGGGGAATTCGTTATTGGTGAAGTGCTTATGAACGAGGCTCTGGTAAGGGAGCTTGTGCGAAAGGTTCAGATGCTGAGAAAGGAAGATGGTTTAAAGGTAACTCAAAGAATATCTTTGTTTTTGGAAACTGACCCTAAAACGCAGGAAAAGCTTCATTCATCAAAGGAAGAAATTGTTGAAGGCGTTGGTGCCGATTCGTTGAGGTTTGAAAAGCTAAAAAGGGAGAAGGGAGTTCTGGAATTCGAAGGCTCAAGAGTTAGGATTTGGTTTGACGTCAAGGCATAGCGAAGGTTTATGAAAAGAAAAACAATTGCAGAGATTCTGGAAAGTGAAGCTGGGCAAAACAGTATAGATTTTGCCAAAGGCTACAAAACCGCCCTCAACAGGGTTTACAACATCCTGATGAAAACGGACGTATCAAAAGAGGATTTGATGGACGGTATTGAGGATTATTTCTCACGGACTAAACCTCAATCCCAAGGAAAACCCTTATGAGCATTCCTATGAGGAATGTGATGGATGCTATTCCCAAGCTTATCGCCGCCATCTCGGCGAACCTTCTTCTGAACGGAAGGCTTCTAGCGACAGATATGTAGAAGGTGAATATGAAAATAACTATCAGGGCGTTTACTATTGTTAATGCAAGGGCGAGAAAGTGGTTCGAGAGGAGGAAGAAGGGAGATATCAGGAACAGCACGGTCAGAATGTATGCGATTGTCGTGTAGGCAGAAGCCTTTTTCGGGCTCCTTAGTTCTGCTGTTTCCTCAGATTTTGTTGAAAGATACTCTGACGCGCCCATTGAAAATGATGCCGCAATCCCTGTTATGAGACCTGCAAGAGAGATTATCTGCGTGTTCTGGAAAGCGAAAGTCAAGCCGGCAAGAGTTCCCGTCAGCTCGACAAGCGCGTCATTCAGGCCGAGAACTATCGAGCCCACATACTTGAGCCTTTCCTCGCTTATCATTCCCAAGAGCTCCTGCTCGTGCCTGTCCTCGTCCCTTAGGATTTTGATAGCCTTTGGGACAGACTTTGATATTTTTCCGTAGGCTTCCTGCGCCCCCTCCTCGCCTCCCTCCATAAGCTTCATTCCAAACGTGAGGCCGAAAATCTTTGCAATCAGAAGGTATTTCCATATCTTCATTTTTGAAGGTTTTGCCTCCATTCCCGTTATGCCCTTCCAAAAATTGTAGTGAGCAAGCTCGTCTCTGGATATCCCTTCAAGGAGCTTCTTGTTTTCAGGATCCTTTGCAGAACGCGAAAGCCTTGAATATATTATGTGCTCCGTGATCTCGTTTTTCTGGAAGGAGAGGATTTTTCCCATTGTTTTGGCATCAATCTTGCCCATAGAAAATTAGACGTTTTTGGGAATAAAAGCATTTTAACCCACCTTTACCTTAATATTACTAATCGGGCCCGTAGCTCAGCCTGGTAGAGCACCGGTCAAGCAAGATTGGAATGGAAAAGCATCCATCCAGTCTCCGGGTGAAGCTTTTAATGTCATATTTAAAAGCGTGCTGAGGGCTTTTATGCCCGGTGACAGAACATACCCGGGTGTCGAGGGTTCGAAACAAAGGCTTTTTTCAAAAAAGCCTTTGGATGCCAAAAACTTTACCTGAGCTATGAAATCGATTCAAATAAAAGATTGTTTTGCGAAAATCCCTCCGGGCTCATAAGGGGTTTTGTTTATAAATAACCCTTCCAAATATTTAGTATGAGCGTTGATTTTTTGCAGGCGTTCAAAAGAGCCATTGCCTTTTGCATAGAGCCGAAGAGATGGCTGCCATTCTTCATTATTGACCTTGCGTTTATCTCAGCAGCTCTTTTCCTGATTTTCCAGAATATGGAATATTTTATCTACATAATAATGGCAGCAGAAAGCCCTGAAATGCTGGTGCCCCTTGTCAACACGTTGCTGACTATTATTGGTCTTTTCATAGGATGGGTTTTGGTTACCCTTTGGGTTACAGGAGCTGTAATACACCAGAGTTACAAGGAGAAAGAGTTCGCCAAAAGCTGGGGGGTTTCGGCAGGCAGATATCTTTCGCTTTTAGGAGTTCTCATGATTACAGGAATAATCTCTTTCGCGGTTAGCATGATTCCCTATGTCGGCTGGATTATCGCGATACTCTTCTCGCTCGTTTTCCTTTTCACCCTTCAGAGCGTTGTGATAAGCAAAAGCGGGATTATTTCAGCAATCAGGGACTCTTGGAAAATCTTCAGGAAAAAACCATTTCATGTGTTTTTGATGTGGCTCATAATATCGGCATTTTCATTAATTCTTCTTCTTGTCTTTGCCCTTCCGTTGCTGGCTCTCACAATAAACACTTTGTGGAATGTTTTGGGAATATACGGAGGAAGCTTCCAAACAATAGACGCTGGAAGCCTCGTAAGCCTCGCAATCGCAGTTAAGAACCAGCTCAGCCTTTTCATTCTTTCGGGTGCAATTCTTCTCGTAGGATTGGCTATAGTCAGGGCTTTCTCTTTAAAGGCTCAGACTGAGTTTTATTTGCAGATAAAGAAGAAGTGAGTTGTTTCTTTAAAACCCCTTCAAAGAGAATTATTCCTATTCCGGAGCCTGTGAAATCCACAACCCAGTCCATCGGGTCTGAAAACCTTGTGGGAACAAAGGACTGGATGAATTCGGTCATACCTGCAAAAATCCCGCACCACAAAGGGGCCACAACCTTATTCCTACCAGAAAATACAGATATGGTTCCGGAGCTAAGGATACCGTAAAGGGCATATGCAACAAAATGCTCCATATCACCTTCCCTGAGAAATGGTATGCGAAAAGTGTGAACAGCGTAACTTGGCTGGAAGGACATATACAAAAGGAAAGCGGTTTCTGCAACGAAAAGGACGGGAAGGATTTTCTGAACGGGAATTTTCGCCATTTGAACCTGCCTTTTATTTATGCCTTTGTTTTAAAATAACCTTATGCTCGTGGGAATTGTAGGCTGCCCGAATTCAGGAAAATCAACCTTCTTCAAGGCCTTAACACTTGCGGACGTGGAGATAGCGAGCTATCCATTCACGACAATAAAGCC
>JAWCLA010000007.1:0-1034 GCA_039091855.1 Candidatus Aenigmatarchaeota archaeon | reverse complement strand
GGAGTCGGTTTTGTCAGCTCTGTCTGTCCGTGCAAAAAGCTTAAAGTGAGTTGCTCGCCAAAGAACTCAAGGTGCGAGAACGGCATTCGATATGTTCCTGTCAGGCTTCTGGATGTTGCAGGGCTTGTTCCAGGAGCCCACGAGGGAAGGGGTTTGGGAAACCAGTTCCTGAATGACTTAACGCAGGCATCAGGGCTCATTCACGTTCTTGATGTTTCGGGAAGAACCAACGCGGAGGGCAAGCCCGACAACGGATGGAATCCTGAAAGAACGGTGGAAATACTGGAAAGGGAGATAGACGAGTGGATAAGGGACATAGCGGGAAAGGCCTTCTCCAAGACGAGGACAATAGCGAAAACCCAGAACAAGCCGATTGAGAAGCTTCTCTCTGCACAGCTTTCAGGGCTCGGAATAACAGAGGAAGACATAAAAAACGCCCTCAAGCATTCGGAGCCGGGTTCCCTGGAATTTGCCTCAAAACTGAGAAAAATCTCAAAGCCAATAGTTGTGGCTGCAAACAAGATAGACCTTCCAGAGTCGCAGCAGAATTTTGAGAGGCTCAGAAATAAGCTGTCAGAACAAAAAATGATTCCCTGTTCTGCCGAGTCGGAGCTCGCGCTTAAGGAGGCTTCAAAACACGGCCTGATAAGATACGTTCCGGGCTCTTCTGGTTTTGAGATAACAGGGCAGCCTTCCGAAAAGCAGAGGCAGGCCCTTGATTTCATACGAAAGAACGTGCTGGAGAAATACGGCTCGACAGGCGTTCAGCAATGCCTCAACTCGATGGTTTTTGATGTGTTGAAAATGATAGCTGTCTATCCTGTCGCTGACATAAACAAATTGTCTGACCAGTATGGAAATGTCCTTCCTGACGCTCACCTTGTCCCAAAAGGCACAACCCTGAAGGAATTGGCGTTCAGGATACACTCGGAAATAGGCGAGAACTTCATAGGCGGATTAAATATAGAAAAAAAGAAAATAGGCGCTGATTACGAGTTGAAGGACGGAGATGTCGTTGAGATATTGGTGAAGAG
>JAWCLA010000006.1:0-28637 GCA_039091855.1 Candidatus Aenigmatarchaeota archaeon | reverse complement strand
ATATATGGTGTTATCAAAATGTCTTAGCATTTTCTTCCTGTACGAGCCGTGTGTCTTGCCGTCTATTCTCTTCAAATTGAAATCAGTGAATATTTTTTGCTGTTTAATGCCTGTATTCAATATTCCCTCAACTCAAGAATTAGCGGAAAGTGTCCAAAGCCAACCAAAAAAACCTTTAAGTATAAAAAATTCCTAATATTTATTATGAAAGCGAAAAAACTATCCTTGGCTTTAATTTTGGTTGCTTTTTTGTTGCCGATTGTTTCGGCTTCAACCGTAACCAGAACACTCCCTGATTCGGTTAAACCGGGAGAAACGATTTCGGTTTCTCTTGACATAGCAATAACAGGTGGTGAGTCTTACTACCTGGTTGACGAGAAGGTTCCTGATGGCTGGACAATAGTGAGCGGTGCCGAAGAGGGAACTGAGCCTGGACATATTAAGCTGGCAGTAATACAAAATGCAGTGAGCAAAAAACACACCTATCAAGTAACTGCCCCAAAGACAGAGGGAACTTATGTATTTTCAGGAAAATATATGTTTGAGGGAATGACAGAAGAGGGGGTTATAGGCGGGCAAAACACTATTGTTGTCATGTCAGCGCCTGCTACCGAAATAATCATTCTGCCTGTTGTAATAATAGGCGCTTTGGCTCTATCCTTTGCTATATACAAGGCAAGGTCCGGTTATGGAAAGTAAAAAAATATCAGTTTTTTGCTTTTTGCTTTTTATTTTTACTATTTCATCCTGTCAAGCCTCTTCGGTATCAAGGACTTTTTCAAAAACTACGCTTTCTCCGGGAGAGAACCTTATAGTTAACCTGACTGTTTCGATCACTTTGCCTCAGGATACATATTATGCAATAGATGAAGTCTACCCTTCCGGATGGACTGTTGTCAGCACAGATGGCGACAGAAATCAGTCAGGTCACATAAAGTGGGTTGTAATCGAAAATGGAGTAAATACAACCTATACCTACATAATAAAAGCGCCCACCACGACAGGAACTTACACCTTCTCAGGAATTTACATGTTCAACTCGACCTATCCTAACGAGATTCAGATCTCTGGGCAGAACGAAGTCCAAGTGGCTACATGTATTAATATGACATTTTACAGGGATTACGATAATGATGGATATGGAAATTCCTCTTGGACTATTCAAAGCTGCACACAGCCATCAGGTTATGTTAATAACAGTCTTGACTGCAACGACTCAAATTATAACATTAGGCCAAATGCTACGGAAATGTGCAATGGCATTGATGACAATTGTAATGGATACATAGATGAAAATTTATCAGGTTGTACTACTTCCATAAAAGTAACAACAAACTATTATGACGGATCGACTACAAATTTCTCTAACCTGAACCTTTCCCAAAGTATACAGCAAATGGTTCTTGAAAAGCTTGGTGCTGGAAAAATAGTATTCAGAGAAAATATAACATTTACCCAAAGCGTAAATCTTGATTTTTTCACAAACATATCATTTAACAGGGCATACATAAACAGCTCTGCACTTCCTATACTTAATAAACCCGCTACAATCTACCTTTACAACCTTAACTTTATCAATCCATTAATATTAAGGGATGGTTCGTCCTGTCCTTCATCAATATGCACTTTTGTTAGTTATTCTGGAGGTACCTTAGTATTCAATGTAACCCAATTCACAACATATTCAGCAACAGAAGGCTGTGGAAACAATATATGCGATCCTGCTGAAACCTGCTCCTCCTGCCCACAGGACTGCGGACAGTGTCCATGCCCGCAAGGACAGACGAGATGTTCTGATGGTGTGTGCAGAACGAACTGCGGCGGTGGTGGAGGTGGGGGAGGAACACCAACCTGCACCAATGGTCAGACAAGAAACTGCTCTGTTGCACACAAGGGTAAGTGTGCATTGGGGACAGAAACATGCGTAAATGGAAACTGGATGGGTTGCCCTGCCCCATCAACAGAAATTTGTAACAAGGAGGATGATGACTGCAACGGGCAGGTGGATGAAAGCCTTACTTGCTTGTGTTATGTGGGCGAATCAAGGGCATGTGGCCCGAAGTTTGGCGAATGTAAAGAAGGAAAAAGTTATTGTAGCGCTTCAGGAGCTTGGGGAGAATGCATAGGCTATATTGGTCCTTCTGAAGAAGTCTGCAACGGAAAGGATGACGACTGTGATAACGAAATTGACGAAAACTGCGTTCCTGAAGAAAATATCAAGATATGTGAAAATGGTTTGATACCCGAAGAAGGTTGTATGTGTGGGGACAAGTTTTATACAATTGGTTATTGTTTTGATGGTGTTTACTCCAAAACAGGACCGCCTGAATTCCCCTGGATAGTTGTTTCTATTTTCGGAGTAATAATAGTTCTTGTTTTGACAATCGTGATAATTTACAAGGAATTCCACAAAAAAGGCAAAAAGGAAGTGACTTGGGATGACCTTTTGAGGAAATACAGGACTGGGTTTTCCGCTTAAAAACCCCAAACAATTTATACACTCCCGACATCTTATTTTAAGCAAAAAACTTATGAGATATTGCTGAGGTGGCCGAGTCAGGTTTAAGGTGGACAATAAGGTGTCTTCCGATTAAAGGCGCAGGTTTGCTATACCCCTTTTCCGCTTCGCGCAAAAGCGTTAACGGAAAAGCTGCAAACAACCTGTGTGCGAAAGCACGCGAGGGTTCGAAGGCGCAGTTAAATCATTAACTGCTTGCTATGTTAATGAGGCGCGATGAAAATCCCTCCCTCAGCGTAATGATAAGGGCAGTTATATTCGACATAGGCGGGGTTGTAATAAACGACGACTTCCTCTCTTATGCTGGAAGGTTCGTCAAGAAGACAGGAATGAGTAAAGAGCAGATTTACCTTTCTGTGATAGGAAGCCCTGAATGGAAACTTTATTTCAAGGGGAAAATTTCAGAGGAAAGGGTTTGGGACGCGATAAAAAAGAAATATTTGCAGCCAGACGTTGCGGAAGAGATAAAAAGGACTTGGTGGAGCATACTTGTTCCCATAGAAGGAACGATAGAACTGATAAGAAAGCTCAAATCAGGATACAAGATTTATGCAATTTCAAACGTGGACAGGGAAACGTATAAATATGCAGCGAAAAAATTCGCCGAAATTTACAGCCTCTTCGATGGGGTTATCCTCTCCTTTGAGGTTGGGATGGCAAAGCCTGAACAGGGCATATACACACTTGCACTTAAAAAATTCGGTCTGAAGCCGGAGGAGTGCGTTTACATAGACAACCAGCCAGAAAACCTGCCTCCTGCTGAACTGCTCGGAATGAGGGCAATAAGGTTCAGGGGAGCTGAAAGGCTTAATGTCGAGCTCAAAAAACTCGGGTTAGTTTTCTAATCTTTAATATAGAGTTATGGTTTATGTCCTGCTGATATCAGGGTCTCTCTTATCTACATATTATTTATTAACAAAAAAATACAAACCTTAGTTATGAAAGGGTTGGGCAGGCTTATTTCGAGAGTGAAGAAGGACAAGGATATTTTGGCAGTCATTTTATTCGGCAGTTATGCGCGCGGAGAGAGGCACAGGGACATAGATATCTGCCTCGTTCTAAACAGGAAGCTGAAGAAAACAGCTATGTCAAGGAAGAGAGTTGTTTATATGTCAGAATCAGATTTTGATTTGCATATTTTCCAACAAATTCCAATTTATATAAGGGTCCGTGTGCTTAAGGAAGGCAAGATTATTTTCTGCAGGGATATAGATGCATTGTATGACATTGCTGGTCAGACTGCAAAGGAGTTTGCATACTTCAAGCCTGCATATGAGAGCTATCTGGAGGCTGTGAAATATGGATGAGAAAAGGATTCTGGCAAAAATAGACGAGCTTGACTCATATAGGAAGGAGCTTGAAGAAATTATGCCACAGGAGTATGAAGACTATGTCAGCTCCACGGAAACGAAGAGGGCATGCGAGAGGCTGCTCCATATAATGATTGAGACTGTTATTGATATATGCAACCTTATAGTAAAAGAACTCAAGCTTGGGCTTCCAGGAGAGGAGGAGGATTTTTTCAACAAGCTCCAGAAAAAAGGCATATTAAGCAGGAGTCTGGTAGGAAAGCTCAAATCCATGAAGGGCTTCAGAAATATCCTAGTCCACAGATACGATGAAGTGGATGACGAATTAGTTTTTCGCTTCCTCAGGAAGAACCTTGGGGATTTTGACAGCTTCAGGAAGGAAATAATAGCTTTTTTGGAAAAATTTAAAGGTTGAGTTTCTTGTTTGGTTAAGTGATTTGGTTTCTGTACTATAAGGATATCCATAACTTCCCACTTTTATGTAAAATTTTATTACAGGTCATAAATTCTCTCAGAATTCTGATAAATAAAACGGCTGTTTTTTAAGCTTATATTTTGATTTCACAAATCTTTTTATGCAAATGGCATTTGATATACTGAACAAGATGAAGTGGACGGGAAACCTTGGAAAATGCGATATTATAATATTGCATAGAGGAGCACCAAAGGACAGGAAGCTAATAAAGGGCTCGTTGGTTACAGAGCTTGACAGGCACTATTTCTATTATTCAGAAAACGGAAGGGAAACAACTATCCCTTTACACAGGGTTCTGGAGATTTGGTCAGAAGGGAAAATTATATGGAAAAGAAAGCCTGAGAAAAAGAATTAGCAAAGGCTGGTGAATCAGGTAGATTTTCAGAGAGTTCCTGCCGAGAAAGCTCACGGGTTTTATAAAAATTTTTCCTGAAAAATCCCTTACGTTGAACCTTCTATTGCCGTCTGGATAAAAAACGTTTCCCAAAAACATTCCTATAAGGAAAAACCCAAACCAAGGAAAAACAGGGACGTAATCAACGCTTGAGTAACCTTCGGGGATAAAGCCGAGCCACAAAAGCCAGGGAAAACCGAACCTAATTCCCTGAAGAAAAATCCCTGTCAACAGGAAGGAAATCCCGAGGATAAGGCACTCCCTTTTCCTTCCGGCAAGAAATTGTCCGAAAAACACGGAAAATCCTATCAGGTGCAAAACCCCAAAGGCAACGAAATCTCTTATGAAAATTGAAGTTACTATTGTTATCAAAATTCCCAACCCGAAAATCCTTGCCCCTCTAAAAAAGTACTTTTTCCTGATTTCTGCGGGTTTTTTGTTTTTCATCCTGTAATAGCTCAATGTCAGAGACATTCCTGAAACCAGTATGAACATTGAAACAATAATACGAGCAAGATACAGCCAGAAGCCCGAGTAAACGTCAACCGGGTAAATCCTGAAATAAGCGACATCGGTTGCAAAATTTGAAAAAAGCATGAGTATTACTGCAGTTCCCCTAAGGAAGTCTATCTCCCAAACCCTGTCTGTCAAGAGCTTCCTTTGCACTCAATCACGTTACCCTTTACCTTGAACTTAACTTCAAGAAACCTTTCTATGACCGAAATGTTGGTTTTTGCGTGCTGTGTTATTTTTGCAACAGAAACCTCTGACTTGCCCCTTGCCAGAGCCATATAGGGAAGAATCTGGTCAGCCATCCACTCGTCAAGGCAGGCTCCTGATTCCATCTGCCTTTTGAGAAGACGTGCAGCCTCCTCACCGACCTTCTCTGCTGTTTTTCCCCTCTCGCCTACCGAGCTCGCTCCCATAAAGCAGTTTCCAAAAAAAGAGGCGAGTGTTATCGCAGAGCCTGTTGACAATGAAGGCACATACTTAACTGATTTCTTTATGTCTCCTAGAATTTTTTCCGCTGCTTCCATCTGCCTCTCTGCTACCCTATTTTTTGACAAATCTTTGGATGCAGAGCTCCATCCCTCTATGAAAACCTGCTTTCCCCTTTCGGTTATGGTTATTGGCAGCAAAATTCCTGTCGACCTTGCGATAACCAGTATCTTTCCTCCACCCTTTGGATAAAACCCGTAACCAAGAGTTTCTGATTCAACATTAACTCCCATCTTTCCAAGAAACTCGCAGAAAACATGCCTGAAATATCCTGTCGTGGGGCTCCAGGGGACATGGGTTCCTCCCGATATCTCGAATATGAGCTCCTTTCCTGATGTGGAAGCAGGAATCATAAGCGTCTGCAAAACGAGCGTCACAGAGCCGGCTGTCCCCACGTCTACCTGCAGTTTTTGTCCTGATATTTCGCCTGGGTGAAACTCCACTTCCTTGGAGCCGATCTTCAAGCCCCTTACCTTTGCGTTGCAAAGCCTCGCCGCTGCCTCTACTCCCTTGAGATGCTGCGCCTTAAGTCCAGGAACGGGCCTGCCTTTCCTTATGTTGAATATCCTGACAGGCTTTCTCGTGACGCAGGAAAGACCAACAGCCGTTCTCAATATCTGCCCCCCTGCCTCTCCCTCAGAGCCGTCTATCTCAACAAATGACATAATAAATAATGGGATTTCATATCTTAATCTTTTCCCCGTTTGCAGGCGCAACAGCGTCAAAGCCAATTGACCTGAGCTCCCCGGCAAAGTCAGTAGTTCTCTCGCCATGAACAAGGATTATTTTTCCGGGATTTGTGTTTTTGAAAAACTCTATCAGATGGTCGTGGTCGGTGTGGGCAGAGAAGTCCATCTGCTCTATGCCCATTCTCGGCTTTACATCAAGCCCATCGTTCACGTACCTTCCTGTTTCCAAGAGCTTTCTGCCTGCTGTTCCTTCAACCTGATAGCCTGTTATCACAAGCTTGCAGTTCTCCCTCTTGTGAAGCCTTTTAATGTAGTAGCCTATTGGTCCTCCGTTGAGCATGCCTGCTGTTGTTATTATTATGCAGGGCTTGTTCAGCAATGACTCTCGCTGTGAGTTTTTGTTTATCTTCCGGGCCTTTCCGAAGGCCTTTTTCAGTAACTCAGGGTTTTTTACTGATTTCGGGTGGGAAAGTATTATCTCAGAAGCCTGTATTCCCATACCGTCAATGTAAATCGGGAAGCCCAAATCGTGAAGAATCAGGAGCAGTTCCTGCGTCCTGCCGACGGCAAAGGTGGGCAAAAGGAGAATCCCCCCTCCGTAAACAGTATATTGTGCAATCTCTCTTAATCTGTCCTCCAAAACCCTTCTGTCAGGGTGGTTCTTGTAAGAGTATGTTGCCTCTGCTATCAGTATGTCAATGTCCTTGTATTTGTATGATGCGCCTTTCATGAGCTGAGTGTCTATGAAGTTTATGTCCCCTGTGAACATAATCCTTTTTCCGTTGGAATTTATTATGAAACATTGGCTTCCTGGTATGTGTCCTGATTCAATAAATTCTATTTCAGAAGAGCCAATCCTTTCGGTTCTTCCTGACTCTATGATTTTTTTCCTTCTCTCCATTTCCTTTATGTCGTGTAGAAGGTATAGTGGTTCAATATCGTTCCTGTCCTGAACCTTAATCGAATCCCTCAAGAGAAGGGAGCACAAATCAAACGTGAGCTCGCTCCCATAAACATTTCCCTTGTATCCGTTTTTGTAAATCCCGGGAACAAATCCGGAATGGTCAAGGTGGCAGTGGCTCAAAAGAACAGCGTCAACAGGGACAGCGGGCTTTATCGGTGTTCCAAATGTTTGCACGTCTATCCCGCTGTCAAGCAGCATCCTTTCCGAGCCTGTGTCAAGAAGAACAGAAAGCCTCCCAACCTCTCTTCCCCCGCCAAGAACTGTTATTTCATGCATGAAACTCTATAAATTGTCCAAAGTATATAATATTATGTCCTACATTGACTTAAAGTATAAGCCAAAGGATGACATTGTATGCGAGTTTTATGTTGAGCCAGCAGAAGGGCTTTCAATAAGGGAAGCTGCAGAGCATTTGGCAGGAGAGTCTTCTGTCGGGACATGGACAGAAGTGAAGACTTCTTCTCCTAGAATCAAAAAAATCGCAGCAAGGGTTTTCTCGATTTCGGATGGGAGGCGACAAAAGCTGCCTTCAGTCAAGAGAAGGGGAAATTACATCAGGATAGCGTATCCTGCGGAGCTTTTTGAGGAAGGAAACATGCCGCAGATAATGAGCAGTGTTGCTGGTAACATATTCGGGATGAAAGCAGTGGAAAATCTCAGGCTTCTCGATTTGAGCTTTCCGCAATCAATAGTGAAATCATTTAAGGGTCCTCTTTATGGAATAGAAGGAGTTAGAAAAGTGACAGGGGTTAAGGACAGGCCATTGATAGGAACTATAGTAAAGCCGAAACTCGGTCTTGACGAGAAATCCCACTCAAAGGTTGCCTATGATGCCTGGGTTGGTGGAGTGGATATTGTAAAGGATGATGAAAACCTTTCCTCGCAGTCTTTTAACAGGTTTGGGAAAAGGCTTGAGCTGACCGTGAAAATGAAGGAAAAGGCTGAGAGGGAAACAGGCGAGAAAAAAATCTACATGCCAAACGTCACTGCTGAAACAAGGGAAATGCTCAGGCGCGCAAAAATGGTTAAGGATTCCGGAAACGAGTATTTGATGGTTGATGTCCTCACGGTCGGTTGGTCTGGATTGCAGACATTGAGAGAGGAAAACGAGGATTTAAAGCTTGTAATCCATGCCCACAGGGCAATGCACGCAGCGCTCACGAGAAACAAGAAGCATGGGATAAGCATGCTTGCGCTTGCTAAAACATACAGGCTCATTGGCGTGGACCAGCTCCACATAGGAACTATAGTTGGAAAGATGGAAGGTTCTGAGCAGGATGTTTTGAACATAAGGGATGCTATTACTTTCCAAAAAATAAAATCGAACGAAAACATTCTTGGTCAGGACTGGCACGGGATAAAACCTGTTTTTCCTGTCTGCTCTGGCGGGCTTCACGCAGGTCACGTGCCTTCTCTTTTGAAATATTTCGGAAATGACGTGATAATACAGGCAGGTGGAGGTATTCACGGGCATCCGAATGGAACGATTTCAGGAGCGAGATCTATCAGGCAGGCTGTTGATGCTGCTATGCAAAAAATTTCTCTGGAGGAGTATGCGAAAACGCACAGGGAACTGGCTGACGCTCTCAAAGAGTGGAAATGATTTATTGTCCGAAAACCTTTTTCGCCTCCTTCTCAAAAATTTCCCATCTCCTGAAATTCAGGGCTTTCGGGTTTTTCTGCCTTATAAGTTTTACAGCCTCCTGATCTATTTCCAAGGCGGTTTTTCCTGAAAGGTATCCAATGTCAGGACAGACTATCTTTCCCGAGTTTGACCTGCAGTCGCAGAATTCTGTTATGTTCTTGAGGACGGTTATGTAAGCTACATTTCCTTTTTGGAATGAATCTATAACATTTTTGGCAGCTTGGGAAAAAAATCTGAAGCTTTTCTCAAGCCCTCCTGGACGGGATTTTAACGCTCCGGAAGGGCAGCTTTCCACGCAATATTCGCAGCCAACGCACTTTTTTTCTTCAAGGTTTACTCCTGATTCTTTTACCTTTACAGCACCTGTTGGACAAACCCTTTCGCACGCCTTGCACTTCCTGCAATTGGAAGGCTCTGCCAAAGGCTTTGAAGGGCTGTGAATGTGATTCTTGGATTCCTTGTTTACGCAGCCCATACCCAGGTTCTTTATCGCCCCGCCATAACCCGTTATTGCGTGACCCTTCCCGTGGGTTAAAACAAGGAGAGAGTCAGCATCAAGGACAGCCTTTGCTATCTTAAACCCTCCCTTCACAACATAATCCTCATCCCTTGCTATAACAACAGGGAAGTTGCCGAAGCCGTTCTCCCTTGCAACCTTAAAATATCCCTCGGGGGTGCTTCTCGGGCCTTCATAAAGGCAGGTGGTGTCAACGAGAAAGGGATCGCATCCATAATCCTTCAGCTTGTCAAAGACTATCTTCACATCATCTGGGGAGATGTGTGTCTTGTTTCCTTTCTCTCCCATATGAAGCTTTATCGCAACCCTCCCTTCAAGATCCAAATTTATCTCCGAAATTTTTTGGTAAAGCACAATATCACCTCGATTTCATAAGTTCAATATAAGGAGGGTGTTTAAATATATTATTAATGGTGGTATTCTGGAAGGTGTTTACGAGATAAGGATTCACGGAAGGGGAGGGCAGGGCGTGAGGATGACAGCCCACATACTTGGCAGGGCTGCCTTTCTTTCAGGATTCATAACTCAGGACTTCGCAATATATGGCGCAGAGAGGAGAGGAGCGCCTGTTGCTTCGTTCTGCAGGATTTCAAAGGAGGATATTCTTACAAGAGGGTATATTTTCAATCCTGACGCAGTTATCGTACTTGATCCCACTGTTGAGCCTGGACAGATTCTAAAGGGTTTGAAGGAAGGTGGAAAGGTAATAGTCAATTCAGAAAGGCCACTTGAAAAATTCCCAAATGCCGTTTTTGTGGATGCTACAAAAATAGCAATGGACACTCTTGGTAAGCCTATACCTAATGTCACAATACTCGGGGGCTTCTTAAAAATCACGAACCTTTTCCCATTGGAAAAACTGAAGGAGGCTGTAAGAATTGAGTTAACGGAGGAGGAACATCCAGAAGCTGTGGAAGGCAACATAAAGGCTTGCGAGATTTGCTACAACATAGTTAAGTAATTTGAGGTGAAGAGGTGTTTGGTCTTTTATTTGGCTGGCCCAGGAAGATAAGGAAGCTGAGAAAGAGGTGGGACAGGCTGAGGGAAAAGGCTCTAAAGAAAAAGGGCCTTGTTAAGAAAACCGCTTTGGAAAAGCTTGACATGACAGAGCAGAAGCTGAGGACACTTGAGGAGCAGAAGATAACCAGGCTTGACAGGAGCAGGCTCGCGAGGGAGGTCGAGCTCGACCTCGCGGAAATAAAGGCAATGCTTCAGGCGACTCCTGAGGAGATTGTTCAGGCGCAGAGAACTATTCAGCAAACTCCAAGAAAGCAGCAGAATGAGTCCTAAATTTTTTCAACATCCTCTGGCCTTATAATCGGCTTTTTGAAAAGGGAAAAATCCTCGGCAATCCTTGGGCAGGCGCAGTCCACAAGGCAATCTATTTTTAGGCCGAGAAGCTTTTGGGAAGTGAACTCTCCTGCAATTATTATCCACGCATTTTTCCCTTTCTTCTCCAAAACGGATTTGGCTTTTTCCGCCACAACTAAATTCTGCTGTCCAGGCTTCGTTGAAACAACAATCCCGAAATTATTTGACTCCTTGGCTTTCTCCAGATTAGCTGCCCTGATTTTCATAAGCCTGAATCTCTCCCTTTCCAGATTTTCAATTCTTCCGCTCTCGAAATCAGCAAAAAGGACTGGCTTATTGACATTCTGTACAAGGCCAATGGGGTGAAACCTTCCCGAGCCCAGGAACAAAAAGCATTCCGCCTCCTTCTCGCAGGCCTTTGCCGCTGAGTAATCGCAACCCAGAACCTGTCCTGGGTATTTGGCTATTTTGGGCTTTCCTATCAGGACGTTTTTTCCTTTTGACTCGAGGAATTTTTTTGCCGGCTCAATGGAGTCAATGAACTGGACTGTGGTTAACAGGCATATCTTATTAAAGGGTTTCAGTTGGCTGAGGTTTTTTTCAAGAAGAGGGATTGGATTGAAACCGGTCCTGTGTTCCTCGTAAATAACCGGGACTGCTGTTTTTTTGAGCATTTCTGAATGTCCGAAGTGCACAATCAAATCGCAACCAAGCGACCTTGCCTCCATTTCGGGAATGTCACACCCCCCATAGCAGGTTTCAGCAGAAAGCAAAATCTCTGCCCCGGACTTTTCCAGCTCTTTGGCTATGTCCTGCGCCTGGGTTTTCAGCCCTTCTGGGATTTGGAGCAAAACCCTTTTCGCGTTCCTTTTTCTTATCTCCTGAATTAGTTTTTCGTAGTCAGGCATAGGGAATAGTTGGCAGAAGGATTTATATTTGGGCTCAACCAAAATATATTGTAAATGGCAGGCATCAAAGTAACAATGCTTAAAAGTGTTGAAAATCTTGTTAGGCCTTTTTCTCAGTATTTTAATGTTGATTATGTTGATGAGAACGGGGTTCCTTACAGCCACGATATTCACTGCATAGGTGTGACATACAAAGGAAAGGTGATAAGGGAACCTCACAGCTTCTACAGGGAAAAGATGGCTCCTGTTGGTGGTTCTGGAATTTGCGAGGACTGCCAAAGGATTATAAGAGATATAAAGAACTACACCAAGAGCCTTATGTCCTTCTGGAAGGAATAACTGCTTCTGACGAAATTCCAAACCCCTGTTTTAAAACCCTTTCTCTCATATAATTTTTATGGAAAGAAGAAGCGACATTTCTGGCTTTCACGAGCTTCCAATCAAAAAAAGGCTGGAGATTGTCAGGGATTTTGCAGGGCTGACAAAGGAGGAGGCAAGGGTTTTGGAGAAGGCTGGCTCTCTTGAAATCAAGACAGCGGACATGATGATAGAGAATGTCATAGGAACGACGGGGCTTCCCTTGGGCATAGCCACAAACTTCCTGATTAACGGCAGGGACTATCTAATACCAATGGCTATAGAGGAGCCCTCTGTCGTGGCTGCCGCTTCTTATGCCGCAAAGCTTGCCAGGGCAGGAGGCGGTTTCACAGCAACAAGCACGGAGCCTATAATGACAGGGCAGGTTCAGTTAGTGAATGTGAAAAACCCGGAGAAGGCAGCAAGAGACATAATTGCCAAAAAGCAGGAGATGGTTGATTACGCGAACAAAATTGATCCCTGCGTTATGGTTAAGTTTGGCGGGGGTTTAAGGGACATAGAGACAAGGGTTATTTCAACGCCTGCTGGAAAGATGGTGATAGTCCATCTTCTTGTTGACTGCAGGGACGCAATGGGTGCCAATGCGGTGAACACCCTGGCGGAAACGCTCGCACCAATGTTTGAGGACATATCAGGAGGCAAAGCCAGGCTTAGGATTATATCAAACCTCGCGGATAAGAGATTGGCAAGGGCAAGGGCTGTGTGGAAAAAGGAAGTTCTAGAGCAGTCCACAAAGGGGTTGATGAAGGGGGAGGATGTCGTAAATGCCATAATAGAGGCTTGGGCTTTTGGCTTTTCAGACCCTTACAGGGCAGCAACGCACAACAAGGGAATAATGAACGGTGTTGATGCTGTTGTTCTGGCAACTGGAAACGACTGGAGGGCTGTGGAGGCAGGGGCGCACAGCTATGCCTCTCTGAGGGGAAGATACACCACTCTTACGAAATATTACAGGGACAACAATGGCGACTTGGTAGGAGAGATAGAGATGCCTATTGCGGTGGGGCTTGTTGGCGGGGCGACAAAAACTCATCCAGTAGCGAAAATTGCTTTAAAGATTCTCGGGGTGAAGACAGCAAAGGAGCTTTCAGAGGTCATAGCCTCCGTCGGGCTTGCTCAGAATTTTGCAGCTTTGAGGGCACTTGCAACAGAAGGAATACAGAAGGGTCACATGAGGCTTCACGCGAGAAACATCGCTGTTATGGCCGGGGCAAAGGGGGATGAGATAGAAAGGGTTGCATCAAGAATGGCGCAGGAAAACAAGATAAGGGTGGACAGGGCAAAGGAGATTCTTGAGGAAATTAGGAAAAACAAATAATTTAACAACTGTTGCAGTCTTTGCTGAGTGAATCTAAGTAGTATGATGGGTTCCACAAACTCTGGAACAACCTTTATAGGTTTTGAGTTGTTTCAGAGCTGTGAAACAATTAATAAATATGTAGTGGTCATATTAAATGCACGTGGTTGCTTTCCATTTCCAGTTCATCGCATTGTATTTTAAGTTGGTTTATTGCTTCCCAAAGCAACTGTTCACACCAAGCTTTTATTTCAGGAATATCAAATATTTTATGGCAGTATCGTGTCTTACCTTGCTGTTGGAGAAGAGACATCTATGCATCTTAAAATAAAGGCAGAAATTCAAAAAAGACGAATTAAACAGTTTGAATAAAGTCATCCTTCCAAATCCAAATCGACAGCTTAAGCCAATTTAACTATGCCGCCCTTCAATTTTCTGCCAAAGCTAGAAATATGGCTGACAAAATCGGCCACGGCTTCACCTCCCTGTTAATTTTAGATATTGATTAATTAGTGAAGCCAGAATTAATTCGGGATGGGCCAAGCCCATACCCACCACCGGTCACAGACCGGTGGAATTCTTTATTTAAACTTTTGAAGTCAATAAATAATTGAGGAATTGTTCTATGGCAAGACAGTACTACAAGAGAGGATGGCATCACACAAAGACAAGAGGAAAGGAATCAGTAATAACTTGTAGCTTCTGCGGAAGGAAAGTTCCAAAATACAAGACCTTTCCTGTTGTCAAGGGTTTCAGCATAACGGACCCTTTGCTAAGGAAGGAGCTCGGCAACAGGGACAGGAGAGAGCTTATGCTTTTTTCAAGCAAGATGCACGCGTGCCCGGCATGTGCAAGGCACAGGAACATAGTAAGGAAAAAAAGATAACATCCCAGACTCCCCGAAATGGAAAAATACAAAAGCGGTGTGGAATTTGAACATCCCAACTACCTGGCGGGAAGATTGAGTTTTTCAGACTTATCTATATATTTTTCTGAGGACGATGAAGAAATGTCAGACATTGAAGAGATTCTCTCAACCTGTACATTCAAAAAAGCGGACGAGCAGGAGAATGATGAGAAAGAGCCTTGTTACGTGGATACCATTCAGGAAGAAGACTTGTACGTATGGAAGACGCTGTATCCATCAACAGATGAGGATTACAGCATTGAAGAAATTCCGATAGAGAACACGCCTTGTGAAACATTCGCCGATTAAAGTTTTTTTAGACACAAAGCCAATATTTTTACATGAAATTATTCGAGGCATACAAAAAACTTTCTTTCAGTTTTTTCGGAAGGATTGCTGAGAGATTATCGCCAATGTTCTATCCATTGAAGCCCCATATGATGGGAGCAGGAATGACAATCCTCCTCGAGAGCTGGGTTGCAATAATCCTCATGACAGTTCTAATTTCATATTTATTGTCTCTCATTGCTGTTTTAGTTATAAGCATAGTCATACCTTTGGATGAGATAACATTTCTATATGCATTGGTTTTCACTCCAATAATGACTTCCTCGATGGTGCTGCTTTTTTTCTACGTCTATCCCGTCCAGAAA
Source organism: Candidatus Aenigmatarchaeota archaeon (assembly GCA_039091855.1). Lineage (GTDB taxonomy): Archaea > Aenigmatarchaeota > Aenigmatarchaeia > QMZP01 > QMZP01 > JAPLVB01. The sequence goes on along the minus strand of JAWCLA010000006.1, from coordinate 13,672 downwards.
TCCACAAAAATAAGAAACTCAATAGACAGCAACCTTCCTTTTGCGCTTTCGCATATGAGCGCCATAGCATCCTCAGGAATTCCGCCGGAATTCATGTTTGAGCTTCTCACTGGTTTCAAGGAATATGGGGAAATATCGAGACAGGCAGGAATGATAGTTAGAAACATAAAGACCTTTGGAATGAGTTCTGTGGCTGCAATAGCTGATGTTGCAAAAAGAACACCTTCCCCCTCCTTCAGGCAGGTTCTTATGGGAATACAGTCAACAATAGAAAAGGGCGGAAACCTTACACAGTATCTTGATGAGATGTCAAACCGGGCACTTTTCGAGTACAGGATAAAAAGGGAAAACTACCTGAAAACGCTTTCAACCTATGCAGATGTCTACACAGCAGTCCTCATATCAGCCCCTGTGATGATGATTGTAGTCCTCGGCATAATGAGCGTGATAGGAGGAGACATTATGGGTTTTGCCGCAACAGACCTTATTTTCCTTATGACATGGCTCGTTATACCATTGGTTAACATACTTTTCCTGACATTCCTGCACATAACCTCTCCAACATCATAAAAACTACCTTTTAGCGCTCTTCAGTATTTCCTCTATCTCCTCGAGCTCCTTTGAAACCCTCTTCTGCTTTCTTTCACGCTTGCTCTCCTTTTGCCTGACTTTCCTTTTTTCAGAAGCTTTCGGCTTCTCGGGAAGAACTTCCTTTTTGAAGGGATTTGTGTTTTTCCTTACCCATGACATAACAGCAGGCTTGTCCTTGTAGTAGAGGTTTATCACGTAACAGACGTCCTCAAACTGCACTATGTTCTGCCTCTGCATCCACAGCAGGACAGACTTCCTGTCCCTTAGTTCCGAAACCATTTTTTGAAGTGGAACTCCTTCCTCGAATGATATCTTTTGAATAAGGACTGATTCGGAAAGCTCCTCCTTGAAAATGTCCTCGGAAGGTATCCAGGTGAATATTTTTTTCGTGTGAGCTATCCCTGTGTGGCTGTCAACGGACTGTATCTCGCATATCTCCTTAACCCTTCTCGCAGACTTTCCCTTCTCCCTCGCGTTGGTCATAACTATCATTATGTCAAGGGACTCTATCAGTGAAGGCGAAAGCTCTATCGGAGGGGTCTGGAGCCTTTTCATAACATCCTCAACAGAGCCTGCGTGAATGGTTCCCATAGACGCGTGGCCTGACGCCATTCCCTGAAACATAACGTAAGCCTCCTTTCCCCTTATCTCCCCAACCACCACATAGTCGGGGTTCTGCCTGAAGCTCTCCTTCAAAAGGTCAAAAAGGTCAACCTCGCCGTATTTTTTACCTGTCACATCCTGTATGCCAAACCCCGACCTCGATACAGAAGGTATCCAGTTCTCGTGCGGAAGGTTTATCTCTCTCGTATCCTCTATGGAGATGACCTTCTCCTCCATGGGTATGAACATGCTGAGGACGTTCAGGAAGCTCGTTTTTCCGGTTGAAACCCCGCCGCATATCATAATCGAAACATTGTGCTGTATCAGAAGCCAGAGGTATGCCATCATATCAGCTGATGCTGTCTTAAGGTTTATTATGTCTATTGGTGAAAATGGGTTCTTCCTGAACTTTCGGATGGAGAAGGTAGGACCCTTTGTAGTCACGTCCTTTGCAAGAGATGCCTGAACCCTTGAGCCGTCAGGCAAACTTCCGTCAAGAAGCGGCGTTGCATAAGAGATGTATCTGCCACACCTCTCCGAAATTTTTATGACAAAGTTTGAGAGCTTTTCAGGGTCTGAATAAACAAGGCTTGTCTCAAGCGAGCCGAATTTCTTGTGCACTACGTAGACAGGCGTGTTTACGCCACTGCACCCTATGTCCTCTATGTAAGGGTCATACATAAGCGGCTCTATCTCATTCAGCCCAACAAAATCCCTTACGAGATAGTACATTATTTTCATATATCTTTCGCTAGGCAGGACAAGGTTCATATCGCCGAGAACGCTGTTTGTTTTTGACTGGATGTACTGGACTGCCTCTTCCCTGTTCTTTATGTTGGAAAGCTTTACATCTATGACCTCCATAAGCGCGTCTTCTATTTTTCTAAGAATTCCCTTGTCGTCATCGCTCATCTCAGGCTCCATAATAGTGTAAACAAGCTTCTTTCCGTTCGGTTCCCATAAAATTCTTGCAAAAGCAAACGGCTCTATTAGCGGGTATTTTATATCAACCTTTGTTATGTCAGAAACAGGAGGTATCACTATTAAGCCCTTTGCCTCCTTTATCTGGAATTTTGGATACTCTACGGCTTGTTTTTTCTCCTTTGGCTTAAGTTTAAGCCTTACCATTTTATGAACGCCTCCTCCTTTGGATATACTGTTATGCCGTTCTCGTCTATTTTGTAGGGATGCAGCTTTTCAGAGTGGCTCGAGCCTCTAACTTTCCAAACCTGAAGAGCCCTTGAGAAGGTTGACTGCAACCTCTCGTAATAAAGTACTATTACGCTGTCAGAAACGAATTCCTCAACCCCGTACCTTGATATTCCCTTGCTTCCAGGGACTATCTCAGAGGAGATGAGGGCGGTGCAGCCAAGCTTTCTTAGGATGAGGGAAAGGTTGAAAATCATCCTCCTAAGCTCTGTCTTGTCCTTTATGTGAAGCCCTATCGCGGAAACGGAGTCAACAACCACCCTCACGGCCTTTATCTGCCTTACGGTTGACTCAAGCATAGTGAAAACATCCTCTATGTGAAAGGGGTCGTATCTTATGAAGGCGAACTTCTTGGTTTTCTCAAGGGCGTCAAAATCCCAGCCAAAACCCTTTGCATTTTCCTTTATGGAGTCTATGGGTTCCTCCAGGGTAAGATATACCCCGTTCTCGCCGAATTTCTTCACCCCGTGATATATGAATTGGGTACAAAACGTGGTCTTTCCTGTCCCGCTCGTTCCTGTCAAAAGCACGAGCTGGGTCTTTGGAATCCCGCCTCCCATAAGCTCATCAAGACCAGGTATGCAAGTTTTCAGCCTCTCCATAGCACCCGCTATATATATTTATTAAGGAACTATAAAAATCAGCCATCAAAAAGCCGATAATACCAAATGCCGACTTCAATAAACAGCTGAAAAAGCAAAGGGGTATTAATTCGGCATTCAATATTACATACATATTGGAAGTTAAATCGGAAATTCCGTTGAATACAGGGTTTAACCTATGGAAGAGGAAAGGAGACTGAGGGCAATAATATCAGAGCTGGAGAAGATAAGGGGCAGGCACACAGAGCTTATCAGCCTTTACGTCCCTGCAGGATACAACTTGACAAAGGTGGTCGAGCAGATTCGCTCTGAGCAGTCGACAGCGCAGAACGTCAAGAGCAAGACCGTCAGGAAGAACGTTCTCGCTGCGCTGGAAAGGATAATGCAGCACCTTAAACTTTACAGGCAGACGCCCGAAAACGGGCTTGTTATCTTCTGCGGAAACGTTTCTGACAAGGAAGGCGTGGCTGACATAGAGATATGGGCAATAGAGCCCCACGAGCCCGTGAAAACAAGGCTTTACAGGTGCGACCAGAACTTCATACTCGATCCCTTGAAGGAGATGGTTAGGGAAAGGGAAGTCTATGGAATAATTGTTGTTGACAAGAATAACGCTGCAATAGGGCTGCTTAAGGGAAAGAGGATTGAGCTTCTAAAGAGTATGGACTCAATAGTTCCTGGCAAGACAAAGGCAGGAGGCTGGAGCGCAAACAGGTATGCCAGGATACGAGAAGGACTGCTAAACGACTTCCTAAAGAAGGTTGGCGAGGTCGCCACAGCCAACTTCAAGCAGGTTCCTGAGTTAAAGGGTGTAATAATAGGCGGTCCAGGACCGATAAAGGAAGAGTTTGCGGAAGGTGACTTTCTTGAATACACAATAAAGGGAAAGGTGTTGGGAACAGTCAACACCTCTTACACAGGAGAGTACGGGTTGAAAGAAGCTGTTGAAAGGGCGGAAGAGATTATTGCAGAGGCGTCTGTCATAAGGGAGAAGAAAGTCCTTGACAGGTTCTTTTCCGAACTCCAGAAGGATTCTGGTCTCGCAGTCTATGGTTTCTTCGAGACAGCAGATGCCCTCAAGTCAGGAAATCTCGAGCTTCTTCTGCTTTCCGAGGAGTTTGACTGGGTAAGGACGGGATTCCAATGCCCTTCCTGCGGCTACAAAACCGAGAAAATCCTTAACAGGGCTCAGATAGATGAGCAGAAGTGTCCTGAATGCAATTCAAGGCTTGATGTCACGGAGGAGAAAGACATAACAGAGAACATAATAAGGACAGCAGAGGAGATGGGAACCACAGTTGAGATGATTTCCGTACACACGCAGAAGGGTGAGCAGTTAAAGGAGCTCGGTGGCATTGGTGGGATTTTGAGGTACAGGAAGGATATTTAAATAAATAATTCCACTTGTCTATGACCAGTGGTGGTATGGGTTTGGATAATCCAAGTTAATTCTGGCTTCACTAATTATGCAATCAACAGCTATCGCCGAAATTCCAAAGTATTATTCACCAATTGCATATGACTGGTGGATATGGGAGCGGGCAAATTAACCGAGTATTTAAGTAAGACAGCAAAACTATTTCCATGCAGGTAATACAGAGGGGCGCAGAGGCAATTCTTTATATTGAGGAAATTGGAGGGAACAAAGTCCTTGTTAAGGAAAGGCTTCCGAAGGGCTACAGAATACCGCAGCTTGATGATAAAATTCGAATCCAGAGAACAAGAAGGGAGGAGTGTCTTTTGCTCAGGGCTAAGAGGGCAGGTGTACACGTGCCAAATGTAATAGAAACATCAGAATCAAAAATAGTTATGGAATGGATTGACGGAAAAAAGCTAAAAGACACGCTTAACGCAATGCCAAAGGCAAGAAGGATGAGCGTTTACAGGATGATAGGAGAGGCAACAGGCAGGCTTCATTCAGCAGGCATAGTCCATGGGGACTTAACAACATCGAACATGATTCTAACCAACGGAAGGCTTTTCATAATAGACTTCGGCCTAGGAAAGATTTCAGGCAAGATTGAGGACCAGGCGGTTGACCTTTTCCTTCTTTATGAAGCCCTGAAGTCTACACACCTTAAACTGCTTGAAGAGGCATGGAAAAACATTATAAATGCTTATAAACAAAACTATCCAAAATCTAATGACGTCCTGAAAAGGATTGAGAAAATCGAGAGAAGGCGAAGATACAAAGGTGAATGATTGATGGAAGACGAAAACCTTGCAGAAGAGATTGTGGAGGAGGTCATAGAGAAACCTGAGAAGGGAAAACCTTGGATACCAAAAACAAAGCTGGGACAAAGAGTCCTGAAAGGCGAGTTTGAAACAATTGAAGATGTCCTGAAAAGCGGGGAAATTATACTGGAAGGTGGTATAGTTGACCATCTCGTTCCTGACCTGAAGGAGGAAATAATATACATAGGAGGAAGCCCTGGAAAGGGTGGTGGAATAAAGAGAACAGCAACAAAGCGCACTGCAAGAATGCACAAGTCAGGTAGAAGATTCAAGCTTACAGCCCTAATAGTAGTGGGTAACGAAAACGGCATTCTTGGCATAGGAAAGGCATCATCAAGGGAGCACAGGATAGCGATAGAAAAGGCATCCGAGCAGGCAAAGATTAACGTGATAAGGGTAAGAAGGGGTTGCGGCTCATGGGAATGTGGTTGCGGTGGGGAACACTCGATACCTTTCAAAACAGAGGGAAAATACGGTTCTGTTTATGTTAAGCTTCTTCCTGCACCAAAGGGCACGGGCACTGTTGCAAACCCGACAGTAAAAACGATGCTTTCCCTTGCAGGCATAAAGGACATATGGGTAAAAACCCGTGGACAGAGCGCAACAAGGCAAAATATGGCTTATGCTGTTTTTAATGCCCTGAAAAATCTAAACAAGACAAAGGGTGAGCTTTGATATGGAAGAAAAGCCCAGAACTAAGAGAAAGAAAGCATTGGCATCGGATTCAAACAAGAAAACAAGGGAAAGACCTTCCAAAACAAAGTCAATACAGGAAAAAAAAGAGCAGCAAGCCAAAATTCTCGCTGTGGTAAGGGTCAGGGGATGCGTCAATGTCAGAAAGGAAATAGCAGACACCCTTCTTATGCTAAGGCTTGACAGGGTTAACCACTGCGTTCTTGTTCCGAAGAACAGCAATTTTGAGGGAATGCTCAAAAAAGTCCAGCACTACATAACATGGGGAGAAATAGAAAGGGAAACGCTTGAAAAAATGATAGCTAAAAGGGGCAGGTTTGCAGGGGATAGGAGGATAACCGACCAAAACTATGTAAAGGAGCTCGCAGAACTAATACTTTCGGGCAAAAAGCTATCCGAACTTGGGATAAAGCCCGTGTTCAGGCTTTCGCCGCCTTCAAAAGGTTACGAATCAACAAAAACCCTTTACCCTAAGGGTTCCCTTGGATACAGGGGAGAAAAAATTAACGAGTTGCTGAAGAGGATGATTTAATGGCAAAAAAACGAAAAAAAGTCATTAAGATGCGAGGAAGCAAGACCCACGGCTACGGCTCAAAGAAGAAGCACAGGGGAGGAGGCTCAAAGGGAGGAAGGGGAAAGTCAGGAAGGTTCAAGCACAAGAAAACCTTTTTCAAGAGATGGGGCTATGAAAAGGAGCCGAGGTTCAAGTCCCTCAAGGAAAGAAAGATAGTTCCAGAAGAGAGGGCAATAAACATAGGCGACCTTATAAGGCTTGCTGACAAGAGCGAGATAGACGCTTCCGAATTTGGCTACCAAAAGGTTCTCGGAAAAGGGGTTGTAAGCAAGCCAGTCATTGTGAAAGCAAACTCATTTTCCGAAAAGGCAAAGGAAAAGATAGAGGCAGCGGGCGGCAAAGCTATACTAAATGAATAGTTTTCTTTTGTGAATGTTTACATTTAAAAGAAATGTGGACTGGTTGGCAGGCGGACAGGCAATAAACGAGCAATTGTTTTTTAACCTCTGTTTTACATTTAATTTTTATGAGATTCCCTGACCCTGCCTATGGAGAAATAGAGATATCAGAGCCAATTCTTCTTGAAATAATAATGACGCAGCCTCTCCAGAGGCTCAAGGGAGTAAACCAGTACGGAAGCTGGCAGTTCATACTTCCGAAGATGAGGTCAAGCAGGTTTGAGCACTCCCTTGGAGTGTGCTTTCTTCTTAAAAAACTTGGAGCCTCGATTGAGGAGCAGGCAGCGGGACTCATACACGACATCTCCCACACCGCCTTTTCCCACGTCCTTGACTACGTTTATGGACAGAGCGACAGGCAGGAGCATCACCAGTCTCTTTTCCAGCAGATTTTTACGAACTCAAAGATACCAAAGATAGCGCAGGAAAACGGCATAGAGCCAAACATTTTCCTGAAGATAGAGAATTTTTCCCTCCTCGAAAGGCCTTCCCCTGACCTTTGCGCGGACAGGCTTGACTACTTCTTCAGGGACAGCGTGCTTCTCGGGATATGTGAAAGGGACGAGATATCTGCATTTATGAACCACTTGGTAGTTAGTGAAGGCAAAATAGCAGTAGACAACCTTGAAATTGGAAAGAAGATGGCACTTGCCTATATGGAATGCTCAAAAAGGTTTTGGTCGAGCCCAACACAAGCCGCCTCGTACCAGATTCTTGCCGACGCGATAAAATCAGGGCTCGAGTCAGGGGTGATAACAGAAAAGGACTTTCTTCTCACTGATCAGGATGTTTACAGGAAGCTGAAGGTTTCAGGAAACCCGAGCATAACATCCAAGTTGGAACTTCTTAACCCCGAGTTCTTTGCCATAAACTCTCCAAAAGACTTTGATTTTTTCGTTAAGACAAAGCCAAGGCACATAGACCCTTGGATTTTTCAGTCCGGAGAATCGAAAAGGCTTTCAGAGCTTGACGATTTCTACAAAAAGCAGATGGAAGAGTTCATTAGAAAGGTTTCCGAAGGCTATCACGTAAAGGTTTTTCCGAGAATAAGGACAGTGAGCAGCCAGGAAAATTGATTCAGCGCAACCAATTTAAATAGGGTGTTTTAATATTTGGCAAGTGGGATGATGTTTGGCGGAGAGGGTTACATAGGATTCCTGAAGAGGATACCTGGTGTTGCAGGTCCGCTTCAGAGGCTAACATTCAGGCAGAAGCTAAAGTGGACAGCACTCACGCTTCTTCTCTACTTTATGCTGGCTCAAATCACTGTTTATGGTATAGCACAGGCAAACTTCGAGAACCTGAGATTCTTGGAAATACTGCTCGGCTCTAGCTTTGGCTCCGTAATGACCCTCGGAATAGGACCAATCGTTACAGCCTCAATAATACTACAGCTTCTTGTCGGCTCAAAGGTTATAAACTGGGACCTTCGGACAGAGAGGGGAAAGATTCTCTTTCAGGGAACGCAGAAGTTCCTTGCGATAGTCTTCTCTTTCCTTGAGGCAGGGATTTACGTGATGCTTGGGGCAATACCAGCACAGACAGGACTTGAGCATTTAGTTATTCTTCAGCTCGCTATGGGAGGAATTCTCGTGATATTTATGGACGAGCTCGTATCAAAGTGGGGTTTTGGCTCAGGCGTGAGCTTGTTCATAGTTGCGGGTGTTTCAAAAACAATAATAGTAAGGGCATTCAACCCGCTTACCCAGTCTGGAGCTTTCCCAAGCCCTGGAAACCCGCCAGCAGGGATAATACCTTTTGCAATAACAGCGCTTCTTGCAGGAGAGCCTATGGGAGCTTTCCTTTCCCTTTTGCCTTTGATGGCAACCATACTTGTTTTCTTCATAGTGATTTATGCAAACGCGATAAAGGTTGAGATCCCGCTTGCCTTTGGCTCAATAAGGGGATTCGGCAGAAGATGGCCACTGAAATTCTTCTACACGTCAAACATACCAGTTATCCTTACTGCTGCCCTGCTTGCCAACATACAGCTTATAGGCAGGTCATTGTCTGCAACCGCTCCCTGGATTGCCCAGTTTGACAGCCAAGGACAGGTGACAGGAGGGATTTTGTTTTACCTCACTGTTCCAAACAGCCAGGCACTTGCAGGGTATATGATTTTTATGGGAACATTTGCACTTATTGGGGTGATAATTGCCTATTTTTCAAAGAAAAAACCAATTCCCATTACCTTTACCTTCGGAATATTGGGGATATTTGTCTGGTACGCCTTTGCCACCTCTTTTGGCCTTTCAGGGCTTGTTAATGTCCCGCTTTCAGACTTAACAAGGATGTTCACATACCTTCTCTTCCTCGTGACGGGGGCAATAATATTTTCAGTTTTCTGGGTAACAACAGCGGGGATGGATGCCCGCTCTGTTTCAGAGCAGATACACTCAATAGGAATGCAGATACCAGGATATAGGAGGGATGTCCGAATAATAGAGAGCGTCCTCTCAAGATACATAATGCCCCTTGCTGTTTTGGGAGGTATGGCTGTGGGAATGCTGGCAGCATTCGCAGATTTCACAAACGCATTGGGCACGGGAACAGGAATACTTCTTGCAACCCTTATAATTTACAATATGTACGAACAAATAGCTGCTCAGCATATGGAGGATATGCACCCTGCCATCAGAAAACTGTTTGGAGAAAAGGAGTGAAAAAATGCAGCTGCTTCCATATCAGGAGATATTCATCTGGGCTGTCGGGCTTTCAGTGCTGACAGTACTGATTTCAAAATTCCTTGGAAACCAGCAGGAAATAAAGAAAGCAAGGAAGGAGATGGAGTTTTACAGGGAGAAGGCAATGAAGGCCCAAAAGTCAGGCGACATTAAAAAAGCCAATGAATACACAAGCGAGATGCTGAAGGCAAGCCAGAGACAGTTCAGGCACAACCTTAGGCCAATGATGGTTTCTTTCTTTGTTTTTCTCATTGCTCTCGGCTGGCTCAACACAAGTTACGCTGGTGTAAAGATAATTTCACCAATCCCAATACCGTTTCTTGGCTATGAGCTTGGCTGGCTGTGGTGGTATATAATAGTTGTCCTTCCAATGTCAATGCTTTTCAGGAAGATGTTGGATGTTGCTTAAAACAACCAATTCTACAAATCCAGCATTACCCCACCGAACCTCTTGGCAACCACATTATAGACAAACGCAACTATTATCCCTGTTATGAATCCTATTATTGCGAATAATATGGGAAACACTATAATTGCGAGAAGTCCAAGAGCAGCTGCACCCAAAGGGCCCCATATATACATAAATGGTGAAAATACTGTAACGCAAAGTCCTACCAAGAATCCCATAACAGCATTTACTATTGCCACTATCTTCCCAAGGGACAGAGGGTCTATTGATTTGAGTTCCTTCATATAAATATATTATCCGCCGCTTATAAATGAATCCTATTTAAAAAACCGAATGAATAATCCTTTAATATCCCGCGATAGCTCAATGGCAGAGCACACGGCTGTAGGCTCACGCTCGGACAAATATCCGCGCGAGAACCAGAAGCAAGTGCTCGCAGCAACCGTGGGGTTGGGAGTTCAAGAGCCAACCCTTTTCTTTCCCGAAAGAAGGTGTAGGCATTATCCAAGGAAAGGGGTAATCACAATTAACCATTAAAGTGGTTAACTGTGCGCTGGGAATCTCCCTCGCGGGATTTTTAATTTTTTTGGGTTTCACATTAATATTATGGAGGAAAAACCAGTTGAGCAGGTTGTAATCGGAAGATTTTTCAGGAGGCTGAAAAGGATTTTTTGCTCTATTAAAAATGAAATTCTGAGAAGGAAAAACAGGAACCCTCTCTGGAAGTTTTACTAATTACATCATTCAAGCGTTATTGCGTTTGAGAACACCCTGAGTTTTTTCTCATCCTTTCCTGAGGAGAATTTCAGGTGAGCCTTTGGCATTTTCAGGTGACCGTGGACAAGTGGCTTTACCTTGTACTGAAGGATTCTCTCCTCCCTTGGCTTCATTTCACCGATCTTCCATATAAGCTCAGTTCCCTCCTCAGCCTTCCTTATGACAGGAGGGGTTGACTCTATTTCCTCGTGAAGCACCTGCACAAGAGGAGAGACCCTGTCCTTTACAATGACGTCCTTCAAAGTTCGGAAGAAGGGATTCCTTATGTGTATAGAAATGTTGTATTTTTCATCTCTTTTTGAGTGCCTTTTTATTATTTGTGGCGTTGTCACCCTCAGGAAAGAGTACAAAACAAGAGAAATCACGATTATCGTTAGTATAATATATCCGTTTAGTGCTGGCCACTGGTTTACAGTGTATGTTACCTGCGCTGTTGACCCTGGCTTTATTTCACTCACGATGTAATTGCATATCATCTTACCTGATTCCTCCCTGCAGTTATCGTCAGGCTTTGTCATAAGACCTGTCATAAAGTCAATAGGCATCTCGTGCTGTACAGGATAGTTTCTTTCCAACACATTACCAGCATTGTATATCGATATCTTAACCTCTTTCACAAGCAGACCTGAAGTTTCCTCCACGGTCTGAATCATGTTTCTCACAGGGCTTACGCTGAGCTGGGAGTAAATTCTCATTCCTTCATCCGTTTCCGCTTCTGCTGTGTAAGTTCCTGCAGAAAGTATTTCCCCAAGGCTCAAGATCCTTGTTATTGTTCCATCGCCGCTGATTTTTTCCTCGAATGACACGCTTCCCAAAGATTTACCAGAGGCGTCCTTTAAGCTGAAAACACCCTTGACAGTTTTTTCCTCAGGAGATTTAACCTTCAAAACAAAATTTATTGAATTCCCTGATGCCTCTGCTGTCAAAGACTTTAAGCTTACATCATAGGGTATATCCAAAACAAAGCTTTCAGATGCCTTTACATTAGGGTTTTTTAGCGAGTTTACAGAAACAGTAAACTCGAATTTTCCCTTGTTGGCACCTGTTGGGTAAAAAACAACCTCATTTTCCTCGTAGGAGTTTGCGTCAACGCCCTGAGCTATCCTGCTAGGCATAAGCCATTCCAAGTGAGGCCCTGAGAACACAATCTGGAAGCTGTCATGAAAGTTCTGGTTGTTCCATATTGTAAGCCTGAACTTTGAAATTGAATAAAGCTGTCCTTCCTGCTCTTTCGGTTCTACGCTCACCTCAACCGGAGAGGCACAGACAGAAAAGGCATAAATAGCAAAAAACGACAAAACAGCAGCGAACACAAGGAACCTTTTCATGAAACCTCACTAATGTTTTTATCAAACTGATTAAATAATAATTAAAAGATATTTAAAGTTTATCAAAACAAGTGAAGCCTATGGAGAAAATAATACTCGTTGACAAAAATGACAGGGAAACAGGCACAGGAGAAAAGATGGAGGTACACAGGTCGGGAAAGCTCCACAGGGCTTTTTCCATATTCATTTTCAATTCAAGGGGACAGCTTCTCTTGCAGAAAAGGTCAAGGGAAAAGTATCATTCAGGCGGGCTTTGGACAAACACGTGTTGCAGCCACCCCAGAGCAGGAGAGAAGCTTGATGAGGCTGTTCACAGGAGGCTAAAAGAAGAGATGGGGTTTGATGTCCCGCTCAAAGAGATTTTCAGCTTTGTTTACAAAGTGAAATTTGGAAACGGGCTTTACGAGAACGAGTATGACCACGTTTTTGTCGGAAGGTTTGATGGGGAGCCGAAGCCAAACCCAAAAGAGGCGGAAAGTTGGAAATGGGTTTCTCTTCAAGCCCTTAAAAATGACATTGAAAAAAACCCTGAAAAATACACGTATTGGTTGAGGGCTTCTATCAACAAGCTCATCTCAAAGGCAGGCATAAAGGCTGAGAAGATAAGTTTTTAGTGATTTATTAGAAGGCGCAAACAAATATTACTTATGGCCTCTGACCCGAGAGTGCTCCGCTACATAAGGGAGCAGATGAACGCAGGATTCAGGAAGCCAGAGATTTATAACGCTCTTCTGGAAGCGGGATGGTACAAGGAGGAAATAGACCAGGCATTCTATGAGGTTGCAAACGAGATTTACGGTACGACTGAGCCAACCCCTCCACCACAGGCATATCCTGTTAAGGATGTTCCTCAAAAGCCTGGATTTTTCTGGAAGTTTAAAAACTCACTTTTCCATCCGGGAAGACTTTTCGATGCGATAAAGAGCGAGGAAGGATTTAGGGGAAGTTTGGCTTTCTTTGGCGTGATTTATTTCATAAATATTGTTATCACAATTTCTGTATTGTTTTTTGCCGCAAATGTTATAGACAACCTCATAAAGAGCGAACTTTTCAGTCAGCTATTCCAGCTTATGGTTTTTATTTCAATGGTTAACATTCTAGACCCACTAAACATTTTGATTACATACGGGTTCGCTTTCATTGCAACAATTTTAGGGGCAGGATTAATCCACATTTTTGTTTATATCTTTGGCGGAAGGAAGGGCTTTCACCAGACATACAAGGCCCTTATGTACTCAACAGCGCCTTCAATACTTTTTGGAGTTTTTCTTATGCTTTGGGTTTTTGTTTTATTTTCATCGCCAGAATATATCCTTTTTGCCATTTCGCTATTTTTAATACCTATCTTATGGTCGCTAATAATTGCAATAAAGGGGGTTTCAAAGCTCCAAGAGATATCAGGATTCAGGGCAGCGATGGGGATATTAACATTACCTCTCATTATATTCATTCTATTTAGCTTTATATTTTTATTCAGTTTTGGTGTTTTTAACCCATCTACATATGTAGCGAGAACTGCAACAGGCTTTGCTGAGATAGGACACCCACAGGATTGGGCGTATAACTATG
>JAWCLA010000005.1:29322-29616 GCA_039091855.1 Candidatus Aenigmatarchaeota archaeon | reverse complement strand
GCATACTTTTACCAGACTGCCTTTAAAGTACATCAAATGAACATGCACCCACTGATTCAACATACACTTTGTACCCATATTGAATCTTTTCATTGGGTATAGGAAATAAAGACAGGTACCTGTCCTTGCTCAATGACCATAAATGTGTCTGGTTTTCCCACAATTGTCAATTATTTTATAACATTGGCAAAAGAAATTCAAAGAAGTGTTTTCATATCATTAATTCTTACAGGTTATATCAACTATTTTTATATGCTCGTTTCTTTATAATTTATCATTATTTATCAATTTAAA
>JAWCLA010000005.1:3360-29312 GCA_039091855.1 Candidatus Aenigmatarchaeota archaeon | reverse complement strand
CGCGCTAAGGCATTTTTCAATGCGCCTCTTTCTTTGACCCTTTCGCGCTTTTCTTTTCATTTTACTTTTGGCCATATCCCACTACACACTAATAATTTGTTTGGAGAGGTTTTTATTTCTGAAAGGGCGATTTAAATCCCAAAAAGCAAAAATAAAATATGAACTATTCAAGGCTTGCCGATACTTATGAGGAACTTGAAAAGGTTTCCGCGAAGCTAAAGAAGACAGAGATAATAGCAGAACTTCTCAAGGAGGCAAAGCCAGAGGAAACAGGAATGGTCGTAATGCTCTTGCAGGGAAGGGTTTTTCCTGAATGGAGCGAGAAGGAACTCGGGATTGCAAACCAGCTGATGATAAAAACCATCTCACACGCCACGGGATTCCCTGTAGATAAGGTTGAGGAAAGGTTCAAGAAAACAGGGGATTTGGGAATTGTTGTAGAGGAGCTTATAAGAAACAAGAAACAGGCAACTCTTTTTAGGAAAAAACTCACTGTTGAAAAGGTTTTTGAAAACCTGAGGAAGATAGCAGAGGTGGAGGGAAAGGGGGCTCAGGAGAAGAAGTTCCAATTGATTTCCGAGATAATAGGCTCTGCCGAAGCAAAGGAGGCAAAATACATAGTTAGGACCATTCTCGGGGAACTGAGGGTTGGTGTTGCCGAAGGCATAGTTAGGGATGCGATAGCCTATGCCTTCTTCAAGGAAGACGAAAGAAAGGATGCAATTAATTCTATAGAGTGGGCTTGGTTCCTAACAGGAGATTTCGGTGAGGTTGCGAGAATAGCAAAGGAGAAGGGCATTCAGGGCCTCAAAAAAGTCAGTATAGAAATTGGCAAGCCGATACAGGTTCTTCTTGCCGAAAAGTCGCCTTCTCTAAAGGACGCAATAGATAGCTTTGAAAACTGCGCGATAGAGGTCAAGTATGACGGGGCACGCGTTCAGATACACAAAAAGGGAGAGAAGGTGTGGCTTTACACCCGCAGGCTCGAGAACATAACAAGGCAGTTTCCTGACCTTGTTGATATGGTTAAAAAACAGGTAAAGGGAAACGAGTTCATAATAGAGGGGGAGATTCTCGCTGTTGACACAAAAACGAGCAGGCCTATGCCTTTCCAGACGCTTTCACAGAGAATTCACAGGAAGTATGATATACAGGAGATGGTGAGACAGATTCCGATACAGGTGAACCTTTTCGACGTGATTTACTTAAACGGAAAGACATTTTTCAATACACCTTTCAGGGAGCGCAGGAAAGTTTTGGAGTCAGTCGTGAAGGAACTTCCGGGAAAATTCCAGCTGGCAGAGCAGTTAATAACAAAGGACGAAAGGAAGGCAGAGTCTTTCTACAAGAAAGCCCTTGCGTCTGACCAGGAGGGAGTGATGGTAAAAAACCTTGATGCTTTCTATCAGCCTGGAAGGAGGGTTGCGGGAGGGTGGCTTAAGGTAAAGCCTACAATGGAAAACCTTGACTTGGCTATAGTTGGCGCCCAGTGGGGAACGGGAAAGAGAGCCGGCTGGATGGGCTCATTCGTTCTCGGCTGCAGGGACGAGAGGACAGGAAGATTCCTTGAATGCGGTATGATAGGAACAGGGGTAAAGGAAAAGGAAAGCGACGAGGAATCGGCAAAGCGTGGAGAGGGAATAACATTCCATCAGTTAACAAAGCTGCTGAAGCCATACATAGAGAGCGAGAAGGGAAGCTCGATAAAGATAAAGCCTAAGATTGTCGTTGAAGTCGCTTACGAGGAGATACAGAGAAGCCCGAATTATGATTCAGGATACGCGTTAAGGTTTCCTCGTGTGGTCAGGATAAGGTTTGACAAGGGCCCTGAGCAGGCAGATTCCTTAGAAAGGATAAAAACACTTTATGGGCAGCAGAAGAAATAGTATGATTCCGGAATAATTTGTAATCACTTTATGATAGCAAAAATTTATATATCTTTCTTTTTTTACATCACGCATTTATAAATCAAACCCATCAAAATTTATCACTAACTAATAGATTTTTAAATAGAATATCCCATAATTAAGTGGTTGTATGGTAGGAACAACAGAGGTTTTGGACGCGCTAAAAAGCATAGGACTGAACCTTTACGAGAGGAAGATTTTTGTGGCATTGTTAGCCAAGGGAGTGGCTACCGCGGCAGAGGTTTCTGAGATAGCTAATGTACCGAGGTCGCGCTCTTACGATGTTCTTGAATCGCTTGTTGAGAAGGGCTTTGTGGTATTCCAGCCTTCCAAACCCATAAAGTATATGGCTCTTGCTCCAAAAGATGCCCTGGACAGGCTTCAGGAAAACATAAGAAAGAAACAAGAGGAAATGATAGAGAGGATAGAGAAGCTCAAGAACTCCTCTGTGGTAAAGGATATGGAAAGGATTTACAGGGAAGGACTGAACCTGGTCGAGCCGGCAGACATGATAGGAACGCTTAAGGGAAGGTTCATAATAGACAGGCAACTACAGTCCATATTCAAGTCTGCAAAGAAGAGCATAAACATTGTCACGACAGAGCAGGGATTTGATGTCCTTTACAACAGGCATTACAGGATTCTAAAGAAAATCGGAAAGTCAGGAGTCAAGCTCAGGATTGCCGCCCCGCTTTCAAACACAGAGGCGGCAAGGGCTTTTGCAGAAATAGCAGAACTCAGGAACATAAAGCAGCCTTCTGGAAGAATGGTTACTGTTGATGACGAGCACGTTATGATGGCTCTAACGGATGACAAGAAGGTCCATGAGACGCAGGACACCGTTTTCTGGGCAAATTCGCCGCACCTTGTTTCAAGCATAGCACAGCCCATTTTCAAACAGATATGGGATTCCGGCTCTGCGTTCAAGAAGGCTGGTTAGAGGTTGTTTCTTATGGCAAAAAATTATCACATATTAATTGAAAATTTCAAGAAAAAATACGGAGAGGATGTTTACTTTATGCTTTCGGAAGGGAGGCTTGACCCAATAAAAATAGACGAATGCTTTTTGCCTTTCACGGAAAGATTTGCATCAGGGGAAATAAAAAGCATATATCTAGTTTCAAGGCATCTTCTGGAAAAATATGCAGGCAAAAACTATATGGAAAAGTTCAGCAAAAACCAGCAGTCGCTTTTTAACTCGATTAAAAAGAGAACAGAAGAATTGGGAATAGTTGCAGAAGACATTTCAAACGGGCTTCCTGTGTGCGTCATAGTGGATAGGAACCAGACATTTATGCCCGTGGTTTGTCAAGAAGAGGCAAAAGACCTTACTGTTGAGTCGGACCTTGACTCAAAACATTTTAATGAATATATGAACAAGGCGTTTGGCTCTTACAGGGATGACCCGTTTGAGAATTTTCCACAGCCAAATATTGAAAATCCTGTTCCAGTGGACAGATATTTTGAGAAGAACCGCTAATACAAAAATCTCAGCCCGGATTTCTCCCGTGATTCAAGTTCTTCCCACCTTTTGTCAACAATTTCCTGAATCTCCCTTACCTGTTCCGGGGTTAGGTGCTTGAACCTTCCCTGAAGGGAAAGATACTCCTGAACAGGCTTCCTGTTCGCTAGCCTTTTGGTTATCTTCAGCTTGCCGTCCTCTATCTCGTAAAGAACCCACATTCCTGTTTCAACAGCCAGTCTCGCGAGCTTCACCGTGTCAGATTCCTGTATCTTCCACCCAGGAGGGCAGGGGCAGTGGATGTGAACAAAGGACGGCTGCTTTTCAAACGCCTTCTTTACCTTCTGCACAAGGTCAGAGGGAAAAGCTATTGATGCAGAGGCTGCATAAGGAATCCTGTGCGCAGCGAAAATCTCGACTATCGGCTTCTTGTTCTGCAGTTTTCCCGGGGACTTTTTCCCTGTTGGAGATGTAGTTGTCCAGGCAAAGTGAGGTGTGGCTCCAGATCTCTGTATGCCCGTGTTCATGTATGCCTCGTTGTCAACGCAGATGTGCGTGACTTTTTGCCCTCTTTCAAGGGTGCCTGATATCGCCTGAAGCCCTATGTCAAATGTCCCGCCATCTCCTGCTATGGACAGAACCTTCCATGGCTTTTTTAGTTTTCTTATGGCTGCCTCTATTCCGCTCGCTGTTGATGAGGCAGTCTCAAAAGCGCAATGTATCCAGGGGACTTTCCAAGAGGTTTGCGGATAGGCAGAAGTGGTGACCTCAAGGCAGGATGTCGCGTTGGAAACTATGACTTCATCAGGGCAACCTTTTGAGATTTGTCTTATTGCTATTATCATTCCACAACCTGCACAAGTAGTGTGCCCTGGCGCGACCAACTCCACCATAAAATCAACTTTTATTTTGGCTTGCACTTCTATTTAAAGTTGGCACAAAAATCTTCCTTATTGTCGTAATTGCAGACTTGCTAAAAACCATAAACAAAACTAAAAAAGAAATTTGAAAAAATAAAGGAAGAAATCACTTCTTCTTTTTCTTTGCCTTCTCTTCTTCCTTTTTCGCCTTCTCCTCTTCCCTCTTCAATTCCCTTTCGGCCTTTATCTCGTCTATCTCAAGCCATACCACGAAAAGACCGAGCAGTATAAGGAATGCCGGAATCACACCCGTAAGAACTATTATGAGATTGTTGAACCAGTTTATTCCTAATGTTCCTGCTGTTCCCATAATTGGTATGACCGAGTCTATTAGCAGTACAAGGCCGATTGCTATGAAGACAAGCCCTATAAGAATTTTTACTGCTGCATTCATATTTTCATCACTTATAATTTATAGCGTTTCATTTATATATTTATTGCAATAAATATCGCTGTTAAGGTTAAATATGTTGATTGTTCCAATTTTATAAGCGTGGTTTTATGGAAAGCGCTTACAGGCAGATGGAAAAACTTTGGAAAACCCCGAAGGAAATGCCGAACTGGAAGAATATGCTTGTCCAGTGGAGAAAGGAGAAATCCATTCAGAGGATAGAAAAGCCCACAAGGATTGGAAGGGCAAGGGAGCTTGGCTACAAGGCGAAGCAGGGATTTGTTGTTGTCAGGGTCAAGGTCCCTAGGGGAAGGAGAAAAACACCAAAGCCCGCAGGAGGAAGGAGGCCAAAGGCATCAGGAAGGTTTTATCCCTTGGGGAAATCCTGGCAGGTCGTTGCAGAGGAAAGGGCAGCAAGAAAATTCCCAAACCTTCGTGTCCTAAACTCCTACTGGGTTGGCGAGGACGGAAAAAACAAGTGGTACGAGTGCATACTGGTTGACCCGAACCACCCCTCAATAAAGGCAGACAAGAACATAAACTGGATAGCAAGAAAAAACCAGAAAGGTAGGGTTTTCCGTGGCTTGACATCAGCGGGAAAGAAGGCAAGGGGACTGAGGCACAAAGGCAAAGGTTGAAATATACAATAGAATGGCTTATTGTAAATCTTTGGATTTTGAAATCAAGAAATATAAGCCTACATTCACAAATATTATTGAATAGAAAACCTGTCACAAGGCGAAGTGCAATTGGAAGGCAGTGTAACTGCCTTCTCCGTCAAGTCAGGAAGTTAAAAAACGGCAAATTGAATTGTTGCAAGGCGAAATGTATGGCATTAACCAATCCCTTTCCGCCAATGATTCTCGGGCTCGAGAAAATGGGAATATTCCTTTACCTTTTTCCATTCCTTCTTACGCTTGCATTAACTTATGGTGTGCTTTCTTACGCTATGGAGAAGCAGCTTGAGAAGTCCGCAAGGGCTTTGATATCCATAGTTATGGGACTTTTCGTTATGCTTTTCTCTCTGTGGAATCCTAGGATTGTGGTTTTCTTCGGAAATGCGTTTGGCTTCACTTTGATAGTGGCAGCAGGGCTTCTCGGAATAATAATACTTCTCGGGCTGATAGGCATAAAGTTCGAGGACATAACAAAGAACGAGAAGGCAAAGTGGGTGTTCACGGGCTCGATTTTTTTGATAGGTATAATAATATTCGCCGTTTCCGCAGGAGCGGCAATATTCGGGACGAACTTCCTGGAAAGCACAGAAATACTTACGATAGCGATGCTTCTTGCAATACTCGGCTTTTCCGCCTGGTTCATAACGCAATCAAAGTAACTTTATAAACCTTTGCGGACAATAAAATAATATGGCTTTTGATTTCAACACGTTTGTCAATTCGATGCAGAACCTTGGACTATTCCAATACTTGTTCCCGTTCCTTCTTGCTCTGGCAGTAATTTACGGAACCCTTTCATACGCTTTAGGTGATAAACTAAAGAAAGGTCCTGTTGGGCTGATTTCAATCATTCTCTCATTCTTTGTGATGCTTTACGCAAGCTCAGAGCCTATGATTGTTGGCTTCTTCGCATCCCTTGGCGGAACAACGCTTGTTGTTGCTTCAGGAATACTCGTGATAGCAATACTGTTAGGATTGGCAGGATTCAGGTTGCACGAGGTTTTCAGTGGAACTTATATGAAGTGGTTCCTTATTTTCGCGATAATACTAATCGGAATAATAGTGTTTTTCGGGGCTGGCGGTGGTTGGTTCATAAACGTTCCATCTTTCATAGTAAACTCTGACTTCACAACCTTCATAATAGTAATCATAATAATAGCCCTTGCGATGTGGTTTATGACACAGGGCGAAGAGAAACCAAAGGAAGAGAAACCTAAATAAAAAACAATTTCTAGACAAAAGAGATTCTGTCAGCCCTTCCTCTCTTTCAGTGCCTTTATCGTTTCCGAAAGGCTCCTTAGGGTCTGCATCATTGGGGTAAGGCTGTCCTTCATTGCCTTTTCGATAGCCTCCATCCTCGTGTCTATCTCGTCCATTGTATGCTTGTAGGAGTCTAATTTCTGCTCTATTTCCACCACATCTGTCCTCTTCTCTCCCTGCATTTGGGATATCTTTTCCTCAAGTGCAGACACCCTTTCATTTATTTCCTGAAACCTGCTGTTTATCTCTCCTATCCTTTTCCTGAAGTCAGCCCATTTCTCCTCCACAACGCTTTCTGCCAGCTCCTCGAATGCGCGCTTCCTTTCCTCCCTGACTTCGCTTCTCGTTCTCTCCCTTCTTATCCTCGGAAGCGGCCTGAATTCCTCCTCTTCCTCCATTTCCTCTTCTGTTTCCTCAGGCGCAAATCTTTTAGGCCTGATGGAAGGAATTTCGCGCACAGGCTCTTTTTCGGGTGTTGGTATCTCAGGAAAACCCAGACTACTGTTTGACCTCTTGAAATCCTCAAAATCAAGCGGGGGCTCTGGTACAGAGGGTTCTATTTTTGAGTACGCCCTTGGATGAGCCTGTGGCTGATATTCCTCTTGGGGATATGGCTCATTAGACTCTGCGTACGCAGGGTGCATTGTTTTTCTCGGGACAGGGGGCTGGTAGTATTCTCTTGGAGAAGGGACAGGTGCATATCTTGGTTGGGGAGCTTGCATACCATATCCTGAGCCTGTAGCAGCCCCTCTCAAAGCCTCTTTAAGTGCATTATCAACCTGGACAGGAGTGTAACCCTCCTCCTTCATAACCTGTATTATCTCTGGTTCGGAAAGCCCCTGTGAAGAAAGGGAAATAACACGCTCCGTGGGTGAAGGCATTGCAGGGGTATGTTTTTTCTTTCCAAAAGACAAAAGCTTCATCCCAATCACGCAATTTTGTGAACTGCCACCATATTGTAATAATTTTGGATTCGCGCTATATATTATTTACATACGTAATGTTTATGTAATGTTATTGTTTCTTCCTTTCCTTCAGTATTTTGTCAAGCTCCTCCCTTGTGACAAAGTTTGATTTTACGGGATTGTATATCTCTATGAGGCTTTCCAGCTCCTTCAACTCGGCTGTGGTTGCGAGCTTTTTAACCCTTTCCACAATTTCCTTTATCGTATTTTCCACTCTTGTAATCCTGTCATCAAGGGCTGATAGTTTAGTATCCAGAGACGAGAATGACTTCAACATTTCCCTTTTGTTCTGCAGGATTGCCTGCTCAATCATATTCACCCTTTCATTAACCGAGTCATAGGACTGCTCGAGAACCCTGAGCCTCTGCGTGTCGCTGTTCAGCCTTTCCACAATCTCGTTTATTATCATTCCAATGGTTTTTGGCTTTTTTTGAGCAGGCATTTTATCACTAAAACATTCCATACAGCTGAAACCATCAAATCAGAAAATGTTTCAGCGGCAATATATTATATTAGTCAGCCGAGTAATAAATATTCAAATACTTGTTATTTTGGGGTGTGACACGTGGCTGTTTGCGACTATGAGTATGATGAAGAGCGGATGAAACTAAGGGTAAACTGCATCGGTTGTTTATTCGGAGCCTCGATAGAGGATTTCGAAGAGTGCATGGCAAGAACGATAGACAAGCTGCTTGAGGTCAAGAAGGTAAACACCATTGTTCTCGCAAAAAACCGCGAATATGAGTATGATTACGAGCAGACAAGAATGCTCGTTGAGATAGCGAGGGTTATTGAAGAGGTGATAAGGAGCAGGCTGATATCAAGAAAGAACATCAACATAGCGGAATGCGAGAAATGCTATCCAGGAAGGATGTCAAAGCTTCACGAGATAGTGATAGACCTTCTAAGGAGAGACCCGATAGGGGCTTATGTTGAGCTTGTTAGGGAAATAAGGATAGTAAACATAAAGATTAAGAAGGCAACAAGCAGTAAATGTTATGACTGCCTTGTCCATTACAGGGACAACATCCTCGAGGTTCTGAGAAAAAAGCTCGAGTCAACAAAGCTCATAACATTGGCAAAACCACACATAGCTGGCTACCATATAGGTGACAGGTCTCTTTACAGGCAGATATTCAGCCCGAGCGTGCGCCCGAATTTCATGCTTACCAGGTATATGATTGCCCCTCCGGAAGGCGGCAGGTCTGTCGACAGGTACAAGGTAGGTAAAACGGATGTGGAGATTTTCAAGGTCCCTGGTCATGCGGGTTACTTTTACCATGTAATACCCCCGGAATTCAAGCTATCTGAGGAGAAATATTCTGTTTTGGACGCTGCAAGGAAATACATGGCAGCTCACAGGCCAAAAAGCGTCGAGTTCGTTAAATCCAAGAACGTCAGGGACATATTCTACAGCATAGGAAAGGATATGATAAGGGAGATGGCAGACAGCATGGGCATATCGCTAAGCCTGGCTGACATAGAAGAAATAGCGACAATACTCACCCGATACACAGCAGGATTGGGTGTACTTGAAATCCTCCTGGCTGACGAGAAGATACAGGACATTTATGTTAACTCTCCTGTCGAAAACCAGCCCATAATGATATATCATCAGGACTGGGAAGAGTGCAAGACCAACCTTATACCGAGCATGGAGGATGCCGAAAGCTGGGCAACGAGACTAAGGATTCATTCAGGAAGGCCTTTGGACGAGGCGAATCCTGTATTGGACACGGATGTTGGCGTCCCAGGAGGAAACGCGAGGTTTTGTGTAATAACAAGGACGCTTTCTCCCCACGGCATAGGTTTTGCCATAAGAAGGCACAGGGACAGGCCCTGGACGCTTCCGCTTTTCATAAAGACAAAGATGCTTAATCCTCTTGCAGCGGGGTTGCTTTCATTCCTCGTTGATGGTGCTGTCAGCATTCTGGTTGCGGGAGGAAGGGGTGCAGGAAAAACATCTGTGTTAGGCTCTCTTATGCTGGAGATGCTTCCAAAAACAAGGATAGTTACTATCGAGGACACGTTAGAACTTCCGGTTGATCAGCTGAAAGAACTCCACTACAACATTGAAAGGCTGAAATCCCGTTCTGTGATAACAAGGGTGGAGACAGAGATGCCTGCTGACGAGGCATTGAGGACCGCCCTGAGGCTTGGTGACTCTGCCCTTATAGTTGGCGAGGTCAGGTCTGTGGAGGCAAAAACCCTTTACGAGGCAATGAGGATAGGCGCCTTGTCAAATGTGGTTGCAGGGACAATACACGGAGAATCAGCTTACGGAGTGTATGACAGGGTCGTAAACGACCTCGGTGTCCCACCAACCTCTTTCAAGGCAACTGACATAATCCCCATATGCAAGTCACTTCGCTCTGCGGACGGCATGCACAGGTTCAGGAGAATGACAGAGATTACCGAGGTCAGAAAGGAGTGGGAAAAAAATCCCACCAAGGAGGGAGCCTTTGTCAATCTTATGGAATACTCAGGCAAGGAGGACACGTTGAAGCCGACATCAACCTTTCTGAATGGGGAATCAGAAATCCTTAACAGGATTGCATCTTATGTAAAGGAGTGGAGCGGGGACTGGGAAGCGGTTTGGGAGAACATACAGCTGAGGGCAAAGATAAAGCAAACCATGGTGGAGATTTCAGAAAAGACAAAAAACCCTGACATCCTTGAAGCCCCTTGGGTTGTAAAGTCAAACCAGATGTTCCATCTCATACAGGAACAGTTAAGGGAGGAAACAGGGGCAGCGGAGCCAGACAGGATTTATAACCAATGGACGAAGTGGATTAAATCAGCCATTGCAAAAAAAGGCTACTGAAGCTTAAAAACATAAATCCAGTCCTTGTCGTATACTTTCCGGAATCTGTCAAGGCAGGTTATGTTCTGGCTCTTTATGAACCAGTCCTCAAAATAGGCGTATTCTATCCCATAGCCCTCGGGAATTTTGCAGGTTTTGTAAAACTCCTTTAACTCTGCCATCCTCTTGTCCGCTTGCGGGGCATACTCGGCATATCCGTCCACAAATGTCTTGCGGTAGGCGATTCCCGTTATCCAGTGCCCGTGCGCCCAGTCGGCTATAACAGTCACGTTTTCAGGTGTGTTTTGCTTTATCCAGAGCATGGCTTCTGTCTGGCTCTTGGTTGGGTAAGATGTACCGAAGGCAAATGCAGACCACACCCCAATAACCACAGAATAAACAAGGAAGCTTCCGAGCAGAAATTTTCTATATTTCTTTTTCTCTGATATTTTGTAAATCCCTGTTGTAGCAAGAATTGTGGCAGGAAAAACTAGGTATAAAAGCAGTCTTGTGGAAGCAAGTGCAACAATTAGTGAGACGACCAGCCATATTCTCGTAAAGCGGTTTTTCGTAAAGTAAAATCCTGCAAGAGAAAAAATCAAAACAAGGAGAGCAACATTATCATAGTTTTCCCCTGTTTCCCAGGCAAAAAAGCGAATGTTGAATGATTCCAATCCATATCCTCTATATGCATAATCCTCGTGTATGGCGTTTGGTTGTGGAAGGCCATAAGCTAAGAAGAATGGCAAGCAGAAAATCCCGGCAGCCAGAATTGCCAACAAAACCATTTTCAGGCTGTTCAGATAATTTTTGGTTGCAATAAAGCAAAGGAAGGAAAAAAACAAGCCTGTTTCAGGGTGAAAAACGAAGGAAAGGAAAAGGGGAAGCGAAACAACCCACCAGGCCTTTTTCTTGATAGTTAGGTATATTCCAAGAAGCCCCAAAAGAATTGGAGGCGAACGCGTGGAAAGGTGGGAGAAAAGAAATATGAATGCGGGCGAGGAAAGAAGTACAGCAATGAACAATTTGCACTTGTTTTTTCCTATCAATTCTATTGCTATCAGGAAACATATGACTGCTGTGAGACCTCCCAACAGGCCCATCATTATGACTCCGCCAATTTCGAGCCCGAATGGAAGAGCGAATCCTGCAAGCATATATGAAAACAAAGGCGGATATGTGTAATTCCTGCCCCCAAAACTGAGCGGGTCATACCAATTGAAGCTTCCCTCAACTATGTACCCAGCAATTCTTTGGTGATAGTAGGTAGGGAAGCCGATTATTCCAGGAATTCCAACACCCCACCTTATCAAGAGAGGAGAGATTGAAACAACAAAACCCACAAAGAAAGCTGCAATCAAATGACTTTTATTGCTTTTCACTTGCATATCCAATATCTTGTATTATAAAATTATAAGTTATAGAATTGGTATGAAAGACGTCACGATTCTCATACCAGCAAAGAACGAGGCAAAAAAGATAGGTGAAGTGATAAGAAAGATATCAGGGGTTTCAAGGGATTATAAAATAATAGTTATAGACGACGGCTCATCAGACAACACGGAGGAGATTGCAAAATCACTCGGCTGCGAGGTTTACAGGTTGGAAAAGAACATGGGCAAGGGTTTTGCCTGCCGTTTTGGGGTTGAAAAGGCAAAAACCGATAAAATAATTTTTATTGACGCTGACGGGCAGTTTTACCCAGAGGAGATACCTAAGCTTGTTGAAAAGCTTGATGAATATGATATAGTAATAGGAACAAGGAATATGAAGGATGTTCCATTCCAGAGGAGGCTTTCAAACTGGTTTGCGAGAGCCCTCGTGAACTCGATAACAAAATCGAAATACAGGGATGTACTGTGCGGTTTCAGGGCAGTTAGAAAGAGTTCTTTTGAAAGTCTTGGTTTGGAAAAGAACAGATACGAATTTGAAACTGAAATGCTGATAAAGGCGAAAAGGAAAGGAATGAAAGTTATTGAGGTTCCTGTAAGGGTCAGGTATATGGACTATCCAGGCATGCCTTTGGGTCAAAGCTTAAAGCTAGCCTTGTACATAATCAGTCAGAAGTTTTCAGGATGATTTTATGCAGGAGTCTGTGGTTCTTCTTTCAATGGTACCGGGAATAGAGGCTATGTGGGCAAGCTCGTACTTTTTTTATTACAACGAGCTTATCTACATTCCTCTGTGCGTGCTTCTCAACTTCCTGAGCGTTTTGGCATTTATTAAAATACTGGACAAGGGATCACTTCCCAAAAGGGTTGAGAGATTCCTGGAAAGAAGGAAAGAAAAGGCAATGAAAAGAGCAGAAAAATGGTTTCAGAAATATGGTAACATTGTGTTGTTTTTCCTCATTGCACTTCCTCTCACTGGCGTAGGCTCCTACACAGGATCGTTCATAGGAAGGGTTTTCGACATTAAAGGGAAAGGTTTTTATTTGATGCTGCTGGGAGCAATCTCTCTTTCAGTTGTTTTTGGCTACTTAATAGGAAAAATAGCAGGTGTATTCTTACTTATTTAGGCAGATTCGATGCTATCCCCTGTATGATGATTTTGGAGTCCTGTAAAACCCCTGCTCTATTCCAAGAAGCGCCTTGAAAACCGCTATCGTGTTGGTTACCTGAACAATAAATCCCACTGCAAAAATATAGGGCAATATTGTGAGGTTCCTGTAATTCTTTGTCTTTATCATTGCGACAGCACACTCAAATATGTAACCACAGGACAAGACGAGGATTGCTATTCCTTCCAAGGAGAACATATCCGATATCGCAAGCTTCACAGAGCGAGAAATTCCTTCAATATCCAACAGCATTCCCGTTGTGTTAGGACCAAACCAAGGTGACATAACTATCATAGTTGAAACAGTCACACCCAAAATAAAAGGAAAAACAAGAAAACCTGAAACTATGAAAATCATGTCTATCTTTTGCGCTCTTGTTAGATCTGATGACTTTATTATACCACCAAGGTAGTCTTTCATAACCTTTGTTGTCCCATATGCCCATCTTTGCTGCTGCTTAACGAAAGCCTTAATTGTTTCAGGAACCTCTCCCTTGCTCTTGACATAAGGAAGGTAAGCCTGCCTGTAACCCTTCTTCAGAATTCTTACAGTTAGGTCTATGTCCTCCCCTATGTTTTTCTCGTTCCATCCGCCAGCCTCTATAAGGACGTCCTTCCTTATTGCCCCCCCAGTCCCGCAGAATATGGCAGTGCCTATTTTTTCCTTTATGGGCATAGAACACTGGTGGAAGGCAGAATAAGATGTCATCGCTAGGCGGGAAATCCTGTTTGTTTTGGGGTTAATGTAGTCCCACCTTGTCTGGACGAAGGCGATTTTTTTGCTCTGCAGGAACGGCTGGACTACCTTTTTGAGGAAATTCCTTTCCGGCCTGTAGTCGGAGTCAAATACAACAATTATGTCTCCCTTTGAGATTTTTGTGGCATCGTTTAGAGCCCCTGCCTTGAATCCCCTTCTGGAATCCCTTCTCAAAATCTTGAACCCCCTGTTTCGCTTTTTTAGATCCTTTAGCAGTTTTGAGGTTTCCCCATCCGTACTGTCATCTATCACTATTATTTCATACTTGCTTTTTGGATAGTTAAATTTCAGGCACCTTTTGACGCACTCGACCACAACAGGGTCATTGTAGACAGGAATGTGAACTGATACCTTCGGAAGGGGCTTTTTTGAATCCTTCCATGGACATTTATATTTGTAGAAAATGCTGGATATTGCCAAAGCATAGAACTTGAGGGAATAGATTATAAGAGGTGTTATGCACACATAAAACATCATTTTCCCGAAAACCACCCAGTCCATATTAGCACCAAGTTAATATTAATTAAGTATTTATAATATAAACGATATTATGAAAAATCCCTTCCCATTCCTTTTGATTATGTTTGTTCTCGTTTTTGGGGCAGGTTTCGTTATTGGCTACTTCTCTGAAAGGACGGGTATGGTTTACACAAAAAGCGAGATAGATCGGCTCAGGAACGAGGTGGAGAATATGCAGCTGCAGGAGATGTTCATAGCAGGGGAGAAAGTAGACTGCAAGCTCATGTATTCCACTATGGGCAGCCTTTCATATAATCTTTATGATATGGTAAACCAACTTAAATCAACAAGTCCTAACAACCCCCAATTCTATGAGTTAAAGAGAGAGGCAGATTTTCTTTCGTTGAAGGCATGGATGGTGGCTAAGAGCATAAGGGAGAGATGCACCTCAGAAATATTCCCCATACTTTACATATATTCTGGAAACTGCCCTGAATGCGATGACCAGGATTCAATTCTGCAGGACATGAAGAGCAGATACCAGGGAGTTATGGTCTATGCCATTGACTTTTACCTTGATGAACCGGCAATAAGGCTAGTTAAGGATGCTTATGAAGTAAAATCCGTTCCAGCAATGATAATAAATCATAGACTCTATGGAAAAATGAGCGAAAATGAAATTGAAAATATTATATGCGAAAACATAAATTGCAATGTTTCCACAATTTCTTAGAGGTGTTAAATTGAATAAAAAGACTGTTAAAAAGCCAAAGCCTGACAAAAAGTTCTACATCACCACCCCAATATACTATGTCAATGACATCCCACACATAGGGCACGCCTACACTACCATCGTTGCTGATGTTTTGGCGAGGTGGCACAGGCTGAAGGGGGAGGATGTTTTCTTTCTCACAGGGACTGACGAGAACGGGAAGAAGATTGAGACAGCGGCAAGGAATGCAGGAAAGGAGCCAAAGGAGTTTGCTGACTCTGTCGTAAAGAGGTTTCAGGAGTTGTGGAAGAAACTGAACATATCCAATGACGATTTCATACGAACCACAGAGGAGAGGCACAGAAGAGTTGTTGTTGAGATAGTAAAGCTTATGCAGAAAGCAGGGGACATCTACAAGGGAGAGTACGAGGGATGGTACTGCACACCAGACGAGAGCTTCTGGACAGAAACTCAGCTCGTCAATGGCAAATGCCCTGAATGCGGGAGGGAAGTGGAGAAGGTTAAGGAGGAGTCATACTTCTTCAGGCTGAGCAAATACCAGTCTGAACTTCTGGATTTTTACAAAAAGAACCCAGAATTCATCTCTCCCAAAAACAGAAGGCAGGAAATAATAAACAGGGTGCAGGCTGGATTAAGGGATTTGAGCATAACGAGGGAAACTGTCAGGTGGGGAATTCCATATCCAGGAGATCCAAAACACGTTATTTACGTTTGGGTGGACGCTTTAACAAATTATTTGAGTGGCATAGGCTATCCTGGCGAGAATTTCAGGAAGCTTTGGCCGGCAGACATCCATCTTATGGCAAAGGAAATCCTTTGGTTTCATTCCGTGATATGGCCAGCCATCCTTATGTCCTGCAGGCTCCCCCTTCCGAAAAAGGTCTTCGCCCACGGCTGGCTCACTATAGACGGGGAGAAGATGAGCAAGAGCAAAGGGAACGTCGTTGATCCTATGAAGCTTATGGAGAAATACCCGGTGGATACAGTGCGATATTTCCTTGTCAGGGAGATTCCTCTGGGGGATGACGGTGATTTCTCCGAGAAGGCTTTAGTCCAGAGGATAAACGGTGAGCTTGTTTCTGATTTGGGAAACCTTGCGAGCAGGGTGCTCACGTTAGCGGAGAAATCAGGACTGGACAAGTTTGAGGGAAAGGACGAGCTTTCAAGAAACCTTGATTTCAAAAAAATTGAGAAGTATGTAGATAATGTAGAGCTTCATCACGCCGTGACTGGGATTTTTGATTTCATTAGGGCAGTTAACAAATACATAAATGAGAAGGAGCCCTGGAAGCTGAAAGGCAAGGAGCTGGAGAGCGTTGTTTATAATCTTTTGGAGTCGCTCAGGGTTATATCAATCCTGATAAGTCCCTTCATGCCAGAAACTTCTGAAAGGCTGAACGCTCAACTTGGTGTTAAGGCAGGCACGTTTAGGGACTTGAAATTCAGAAAGAGGTTTGAGGGAAAACCAAGGAAGGGGGAGCATTTGTTCAGTAGGGTTTGAAACGAGGTTAATAATTTTGCAAGCGTATGCACACAAAATCAAGAATTATGTTTCTGCAATTCTAACCCTGATTGCGTTCCTGTCTCTTGTTTCATCCTTTTCAGTTGTCAATAAAGGATTTGCACCTGACTGCACAGGGATTGGTCGCCTGCTGTATGTGCATGACCTTTAGATTGTGGCTGTGGAAGACCAGCTTGCAAAAATCAGATGCGAGATTCAAAAACTCCTTAATGAAGTTACTCTCAATAAAAATATAAATAAGTGGGTGTTATCCCATATAAACTCCATTGGTTAATTCTTTCTTATGAAATTGCATTTGCTTCCACACTACAAGCGGATTCTGGAAGGAAAGGAGAAGCCCAGATTCCATATTGCCAAGGAAACAGGCCTGCTTCAAAAGAAAATAAAGGAAGCTTGGAAAATCCTTGAAAAATGTGAGTTGTGCGAGAGGAAGTGTGGGGTTAACAGGCTGGAAGGCGAGATTGGATTCTGTGGCGTCGGAAAGGAGTGGAAGATTTTTGGAGCGCATACGCATTGGGGAGAGGAAGAGGAGCTTATACCCTCGGCAACGCTTTTTGAATCTGGATGTACAATGCGTTGCTGCTACTGCCAAAACGCTCCTGCGAGCATTTTCTATCAGGTGGGAGAAAGTTGGACCATCGAAAGGGTTGCAGAATGGATTGAGAGCATGGCTCCTGTATGTAAAAACATAAATTTTGTCGGTGGAGACCCGACTCCCTATGTCCCCTTCATTTTGAAGGTGTTGGAAAAGGCAGAGGGGAACATTCCAATTGTTTTCAATTCCAATGCCTACTATTCTGAGAAGACAGCAGAACTTCTTAGGGGAATAGTTGATGTCTACCTGCTTGATTTCAGGTATTTCAAAGAAGAGTGCGGAAGGAGACTCAGCCAAACTCAAAACTATCCAGAGGCGGCAAAGAGGAACCATCTGGCTGCGAAGAAGGACAGCGACTTGATGATAAGGGTTTTGGTGATGCCTGGCCATATAGAATGCGATGCAAAACCTGTACTCAGTTGGATAGCGCAGGAAATCGGAAAGAATACCTATGTGAATATACTATCTCAATACAGGCCTTGCTGGAGGGCTTCGAGATTTCCTGATATAAACAGGCCTGTTTCGATAACAGAATGGGAAAGCGTTGTGAAATTCTGGGAGAAAGTTGAAAGTCAAAAACGAAAAAATCTTCACAACAAAGGAGATTTTTAGAAATATCTTTTCAACAATCCAAATTTATTTAAATACCTTAAGTAAAATAGTTTACTACAAGATGTTGTGTTGGAGCGTGGGATAAGGCACAAGTGCTTGTGTTATTATGACCAAGTGGTAGTTTGCCTTTCCCACCCTCTCCCCGTTTGTTTTTTTAGGCTTTACTACATCCAGCCAAAGCTATAACGGGGACAAACAGGCTGAAGGTGACAGACTTTATATCAGTCTGTGACTCACCTTCCCCGTCAAGTCGTTGAGATTGAATTGTCAGGAGGCGAAACCTTGCCTGAAGGTGTCAGGAGACACCTTCCCCGTCAAGTCGTTGAGATTGAATTGTCAGGAGGCGAAATATATGAAATGCCCTTATTGCGGTTCTGAGGAAAACAAGGTAATTGACAAGAGGGAGACTTCTGATCTAATGATTACGAGAAGGAGAAGGGAGTGCGAGAAATGCGGGAAGAGGTTCACGACTTACGAGAGGGTTGAGGCCGTTGACTTGGCGGTGATAAAGAAGGACGGCAGAAGGGAAAATTATGATAGGAGAAAGCTGCAGACAAGCATAACAAAGGCCTGCGAGAAAAGGACAATAACACAAGAGCAGATAGAGAGGATAGTGGACGAGATTGAAAGCGAACTTAGGAAGGCGGAGAAGCCAGAGGTTTCTACAAAATTCATAGGAGAGCTTGTGATGAAGAAGCTGAAGGAGACCGACAAGGTTGCATACATAAGATACGCTTCTGTTTACAAGGAATTCACTGACATAACATCATTTGAGGCAGAGCTGAAGAAGCTCGCAGAGGAAAGGGAAAGGCTCGGACTGAAGCCGAAACTTCATTATGTCATAAAAAGGGACGGAACGGTAGTGAAGTTTGACAGGGAAAGAATAGTAAACGCTATATGGAAGGCAGCTGAGTCTGTTGGAGGGACTGACAAAAGCATAGCAGAGGGGCTTGCCGACAAGGTTGTAGAGGCACTGGAAGGAAGGTTTACTGACAAGAACCCACCGCAGGTTGAGCAGATACAGGACATAGTTGAGAAGATACTGATAGAGAACGGACACGCGAAGACGGCTAAGGCGTTCATACTTTACAGGGAGCAGCAGGCAAAGATAAGGGAAACAAAGTCAACATTTGTGGATGTTGAGCAGACAATTGACTCTTACATAAACCAGGAAGACTGGAGGGTAAGGGAGAACAGCAACGAGCAATACTCATTTTCAGGACTGCTTCTTTATGCAGCGGGAAAGGTTATGGCCAACTACAACCTTACAAGGATGTACACCCCTGCGATTGCGGAGGCTCACAGGAAGGGATATTTCCACATACACGATTTGTCACACGGGGTGATAGGGTATTCCTTTTACAGGAATGAGGTTGTTGTGGTCAGGCACAAGAAAACAAAAGATATACTTACGCTTAGCCTTGAGCAGCTTTTTGACCTCGTTGATACCCCTATAGAAACAGATAACGGATTCGAGATAAAATATTCAACTGACTATGAAATTCTTGATGAAGGTGGATGGACCGACATAGAGAGGTTGCTTAGGCACAAGTCAGACAAGCCTCTTATATCATTCAATTCGTTCAATGGACACAATATAATAGTCACAGCAGACCATCCCTTCATCACCCTTGATGATACCAAGAATTCTGCCTGTCCTGTATGCAACTCAATAAATATAATTAAAACAAGGTCCAG
This sequence comes from Candidatus Aenigmatarchaeota archaeon, assembly GCA_039091855.1. Lineage (GTDB taxonomy): Archaea > Aenigmatarchaeota > Aenigmatarchaeia > QMZP01 > QMZP01 > JAPLVB01. The sequence continues at coordinate 9,992 of JAWCLA010000005.1, read as the reverse complement.
AAAGAGATTAAAGGATGGTGAGAAGGACTATTACAGGTGCAAGTCATGTGAATCAAACTTTAGTCTACCTGTTTTTATTCCGGAATTTTATAGCAGAAAGGAAAAACGCGCGGACGAAATAACCCTTAATAATTATGTCATAACACCCAATTTTGAGTTGAGCCCACATAATAAAATCAACATGGCCGCAATTGATGGATGGTTCATAGGACTTTTCATATCAGAAGGGTATTACAAAAAAGGGTACCTTAGCTTCGAGATGGCAGCTGAAGACGCTGTTTTCCGAAAGCTTGTTTCATATCTTGACATTAACGGAATAGCCTACAACCTTTCACAGAGAAGTTCTAATGCCGGTATACAGCATATTGAAGGCAGTATGATACTTGATGTTCCAATAAACAGCCTTCCACATGATATGCAGACACTATTTGCAACTATCAGACCATACTCGGAAAACAAGAATCTTCCTATCGACTTTATGAATTACAACCCTGAATTTATCGGCGGTATGATATCAGGGATCATAGATGGTGATGGTGCTGTTAGGAATGATGATCCATGGGTATCAAGAGTAAACATAAGAATGACCTCGAAGACCCTTCTTAGCCAAATCCAGTTTTGGTTGGAATGTCAAAGGATAAACTCATCATTATGCACAATCGAGTCTTTTGGGGAGAGAAAATATAAGGAAACCATAATCTCCCCGAGAAAGCAGCTTTATTCCCTCACATTATTCATACCGCAGGAGAAATCACATCTTTTCACCGAAAGCCTGAAAATAGGAAGGGATTTCAAATATTCCAAGAAATTCTACAAGAAAAAGCAGTTCAGCAGCTTAAGGAAGATAGAGTATATAAAAAATGACAGTGAATTTGTTTATGACATTACTACAAAAACCCACACGTTTTTATGCAATGGTATTTTGGCTCACAATTGTGCCGGCTGGTCCCTAAAGAACCTTCTCGTGAGGGGTTTTGGCGGTGTTCCGAACAAGGTTGACTGCAAGCCGGCAAAGCACCTTTCAACGGTTGTTCACCAGATGGTAAACTATATCGGCTGCTTGCAGATGGAGTTCGCAGGCGCTCAGGCATTCTCAAGCGTTGACACATTCCTTGCGCCTTTCGTGAAGGTTGAGAAGCTTGACTACAAGGCAGTAAAGCAGAACATGCAGCAGCTCGTTTTCTCACTTAATATACCTTCAAGGTGGGGATGCTTTAGTGAGGATACAGAAATCCTTACCAAGGATGGATGGAAAAGGGGTGTAAATTTAAAAGAAGGAGAGTTAATAGCCACATTTAATATGAAAAGCGAGGAAATAGAATACCTGCCTGTTCTGAGAATGACAAAATATCACTATAAAGGCAAGATGAAGAGACTGGTAAATAGGATAACAGATCAATTGGTCACTCCTAATCACAGGGTTCTAAGAAGAATACATAATTACAAGAAAGGGATTTCTGAGTCTAAATACGTATTTGAGGAGGCAGATAAACTGAAAACCAAGACGCCGCTTGTGCCATTGGGAGGAAGATTCAAAGGCACGGAAATGAATTCAGACATGGTAAACCTTTTATCTTGGATAGTTTCAGAGGGCAGTCTTTGCAAAAATGAAAGGACAGCAATACACCAGTCAGCTGAAATTAATCCTGAAAACTGCGTTGAAATAAGAGGGACCCTTGGTAATCTTGGAATTAATTTTGATGAGATGATGAGAGCTTCTGGATATACCGGAAAAAGAAACTGCGTAAGATTCAGGCTAAGCAGACCAGATTCAAAAAGAATTTACAAACAATTCTTTCCTGAATACAAGAAAGATGTTCCTTCTGCAGTAAGAGATCTTTCAACAGAGCAGGCAAGAGAATTCCTTGAAACTTATATGAGAGCAGATGGCTGGTCAAAGGAGAATAAGATTTATACAAAGAAGAAAGAGGATGCAGATATATTTCAGGAGCTTGCTGTAAAGGCAGGATGGGGAAGCACATGTTCTTTGAACGAAAACGGGATTTATACTGTAAGAATTATAAAGCATGATTTTACGCAGGTGGGGAGAATAGAGGATGTTGACTATGATGGGATGGTGTGGTGTCCGACGACGACCAACGGCACAGTAATTGTTAGAAGAAATGGAAAGGTTTTTATAAGCGGCAATTCACAATACCCGTTTTCTAACCTCACGTTTGACTGGACTGTTCCCGAGGATTTGAAGAACGAGCCAGCAATAGTTGGCGGAAAGCCGCAGGACTTCACTTATGGGGACTGCCAGAAGGAGATGGACATGATAAACAAGGCATTCCTTGAGGTGATGCTGGAAGGCGATGCGAACGGAAGAATATTCACATTCCCCATACCCACCTACAATGTGACAAAGGATTTCGATTGGGAAAGCGAGAATGCAAAGCTGCTTTTCGAGCTGACAGCAAAATACGGGACTCCATACTTCCAGAACTATGTTGGAAGCGACTTGGACCCAGGTGCGATAAGGGCAATGTGCTGCAGGCTTAATATAGACCAGAAAGAGCTTATGAACAGGCCTGGAAACATGTGGGGACCTGGAGACAACACGGGTTCCATAGGAGTGGTCACAATAAACATGAACAGGATTGGTTATGAGGCAAAGAGCGAGGAGGAGTTCTTCGATAAGCTTAAGCACTATATGCTTTTGGCAAGGGACGCTTTGGAGATAAAGAGGAAGGTTATTGAGAAAAACCTACAGAACGGGCTTATGCCTTATACAAAGACATACTTGGGAACGTTCAACAACCATTTCTCAACAATCGGCCTGTGTGGAATGAACGAGTGCTGCGTCAACTTCCTGAAGAAGGACATCTCAACACCGGAGGGAAAGGCATTCACGATAAAGGTCCTTAAATTTATGAGGGATATGATAAGGCAGTTCCAGATGGAGACAGGAAACCTTTACAACCTGGAGGCAACGCCTGCCGAATCGACTTCATACAGGCTTGCCAGGCTTGACAAGCAGATGTATCCGGACATATACACCGCAGGAGAGAAGGAACCATATCTTACAAATTCAACCCAACTGCCAGTGAATTACACAGACGACTTGGTAAAGGCTCTTGAGCACCAGAACGACATACAACCTCTTTATACAGGAGGGACAATATTCCACACATTCCTTGGTGAGAGGCTTTCAAGTGGCGAGGCGGCAAAAACCCTCGTGAAGAAGATAGCGTTCAACACAAAACTTCCTTACTTCTCTATAACACCCACTTTCAGCATTTGCAAGGAGCACGGATACCAGAAGGGAGAGGTTGAAATATGCCCAACTTGTGGCAGAGAGAACGAGGTCTACACAAGGATTGTTGGATACTTCAGGCCCGTAAGGAACTGGAATGCCGGCAAGCAGGAAGAGTTCAGGGACAGGCTGGAATTCTCGGAGAAAAAGGCGCTTGAGAAGCCGATGAGGTGCATGGCTTCGTAATCTTTTTACTTTTTTCGCTAAGTTGATAATATGGTAGAGATAAAAGGAATCGAGAAGAACTCGGTTATAGACTACCCAGGAAGGCTGGCTGCTGTCATTTTTCTTGGCGGGTGCAATTTCAGGTGCCCTTTCTGCCACAACAGGGAGCTCGTGTTGTGTCAACAGGAAATTGGGTCAATACCTGAAGAAGAGGTTTTGGAATTCCTTAAGGAAAGGAGAGAGTGGCTCGATGGTGTTGTTATATCAGGAGGCGAACCAACGATTCATAAGGATTTGCCTGAGTTTATGAAAAAAATCAAGGGGCTTGGCTACGATGCCAAGCTCGACACGAACGGCTCAAATCCGGAAATGCTCAAAGAACTCATAGAGAAAGGGCTTGTGGATTTCATAGCAATGGACATAAAGGGACCGATTGAAAGCTATGAAAAAACCTCAGGGGTGAAAGCAGACACAGGAAAGATAAAAGAGAGCATAAGGCTGATAATAAACTCAGGTATTGGACACGAGTTCAGGAGCACAATTCTTCCTGCCTTGCACACGAGGGAGGATGTGGAGGAGATGGCAATGCTCGTGAAAGGCGCTAATAAATTCTGGCTGCAGCAGTTCAGGCCGAAAAACACCCTTAAACCAGAGTTCGAGACGGAAAAACCATTCACGGAGAAGGAGATGGTGGAATTAAGGGATTTGTGCAGAAAGTATGTTGACACAGATGTAAGGTTAGCGTGATAATTAATTGAGGCTGATTGAAAGGTCATTATAACAGTGTTATATTTATAAACCCAACACATATATTATTTCATCAATCCAATATTTTCCATAATCTTAAAAATCCGGAGGTATTTCGATGCCAGGAAAAATAGGACACAAGTTCCCCAAAGTGGATTTAAAAAAGTGCACGGGTTGCGGGACTTGCAAATCCGTTTGCCCAGCAAACGTTTTTGAGATAAAAAACAACAAGTCTGTTGTCGCTAGGCCGCAGGACTGCCTTGAGTGCGGCTCATGCGTTGCGAACTGCCCTGAAGAGGCAATAAAGCTCGTTTCAGGCTGAATGCGATTTTTGCAGGAGAGAAGATATGAGAAGGGTCTATTTGGATCACGCTGCAACGACACCTGTGGCAAAGGAAGTTCTTGAGGCTATGCTGCCGTTTTTCAGCCAAAAGTATGGCAATGCATCGAGCCTTTACTCCCTTGGCAGGGAGGCTAAGGAAGCGATAGAGGAAAGCAGGTCAAAAGTAGCGAAAGTAATAAACGCAGAGCCTTACGAGATTGTTTTCAGTTCAGGCGGCTCCGAGTCAGACAACATGGCGCTCAGGGGAGCTGTCAAAAAAGGAGACCATATAATAACAAGCTCTTTCGAGCACCATGCCATTCTCCACACCTGCGAAGCGCTTGAAAAGGAGGGAGTGAAAGTAACCTACCTGCCTGTATCAAGAGACGGCTTCGTGAACCCGGAAGATTTGGAGAAGGCAATAACAAATAAAACCAAGATTGTTTCCATAATGCACGCGAACAACGAAATAGGAACCATACAGCCGATAGCAGAGATAGGAAAGATATGCAGAGACCATGGTATACTTTTCCACACTGATGCTGTCCAAACATTCGGTAAAATTCCGATAGACGTGAAAAAAATGAACATAGACCTTCTCTCTGCATCTGCTCACAAGGTTTACGGTCCCAAAGGAGTTGGTTGCCTTTACATAAGGAGCGGAGTTTCCATTAAGCCTCTCATAACAGGCGGCTCTCAGGAGAGAAAGATGAGGGCAGGAACTGAAAACACGGCAGGAATAGTTGGGTTCGGAAAGGCAGCCGAGCTTGCCCTGAAAAACATGGACAAGGAAGCAGCATATCTCACAAAACTCAGGGACATGCTTATAGATGGTGTGCTTAAAATTCCTGACTCCTGGTTGAATGGCTCAAGGCAGAATCGCCTGCCAAACAACACAAATTTCGGCTTTGACTACATAGAAGGAGAGTCAATAGTGCTGCACCTTGACATAAAAGGGGTTTGCGCCTCAACAGGAAGCGCGTGCTCAAGCGAATCGCTTACTCCTTCCCACGTTCTCACCGCAATAGGGCTCAGCCCCGTGAAGGCACACGGCTCACTCAGAATGACTCTCGGAAAGGACAACACAAAGGAAGACATAGGATACGTTTTGGACGTGCTTCCGCCAATAGTTGAAAGCCTGAGAAAGATAAGCCCTATCAAACTGAAAAGAAGGTAAACAATAAAGCGGAATTTTATGCAGTTCTGCTTTATTTCTAAACAATAGGAGTGGTTTTATGAAAATGAAGGATTCAGAAAAAAGGAAAAAGGAAGGAAACCCCATAACAAAGGATATGAGCTTTGGCGAGGTCCTGCAAAGGTTTCCCCAGACATTTCCCGTGTTCTCAAAACACGGTATGCACTGCATAGGCTGCTCAATGTCCGCCTTTGAGACAATAGAGCAGGGCGCATCAGCCCACGGCATAGATGTCAAAAAGTTTGTTGACGAGCTGAACAAAGCAGCTAAAGAAAAGCCAAAGAAGAAATAGCCAATAGAGGTGAATTATGTACTCCAAGGAGGTAATGGAACATTTTCTGAATCCCCACAATATGGGAGAGATTAAAAACCCAGACGGAGTGGGCACTGTGGGTAACCCCCGTTGTGGGGACGTGATGAAAGTTTACATAAAAGTTGAGAAAGGAAAGGACGGGAAGGAGAGGATTAAGGACATAAAGGTAAAGACGTATGGTTGCCTGCCAGCAAAAGAAAAGGTAGTTTTAAGCAGTGGAAGATGGAAAGCAATAGAGTTAATTGAAAAAGGAGATAGCATTGTTAACAGCAAAGGAAAGGAAACGTTGGTAGCGAAAACTTTTGTAAGAGAGCATAAAGGCACTATTTTAAAGATTGTTCCATTTGTATCGCCCTATAACTCTTTCAGCGTAACACCAGAACACCCTGTACTCTCAATAAAAAGGAAATGGCTGAAGAAAGCCAGAAAAAAATCTTCCAAATGTAATTTGCTAATGGTAAACAAAAAGGAACTTCTTTCAATGAAACCGAAATACATAGAAGCTAAAAAACTGGAAATAGGAGACTATCTGGTATTTTCATACAGCACAAAAGTTAAAGACAACCCGCTTTTCACAAAGGATTTGATGAGGCTTATCGGATTCTATTTATCTGAAGGATATATAACTGCTAAT
>JAWCLA010000005.1:0-3350 GCA_039091855.1 Candidatus Aenigmatarchaeota archaeon | reverse complement strand
TTGCACTTAACAAAAAAGAAAAAGACAACATAAATGAAATCAAATTTCTTATTCGTAAAATAGTTGACAAGACTGCAAAGGAACGAATAAGAGGCAATGTCATAGAAGTATATGTCTGCTCTAGAAAACTTGCAAAATTGCTTTACTCTATAGCAGGAAAATTTGCTAAAAACAAAAAATTATCAAAAGAATTTATGCTTTTGCCTCCAGAGAAGCAAATGGAAACAGTATCGACCTACCTTCTGGGGGACGGTGATTCCTATAAAAGAAGGGCAAAAGATAGTCCAACATTCAGGCTTGCTACAGCTTCGGAGGAGCTTGCAATTCAGATGCAGGAAATTCTCGCCAGAAACGGTATATTTGCTGCCATAAAAATAAGCAAGAGAGCACCACATAAGATTGAGGGAAGAGACGTGACAGGTTCTGAACTTTTTATTATTACATATAAACAAGAAAGAAAACATTTTTTTGTTCACAAACATGAAAAATCCTTCTTAGTACCTATCAGAAGAATAGAAAGGCAACCTTTTGATGATATTGTATATAATTTTCACGTAGAATCAAAACCAAACTCCTACCTAGTGAGAGGATTTGCCGTTCATAATTGCGTAGCGGCAATTGCCACCTCATCAATGATAACAGACCTAGCAATGGGAAAAACCCTTGAGGAGGCAATGAAAATCTCCAACAAGGACATAGCCCATGCATTGAAAGGGCTGCCTCCCATAAAGATGCACTGCTCTGTTTTGGCAGCTGATGCCCTTCACAAGGCAATTGAGGACTATCTCAAAAAATCCAAAACAGCAAAAAAATGATTTTATCCTCTTATTCTCAATATTTAATATGCCTGAAAACCCCAAACCCAGAATTTTCCTCTCCAAAACAGCGCTTGCTGTTCTTAGGGAAAGGTATCTTCTCAGGAACGAGAAAGGAAAGATTATAGAAACCCCTGAGCAGATGTTCAGGCGGGTTGCCCGAACTGTTTCAAAGGCAGACCTTATTTATGACAAAAATTCCGACCCGAAGAAAACGGAGGACGAATTTTACAACCTTATGTCCAGGTTGGAATTTCTCCCAAATTCCCCGACCCTTATGAACGCAGGAACAGAGATTGGCCAGCTTTCCGCCTGCTTCGTGGTCCCTGTTTCCGACTCTATGGAAGGCATATTTGACGCCGTTAAGCTGATGGCAAAAATCCACCAGTCAGGCGGAGGGACAGGCTTCTCCTTCTCTTCCCTGAGGCCTGAAGGAGACACTGTAAAATCAACAAAAGGCGTTGCAAGCGGGCCTGTCTCATTCATGGGGATTTTTGACAGGGCAACAGATGTCATCAAGCAGGGCGGGCGCCGCCGGGGTGCAAACATGGGAATACTTCGAGTTGACCACCCTGACATCCTTAGGTTCATAAGCGCAAAAGACAGGGAGGGCTTTCTTTCCAACTTCAACATATCCGTCGGCGTGACGGACGACTTTATGAGAAAAGCCGAAAGAAACCAGCCATACTTTCTGGTGAATCCCAGGACGAAAAAGCCTGTTAAAAAGCTGAATGCGGGAAGGGTTTTCAGCCTTATCGCAAAAAACGCCTGGCTCAAAGGGGATCCGGGACTTGTCTTCCTTGACGAGATAAACAGGAAAAACCCAACACCTGAATTGGGTGAAATAGAGGGAACAAACCCCTGCGGTGAGGCCCCGCTCCTTCCCTATGAAAGCTGCAACCTCGGCTCCATCAATCTTTCAAAATTCGTGTCGAACGGTGAAATAGAGTTCTCCCGCCTCGAGAAAGCAGTCCGCTCAGCAGTCCGATTTCTTGACAACGTGATTGACGTAAACAAATACCCCTCACCTGAAATAGAGAAAGCCACGAAAGCCAACAGGAAGATAGGTTTAGGCGTGATGGGGTTTGCCGACATGCTCATACTTCTGGGAATACCCTATGATTCTGAAGATGCAGTCTCGACCGCAGAAAGAGTTATGAATTTCATAAAGGAAACAGCTGTTTCAGAGTCGGAAACCCTTGCCGAAGCCAGAGGAGCCTTCCCGAATTTTGAGAAAAGCATATTCACCAGGAAGAGAAGAAACGCAACACTTACCACTATCGCTCCCACAGGAACAATAAGCATAATAGCGGGCTGCAGTTCAGGAATAGAACCGATATTCAGCCTCTATGTAAGAAGAAAAATTCTCGGCGGCAAAACCTTTTTTGAGATAAACCCATTGTTTGAGAAAACGGCAAGGGAAAAAGGCTTTTACACAAAGAGGTTAATCTCACAGGTCGCTAAAAAAGGCACCCTGAAAGGCCTGGATGTCCCCCCAGAAATAAAAAGGCTCTTCGTCACCGCTATGGAAATCTCACCTGAATGGCACGTCAGGATTCAGGCAGCATTCCAGAAATACACTGACAACGCCGTGTCCAAGACTGTGAATCTCCCACAAAACGCAAAGGTGTCAGACGTGAAAAAAATCTTTATGCTCGCCTGGAAGCTGAAATGCAAGGGAGTGACAGTTTACAGGTACGGCAGCAAGCCCGAGCAGGTGATTTATACAGGGAAGGGATAAAACAAAGATAAAAACATTTAAATATATTGAGATAATATTATCTCAATATGGAGATAAATAAAACCGAGCTAAAAATAGTGAATCTGTTCAGAAGAGAGCTTTTTTTAGAACTGAGCATAAGGCAGTTGATGAGAAGGCTAAAAAGCAACTCTTACCAAAGGGTTTATGAAGCAGCCAATTTGCTAATCAAAAAAAATATTTTAAAATTTAAAAAAGTAGGGAGAACCAACCAGATAAGCTTGAATTTTTCAAGGGAAACGATCCTCCTTTTCAGTTTTTTGGATGAGCAGGAAGCAAAGAAAATACCAAACCATGAAAAAATCCTCGGCATAAAGGAAATTTCAGATTTTATTATTTTAGTCAGTGGGAGTTATGCGGCTGGCAGGCATACTAAAAAATCTGACTTGGATATGATTATAATAATTCCAGATAAAGAAGATACTGTTTCCATACAAAAACTTGTTGAGAATAAAACACTACTGTTAAAGCCAGAAGTTCATCTTTATGTCTTTAGAAAAAAGGATTTTACTGAAATGCTGCTCAGCAAAGATGAAAATTACGCGAAAGAGATAGCAAAAAAAAGAATAATGCTGAAGAATGCCCAATTATTTTATGAACTGGTAAAAGAGGCTGCAGAATATGGATATAAAGGATAAATACTTAGAAAGGGCGGAAAACGAGATTATATTAGCAAAGACAAATTTTGAAATCTCAATAAATGAAGAGTTAAAGAATAGATTGGGGATTGAAAGGGGAAGGACATTTTTTAATAATGTTATTTCTTCCTGCTATTA
>JAWCLA010000004.1:14044-37332 GCA_039091855.1 Candidatus Aenigmatarchaeota archaeon | reverse complement strand
GTTGGATCTGTTTATAACCCTCCATAAAAATTGATAGAGTTTATATTTTTCGGAACCTGTAGCGATTGAAGACTTTAGACAATATAATAAATCGTCTTTCCAAAAACTGTCTGAACAAAAACTGCATAGATAATTGAGTTGAAGCGAAGGAATCAGCTTTATTATATGGTTAACCTTAATAGTTATGAGGCTCCTTCCTTTCTGTTTTTCAATAAATTATTAGAAAGGAAGACTCATTATGTGTTTTTCTAAGGAGCCTGGTTTTTAAAAAGGCGAAGTGTATGTACAGACAATTGAGAACCCTTTTCAACATAACCCGTCTGAAGGACGAGATGGGAGAGATATATTTCAACCAGGTGATAGAGACCTTTGCGGTTTCACTGATAAGCATCTTCATTCCCATATACCTGATAGAGAACGGGTTCACAATTGTTACATCCTTCTCCTTTATGCTGGTTTACTGGGGTGCAATGTTTTTGCTCACCCCATTAGCTGCAGAGATATCTGCAAGGATTGGCTTCAAGCACACGATAATATACAGGGCTCCTATGCTAATAGTTTTTTTCTCCTTGCTTTTCTTTGTCAATTACATAACGGATTTCATTTTTTTCGTTGCTCTTCTCGGTGGCTTCTCGGCAATTCTTTACTGGGTTGCCACCAACGCAGAATTCGTCAAGAACTCGGACATAGTAAACAGCGCCGTGCAGGTTGGCTATCTTACAGCCCTTCCTCAGATATCTGCAACCGTCGCTCCATTTATAGGAGCTTTCCTCCTGTCCAAAATCGGCTTCTCTCAGGTTTTTATAATAGTTATCTCCCTGATAGCGATTTCCCAAATTCCATTCCTGCTCACAAAGGACTACAAGAAGAGCTTCAGCCTTAGGATGAGGCAGTCCTGGCTTTTCCTTGAGAGGAAATCCTTTGCATTTTTCATAGTGCAGGGCGTGATATTCGCAAACGATTTTCTGCTCTGGAACATTTTTGTATACCAGAAATTCGGTTTGCTTTTCACCGGACTGTCGGCCTCGTTTTTCGGTGCAGGGATAGCGATACTCACCCTTTTTGTTGGAAAGTTCAGCGCAAGCGCACAAAGGCGCAGGAATATGCTAATATACGGCTCTCTCGGATACACCCTTACCTGCATAGTAAGACTTTTCATCGAGACTCCTGTTGAGGCATTTCTTGCGTCAATGCTTGCTGGAATATTCACTACAATAATAAGCGTTCCCATCTATGTTGAATTCTGCGAAAAGGCAAAGAAAGGGAATATGCTCAACTGGGTGGTTTTCAGGGACTTCTGGCTCGGTGCCGGAAAGACTGTTTTTGTGATTTTGACCACAATAACGCTTCTATATTCTTCGCAAAGTATAGCGATAGGTTTTGAGATAGCAGGAATGTTCTCACTTTTACTGGTATTTTTGGCACTGTCAGGAAAATAACTATTTATCCCTTTATTCCAACTAAAAGCTATGAGAATATCCATAATATCTGATATGCATCTTGGCTACGGCACTGGGACTGAAAGGGAGAATGACTGTTTTGAGGCTGCAGAGGAATCAATAGATGCAAGCGAGGGATGTGATGCCATACTTGTTGCAGGAGACATATTTGACACAAAAAACCCCAGCACAGAAACCCTTGTCCGCGCCATGCAACTTTTTATGAAGACAATGTTCTGGAAGGGTGGTGCAAGGGTTTATGAGGGAATAGGAAAGGACCTTTCTGTCCACTCACCGCTCAATTACACAGGGGTTCCTGTGATAGCAATACACGGTACGCATGAGAGAAGACCAAAGGGCCTTATGAACCCTGTTGAAGGGCTCGAAAAGGCAGGATTTGTTATATATCTTCACGCTAACGGTGTTGTTTTGGAAAAAAATGGCGAAAAAGTATGCGTGCAAGGCCTTTCAGGAGTGCCCGACCAATATGCCGAATCAATAATTAAGGAATGGGACCCGAAGCCTGTTAAGGGATGCTTCAACATATTTATGCTCCACCAGTCAATCTCGCCATTTTTGTGTTCAGAGAATTTCATAGAGAAGGAAAATCTTCCTGAGGGATTTGACCTTTATGTCTTTGGTCACATCCACGAGCCCCAACAATCAGAACATTCAGAGGCACCTGTCCTGATACCAGGCTCAACAATACAAACCCAACTTAACAAGGAGTCAGTTCAGTCAAGAGGGTTCTGGGTTGTTGACACAAAAACCAGAGATATTGAGTTCAGGGAGCTTGAAAGCCAGAGAAAGGTTTACTACAGGGCATTCGAAAGCCCAAAAACAGAGGACGTAGAGAACGAGATTGAAAGAATCCTTGAGGAACAGCATAATAAAAAACCAATAATAAGAATAAAGCTAACAGGGAAGGAGATTGACACAAGTCCGTTGGAAGAGAAGTTTAAAGACAGGGCGATATTATCCTTCAAGAAGGAGTTTGAGGATGAGCAGATTGAGGCAAAGAGTTTGGAAGAGCAAAGAGTCTCTGTCCAGGAAATGGGAAGGAAAATCCTGCAACAAAACCTTTCTGCAGCAGGACTTGACCCGCAGAAGTTTGAGAGCATATTCGAACTGATGCTGGAGAAGAGGGTCGAAGAAGCACGCGATTTGCTATATAAGAATGAAAGGTGAATATAGAACATGGCAAAAAAAATCTCCCCTGAGACAGTCCAGCACGTTTCACAAATCGCAAGGCTGAAGCTCACGGAGAAAGAGGTTGAGAAGTTTGCAGAGGAACTTGAGTCAATTCTTGAGGCATTCAGGGACCTGGAAAGGATCAAAACAAAGGGAGTAAAGCCGTCTTTCCACCCAATTGAGATTAAAAACGTTTTAAGGAAGGACGAGGTTGAAGAATCCCTGACTCAGGGAGAGGCGCTAGGCAATACCAAAAACAAGGAGAAGGGATTCTTCAAGGGCCCAAGGGTTGCCTGATGAAAGGTGCAAAAATGCGCAAGCTGGTTTTCGTTGCTTTCGGTTTTGTTTGCCTTTTTGCATTCTTAATTTCAATTAATATGCAGCAATATGTTTCTCAGACCCCATCAACAGGGCTTGCTGTGGAGAAAACCTTTATCCCTTCGAGCCATCTACAAGATATGGCACACGAGAGGCTCGAGGACTGGATTTCGCAAAACAAAACTGCCTTGATATTCTTTTACGAATCAGGATGCGATGTCTGCATAGCGCAGATATCTGAGATAGAGTCGCTTCTTGAACACGTAGAAAAATCAAGCCCGAACGAGTTTGAATATTTCAGGTATTTTGAGTACGACTTCAACACGGGACTGAGGGAAAAGTTCAACGTGACAAACCATCACACTCTCATATTGGTAAAGAACGGGAAGGAGGTTATGAGGACAAGGGAGGCATTAACAAAGGATGAGCTTTTTGGAAAGATATTTTAAGACCGTTATGGCACTTACATTAATATTTGTTCCGGACACGATTTATAACAGGGAGGACATATTGGCTTCTGTTTTGTATGAGTCAGGAATTGATATATTCTCAAAAGGCTTTTACATAAAAAAACTCTGTGAAGGTGTTTATGAAATAAACATTCCAAACGAGCCTAAAAACTGGAAAGATATACTGAAGCAATATTGGGAAGTAAAATCATAACCTCGGTTCGCATCCAACATATCCGCCCCAAGCCAGATCGCGGAGAACCCTTCCTCCAACAGATGGACAATCGGCAGAGTCTATTCCCTGAAAAACCAAGTCCACCCTTCCGTAATCAGGGCACACGTCAGAGCAGTAGTATTGTTCCACCAGAGTGAGATTGTTCTTCCAGTAAATCCCGAGAACCTTGGGGTAATCAGAAGGGTTTATTTTCTTGGGCTCTGAATTCACAACCTTGAGCCTTTCCATCTCCGCAATAACAGCCGAGTCGCTAAGGACGGGATAGGTCTGTGGCTTTGGGTATGTCCAAATCACAGCCAATAACACAGCCAAAAACAAAGCTGCAATAATGCCAAAATAAAAAATTCTTCTTCTCTTATTTTCATTATCCTTAACCTCTTGATTTGTTTCTTTGCTTCCCTTCCTCTTTAGCGGAAATTCCGGCTGTATTCTCATTCAATCTCCACCCCTGGCATTATCCACTTTCCGGATAGCCTTTTCCTGTTCTCGCGCAGGATTTCCCCGCTCAGCGCCTTCTTGCACTGCCTCTCGTCAAACCCGAGGAATTTTCCGAACGCAATCAGCTCCGATGGGCTTCTCATGTCCCACTCGTTAAGCGCGCCTGAACTAAGAACAAACGGGCATTTGTATTTCCTTACAAACCTTGCAGTTTCAATCAATGAGGAGAGGAGCTCTGAGCGGGTTTTTTTGACGCTCTGCAATACCTCCCTGAAATCAAAGCATATTGCCACGTTGTTTTTCGCGCCAAGCCTCGCGAGTATGTGGTTTATTCCAGGCTGCCCGTTTTCAAGATTCGTATTGACAAGGATGTCGACCTCAGGAGTTTCCAACACTGTCCTGTTGGTTTCTTCTGTTCCACCTTTTGCTAAAACAAGCTCGTACTGCCTTCTTATGGATCTTGCAATCTTCTGAATATCTTTTGCCTTTCCTGAAAGCTCAACCCCAACCGATATGTCAATTCCCTTTGTGTTTTTTGCCCTTTCCCTCATATTTGGGACTTCCTGCCTTTTTTCCCAAGGAACAATTAGGCCTATTCCCGAGAAACCAAGTTTTTTTGCCATTTCGGCAGCCTTCTCAACATCAGCCTTTACGTGAAGGTCGTAAAACATGCTTTAATTTGATTTTTCAATCTTATATTATGTTTGGTCTTGAACAAAAGAGAGAAAGCCTGATAGCAAACCTGAAGACGGAGGGGTATATAAAAACCAAGAGGGTAGAATATGCATTCAGGAAAATACCAAGGGAAAACTTCATACCGGCAGAGATGAGGGATTCTGCATATTCTGACCACCCTCTTCCGATAGGCTATGGGCAGACAATATCAGCTCCACATATGGTTGCAATAATGACAGAGCTTCTTGAACCCAAAAAAACCGACAAGGCACTGGAAATAGGAACAGGCTCGGGCTATCAGTCAGCTGTACTTTCTGTGCTTGTGAGAAAGGTCTACAGCATTGAGGTTTTTCCGGAGCTAACCGAGTTCGCAAAGTCTAACTTGAAAAAAACAGGCATAAGGAACGTAGAGGTTGTGTCAGGAGACGGCTCTAAGGGGCTTCCTTCCAAGGCCCCGTTTGACAAGATAATAGTTACGTGCGCAATACCAAAAGTCATTTTCAATTCACTCGTAAGTCAGCTGAAAGAAGGGGGCATCATTGTTGCTCCTGTTGGAGAGCCCTATGGCATACAAACGCTTACAGCAGGAAAGAAAATCAGAGGCAAACTGAAAACAAAGGAGTATTTTGGATGCGTGTTCGTTCCACTTCGTTCTACTAGATAATCAAAATGTCCTTTTTGTTTTGAAGACCAGATTATTGGAAGACGAGAAAATGAACAAATCCCTAATCCTCGACGTCCCTTATTCCCTCTGTCCCTACTGTGAAAACTGTTTCTCCCTCGGGAAGCCACGGCGAGTCTATGAGCTTTGCTATTCTCTTGTTTTCCTTGCTTTTTCTCAGGTAGAGCCTGTATGTTGCCTGATGCCCGACTATGTGTCCCCCTATCGGCGCGGTCGGGTCGCCGAAAAGTATGTCAGGCCTTGCCATCACTTGGTTAGTCACATAAACAGCAAGGTTGTACACGTCTGCCATCCTCTGCAAGTGGTGAAGGTGTCGGTTCAGCTTCTGCTGCCTGTTCGCAAGGGTTCCCCTGCCCATATAGTCGCTCCTGAAAGATGCAGTAAGGGAGTCTATAACAATAAGCTTTACGTTTTCCCTCTTTATGACCTCCTCTGCCTTTTCAGCAAGAAGAATCTGGTGGTCTGAGTTGTAGGCCCTTGCAACGAACACGTTTTCCAGCGCCTTGTTGGGGTCAATGCCCAATGCCTTTGCCATGTCAACAATCCTTTCGGGCCTGAATGTCTGCTCTGTGTCTATGAATACCGCCTTTCCCTCCAGCCCGCCTCTTTCACGTGGAAGCTGTACATTTACAGCGAGCTGGTGGGCAAGCTGTGATTTCCCAGAGCCGAACGCTCCATGGGCTTCCAGTATTGCCTGCGTTTCCACGCCTCCTCCCAGAAGACTATCGAGAGCCTTTGAGCCTGTTGTTATTTTAGCTATGCTTTCCCTCTTCTTCAATACCTCGCTAGCGGGCTCAAACCCCATTTTTAGCTTGCTTCTTGCGGCATTTATTATCTTGTTTGCAGTCTCCTCACCAATACCAGAAGCAGCAGCTAGGTCAGAAGCCATCGCGGCGGCTATAGCCATAAGGTTGTCATAACCGCTTTCCCTGAGCTTTTCTATTGTTTTTTCCCCTATTCCTGGTATGCTCCTGAGCTCATCCTCTATTGTGGATTTTTCCTGCTCTTCCTCTATGTCCTTTTCCTTTGAAAGCCTTGGCATATGCCTCGCCTGTGACAATTCAGGCTGTCATTACCCTTATGACTTAACGGAGAAGCTCCTTCGAAGCTTCCAATTAAATTTTGCCTCGTGATGGAAAACTTGGTTTCTCAAACCTTTTAATTTCCATTTTTGGCAATCCAACAAATATAAATGCAACCCACAATTTGATGTTGTATTTAAATCTTAAATATCTATGAAACTTCCTTTAACAGAAGCTCAAACTCCTTTCTTATGTCAGGCTCCTCCAACCTGTTAGCTATAAGCTCAAGATTCTCGGTGAGCTCGTTCTTTCTTACCCTTCCAGCAATTATGTAATCCTTTCCTAACACATCAAACAAGTCGTAAATAATCAGAGGATCAACCTTCTCCTGCGCCAATGCCCTTAGTTCAGCAGCAGTTTTTCCGAAAAGCCTTTCTGCCAATTCCCTGAAAAACACCACACGGACATTTCCGTATCCGTCATCTATCACGCCTGAAATAACAATCTGGTAGTCAGGCTTGACTGTCCCGTGCTCGTCGCAAACCAGCTTTCCTGCCCTGGGCTTCATTCTCATACCGCATTCGGAGCAAACCTCGAAGAAGGGATTTTTCCTGAAAAGCTGAACAATGCAAGCCCTTGTCTCAACGATATCACCCTCCTTGACTTCGGAAAGCAGCTTTCTTTGTGGAACAAGGCTTCCGCTCATCTCGTTCACTTCTGGAAGATTTACCTCCTCCTCAACCTTCTCCATCTTTCCCCTGCCTATCCTTAGCTCGATGTTTCCCCTGTTGTCCATCTTGACAAATCCCCTTGTTATCCTTATGACGTCGCCCTCTTTCAGCCCAAGGTCAGAAACTATGTCAGCTTCCTCATTCCATAAAGGAAGCCTTACCATACCTGTTTCGTCACCCAAAATAAGCCCGACCACGCTGCCTTTCCTCTCCTCCTTCTCAAATGTCCTTATTTCGGATATTCCTATGATCCTTGCCACGAGGTCAACAGACCTCAGCCCGTCTGTGAGGTTCTTTATCTTCAGCTGCCTTTTTGTCTCCCTTAGAAGGCTTATCCCGAGTTCCCTTGCAACGATATAAGCGGCACCCTCCCTTGAAACAAGTCCTGAAAGCTCTTCTTCCTTTTCGTCTATCAGCTGTAAAACCTTCTTCTGTGTCATCCCTGTGTGCTCGCAGATTTTCTCCACAATCTCTTCAAGCGAAAACATAACCAACACACAATTTGAATTGTTTTAAACTGATTAATCCTTTCTCTGAAAACTTTATAAATATAAAATGCAAAAACAAAAAGTCATTATGGTACCTCCAATAAGGCAGATGGAACCCAAGGCAAGAAAGATGCTGTTTTGACAAAATTGAATTGTCACAAGGCGAAGGTTAAGTGGAAGTTCCGAAGGAACTTCTCCTTCAAGTCGGAAAGGTAAACAATAATAATGTGAGCTATCACAAGGCGAAGCATATGATAATACCTATAAGATGCATGACCTGCGGGAAACCGGTAGGTCATCTTTGGGAAACATACCAGAAGGAAGTGAAGAAGGGAAGGAATCCGCAAAAGGTCCTGGACGAGCTCGGTCTCGAGAGATACTGCTGCCGTTCTCTTTTTCTAACCCACAAGGATTTGGTAAAGACAGTCGGGCAGTTCAAGAAGTAGCGCAAGATAACCTTCGCATCATTAACAGGTTATTCAATTAATGTGTGATATCCTTAACACACTATTCCACGTGAATTCTGGAAAGGGGATTGATGGTGCGGTTTCCTATGGATCACTAAAAATAAAAGAAAAGGCAAAGAAGTCCTGTGCACTCAAGCTTTATTCTCTTCAGCATTTTTAGTAGCAACTATTTCCATATCCTTCCTGTCCATTACCAAAAGGGAGGTTGAAAACCTTTCCTTCTCCATCCCGACAAGGATTTTCACTCCCTTTCTCTTTGCCATAGAGTTGAGCCTGAAGTCAACCTTTCCGTCAAACACTATTGCATACGGGCTTTCAACTGTTTTCAGGGCTTCCATAAGCTCGCTGACAGGCACCTTCCCTAACACTTGGTTTTCAGAATCAAATATGCAGGCAGCCCTTGTGCCAACAAGCTCTTCAAGCGTCTTGGAAAAAAGCTCTCTCTGCTCAGGAGTTATCTCAACTTTTGGTTTTTGCTCCCTCCTTCCCTGCGTTCTTTGCCTCTGCTCGAATGATTCCACCTTTTGCTCTGCCTGTGGTTGATATTCACTTACATCAAACCTTCCGTTCCTTTCCAAATCAGGCCTGAGCTCCATCTTGAACTGCTCTGCAGAAACCTTCTCCCTGAGAGCCTTGTAAACCTCCTTTTTGGTGAGCTCCTCAACCTCCTTTCCTTGCGGAGCCGTTGCCACATAATCTATGTCAGCCAGCTGGAGAACCTCTTTAAGTATTAGCTGACCTCCCCTGTCACCATCAACAAAAAGAGTGACTACCTTTTCCCTTGAAAGGTCCGATATCACAGGAGGTACAGAAGTTCCTTCTATGGCAATGACATTCCTTATTCCGTATTTAAGCAGGTTCACAACATCTGCCCTGCCCTCCACCACTATTATGTTGTCGGAGTCTGTTATGTTCGGGCCAGCAGGCAATCCGTGGTAACTCGTTACCTCGTGAGTCCTCACAGCCTCCTTTATCTGTTCGGATATTTCCGCAGCGCTCGGGACTCCTGCCTCGACAAGGTTCTTTAGAATCTCCTTTGCCTTTTCGACGACATATTTCCTTTTCTCTGACCTCATGTCCTCTACGTTCTCGAGCTTAACTGTCGCTATGCAGGGTCCTATCCTCTCAATCGTTTCCAGCGTTGCTGCTATCAGAGCGGTTTCCGCAGAATCAAGTGAAGAAGGGATTATAATCTCTCCCTCAGAATTTCCCTGGTTTGACTTTATGTTTACTTCTATTCTGCCTATCCTTCCCGTTCTCTGTAACTCCCTCAAGTCCAGGTCAGAACCGAGAAGCCCTTCGGTTTGCCCGAATATCGCCCCTATCACGTCGGGCTTTTCTATCACACCCTTTGCCTTTATCCTTGCCTTTATGACATATTTTGTTGAAGTCGGTGCAAGCTTCGCCATAATCATCACACTCCTTTGGATTTTCATCAATTATGCTAACCGTCCCGTCCCTGGCTGTTAAAATTTCAGCCCTCAGGCAGGACATTTCCTCAATTCTTGATATTCCCAATCTCATCACATCACGCCTTATTCTTGAGTTAGCATGAATCTTACGGCTTTGCAGTAAGAGCGTGATTCTGGAAGCCAGCTTTCGCCCTTCCCTGTCAAAGTCTGTCAATACTATAACCTGCCTATTTTTATGCTTTTTCCTGAGGGAAACTGCCTCCTCAACAACTTTAATAACATGTCTGCTGTTCACCTTGACTATGTGGGTCAATCCCAAGCCCCTCAATGCGTCATAGTCCTTCTTTCCCTCCACAATAAGAATGTTGCCTTTCAGCTTCTCCAAAACCGACTCTATTTCCTCTATGTCAATTTTTTTATTCATGGTAGTAAAGAAAACACTCCAGCTTGCCCTTTTTGTAAAAACCCCGTTCAGCATTTTCAATGACTTTCCTGTATTTTTTGCACCCCAAGCCCACAGGAACTCTCGTTTCACCCGTATCAATGTATGTCCTGAATATAATCCTGTGCTCTTCACCACATATGCACTTGAATCTTCCTGGAAGAGGCAATTTCTCACCCCATTGCGTTTATTATGTCCCTCTTTGTTATCATTCCGAGAAGGTCAGCGTCCTCGTCAACAACAGGAAGGCCTGAGACCTTTTTAATCTTCATCATTGCAACTGCCTCGTAAATGTCGGCATCAGGCCTGATGTAAGCGACATCCTTTCTCATTATCTCTTTTATGGGGGAGTTTTCGAACCTTAGCATGTTGAGCGCCTCCTTTGAGTTAAGGTGAGAGAGAATGTCGTAAGGCGTGACAATCCCCAAAAGCACGCCATTGTTCACCACAGGCAATCTCCTGTAAGGTCCCCTGCAAAGCATTCTTGCAACATCATAAACAGACTTGTTCCTGTCAACTGTTATCGGTTTTCTTGTCATTATGTCAGAAACCTTCACCCCTGTCCTCTTTGACATGAGATTTACTATGTCTGTTTCTGTAATCACTCCAACAAGTTTTTTATCTTCCATAACGGGTTGTATGGGTTTTCCGCTTTCCTTGAATATTTCCAAAGCAACAGGGATGCTGTCGGTTGCTGAAACGAAATGAATGCAGGGAGACATTATTTTCCTGACCTTTGCGCTGAGCCCTGTGTTGCTGAAAAGCTTGTGCTTTTCCCCTCCTCCTATGAAGTCCAAAACATCTGTTGTGGAGACAATTCCTGTCAGCCTCTCGTTCTCGTCCACAACAGGCAGCCTTCTGATACCGCTAAGCATATAACCAAGCGCGTCTATGACGCCGCTGTTTTCAGAAGAATATAAAACCCCCCTTGAAGCAATCCTAAGGACAGAATCCCCAGGATTTGCAAAATTGGTTATGTTTAAGCCGCAACCGCTTTCCTGAGTTTGCTTTTTCCTGAAAAGGCTCAACATCAAACCACAATAGATTGTTGTGAAACAACTATATAAGTTTTCGCTTTTCGGCTCTTCAAATTAACTCTGGAATTTAGCAAATGACAAAGGCTTGGCCCTTAACCTACAAGCTTTGATGCCGCACATCTTCCAGATTGAAAGCGCTTCCAAATTCAGAGTTTTCCAGAATTAAAATAAGTAACATAGAGGCGGGAATTCCCTGCTTCAGTTGGGTATGAAGCGCAAGTAATATTTATGACACCTGAACCAATTATACTGCGGGCATTAGCCCGCAGAGTGACCAAGGTGTCATATTATCAAAACATATTTTCGGCTTACCTCTGTTGTGCAAACAACTTGCCAACCTATAAAAGCAGGGGAATCAAAAATTATTCATGCCAGAAAAATCCCAAGTTCTGAAAATACACCAGCTTCTTACAGAGGTGTTGAGGAAGATAACGCCCTCTGAGGAGGAGCAGAAAGAGACGAAGGCTTTCATAGAAAAGGTTCTTGGCGTGACGGAAAAAATACTGAAACCATACGGGCTTGAAAAAACCCTCGCTGGAAGCTATATGCGAGACACGTGGCTTCCTGACAAGAAGGAATTTGACATTTTCATAATGTTTCCAGAAAGCCATACCAGAGAGAGCCTTGAGAAGACAGGACTGGAGATAGGAAGGAAAATAGCAAAGGAGCTTGGAGCCGAATATGTAATTGCCTATGCAGAGCACCCTTACGTAAGGGCAAGGGTCTTCACAAAATCTGTTAAAGAAGAAAGGAAAATCATAGGAAAGGCAAGGAAAAAGGAAAAAGGATCTTGGTATGACATAGACATAGTTCCCTGTTATGCTGTGCAGTCGGCAGAGAAGATAAAGTCAGCAGTTGACAGGACGCCTTTCCATAACAGGTGGCTTTCAGAAAACATGTCTCCTGCACTTGCGCCTCAGGTGCGCCTTCTGAAGCAGTTTGCCAAGGGAATAGGAATTTACGGCTCTGACGCAAAGGTTCTCGGAATGTCAGGCTATCTTTGTGAGCTCCTTATAATACACTACAAGTCGTTCAAGAACTTCATTGACCAAGCTTCGCAATGGGAGGCAGGATGTGTTTTAATAGACATTGAAGGGCATCACAATGAAAGGGAAGCTGTAATTAAAAGGTTCAGGAACCAGCCCCTTGTTGTTATAGACCCTGTTGACCCCAAGAGGAATGTGGCTTCATCTTTCTCTCCGGAGAATTTCACAAAACTTGTTAAGTCCTGCAGGGATTTTATTGAAAGCCCAAGCGAGAATTTCTTCTTCCCAAAAAAGGAAAAGCCTGACCCGAAAAAAATCAAAAAACTTCTTGACGGGAGGGGGACGAGACTGGTTGGCGTCAGGTTCAGCAGGCCTGACGTCATCGATGACATAATGTGGCCTCAGATAAGGAGGACATCGAGAAGGATTGCGGACATACTTAAGGAAAACGAGTTTGTTGTAATGGGAAGGGACTGCTGGGCAGACCAGAAAGAATGCATTCTGATTTTCGAGATGGAGGTTTGGTCGCTGCCAAAAGTAAGGAAGCTTGTCGGACCCTTTGTCTTCTCAAAGAGGCATTCTGATGAGTTTGTCGCTAAATATTCAAAAGCAGGAAGGGTTTGGGTTGAGGGAATATACTGGGTCGCAGAAACAAAACGGGAATTCACAACAGCAGAGGAAAAGCTCAGGAAATCCCTGAAGGACACAGAAAAGAACCTGAAGTCAAAGGGAATCGCCTCATACCCCGCGAAGTCAATCTCAAAAAAGTTTGAAATTCTCGAGCCGAAGGAAATTCTAAACCTCGCAAAGAAAAACCAGGAATTTGCGGAATTTCTTCAGAGCTACTTCAAAAAAAGCTTTGCTTGAATTATTAATCACCCAAAAATACCCGGCCAAACGGTTGTTATAACCATAAGGACAGAAAGAGCTATTATTATTCCTGTTGAGAGGTAGACGACAAAGTTGTAGAACTTTGAGTTCACATACTCCCCCATTATGCCCTCGTTATTTATTATCTTCACTATGGCAACAAGTATTACAGGAAGAACCAGACCGTTGATGACCTGTGATGTAAGCATTAGCTGAACGAGCGGAACGTTTGGAACGAGAATCACCCCAACAGATAACATAACCATCAAACCTATGACCGCATAAAACTGCTTTGCCTCGCCAAGCTTCTTGCTGACCCCTGATTCCCAACCAAACGCTTCACAGATATAAAATGCTGTTGACAGGGGAAGTATGAAAGCGCCGAAAAGCGCTGCGCCGAAAAATCCCAGGGCAAAAAGTTCCTTAGCCAATTTTCCTGCAAGCGGTTCCAATGCGAGCGCCGCGTCAGCTGCAGAGTTTATTGATATGCCTGCTGAGAAAAGCGTTGCTGCGCAGGCAACTATTATGAAGAAGGCAATGACATCAGTCATTATGCAACCAAGAATAATCTCTATCCTGGAATACTTGTAATCCTGCGCCCTTATTCCCTTCTCAACTATCGAGGACTGCAGGTAGAACTGCATCCACGGGGTTATTGTGGTTCCTATGACGCCAATCAGAACTATCAGGTAAGCAGAGCTGAAGGTGAATGAAGGCGTGACGGTCTGCCTTGCCACCTCTCCCCAGTCAGGGTTTGCCATTATACCGGATATTATGTAAGAAAAATAGAAAACAATCATAAGAAGCAGTATCCTCTCGAGAAACCTGTAGTTCGACTTCAATATCAGGGAAACAACAATCACGGCGCATATCGGCACAATTATATATTTGCTTGTCCCGAAAATCTCCCCTGCCGCAGCTATTCCTGCAAACTCGGAAACCGTGGTTGCAAAATTAGCAACGAGAAGCCCGATCATCACAATAAATGTTATCCTTACCCCGAAGCTTTCCCTTATGAGGTCCGAAAGGCCTTTACCTGTCACAGCCCCCATCCTCGCGCACATCTCCTGAACTATTATGAGCAGAAAGGTTATCGGTATCAGCGTCCACAGGATTGAGTATCCGAACTGTGCACCGGCAACAGAATAGGTGGTTATACCACCTGCATCATTATCCACATTTGCCGTTATCAATCCCGGACCTATGACTGCAAGAAAGAGCAGAATCCTGTTCCTCCTGTTTTTAAACTTCAGCACAACCACCCGCAAATTTATGAAAAACAATTATTTAAAAATCATCAGCTCTTCCTGCCAGAGCTTGAGTTAAACCTTCCGTTGAATTTCCTTGTCCTTCTTGCCACAAACCTTCTTTTTTTCCAGGACTTTGGCATAACTTCTGATATTACGTCATCAGCCCTTATTATGCCTTTCAATACCCCGTTTTCGTCAACCACGGGAAGTACAAAAAGGTTATACTTTGCAAGGGCATTTGCGGCATCCTGCTTTGATGTGGTTGTTAAAAGCTTTATTATTCTCGTTTTCATAAGGTTCTCTATTCTCTCGTTGGCAGGCGCTGTCACGAGGGAGCCAAGCGGCAAAAACCCGAGAAGCTTTCCCTCATTATCCACGACATAAATCCTGTACATCTTGTCAGAGCTCGGTTTTGTCTTTCTCAAAAGCTCTATCGCCTTCTGAGCCTTGAAGTCCGAGGGAACGGAAACGAACTCCGTGTGCATTATCGACCCAACGGAATCTTCGGGATACTTCATTATCTCCCTTACCTTCCTGCTTTTTTCCTGCTTCATGTTAGCAAGTATGTTTTCCCTCATGTCAGCAGGAAGTATGCTTATTATGTCAGCCGCGTGGTTTGGCGGCATGCTCTCAAGGATTTCCACTATCTTGTTGACCTTCATTCCCGCAAGGAAAGACTTCTGTATCTCAGGCTCCGACTCTATTATTGTCTTCGCTGCCTTTTCCCTGTCCAATGCATTGAAAATGAGTTCCCTCTCCTTGTAAGTCAGGTCCTCCATAATGTCGGCAATGTCAGCCGGGTGCATGTCCGCTATCTTGCTTCTTCTGAGCCTTATGTGAAGCTTCTGTATGTCAGGGTCAAGAGGTTCCACATATTCCCAAGGTATTATCTTTTCCCTGAACTTGCCACCTATCAAATCCGCAAGCTTCTCTCCTGCAAGCGAGCGAAGGAAGCTCTTTGCACCGACGCATACAGCCGCAATGCAGAACTTGCCCTCAATCTTTCCAAGAAGAACATCGTTTACCCTCACCACCTTAACCCCGTCGACATCTATTATCTGCTTGTCGATAAGCTTGCTCACGAGAAACTCCCTCTCTGTCTCAAAGGTTGGGTTAAGCTCCCTTTCAGGCGCATTCAGGTAGATGTCAGCATCCAGCCCAGGTGTTTCAGGGTTGTCCTTAAGCTCCCTCACAAAGCTCCAGGATATCTTTCTGCGTGTTTTTTTGTAAGAATAAACCAAATGGGAAATCTCGGCATATTTCTCTCCGTCAACAAAAACCATATCAATAAGGCTGCCTATGTTCTTCCCTTCCGAGTCATACACAGGCCTGCCCTTAAGCTGACTGAAGTAGACCATACTCCCAGCCCAAATAATGCCAATGAACAGAGAATGACAGAAATAGTTATATTTTGTATTCAGTTGCTTTTATTTGTGCGCAAAACAAAGCCTTTTTTCAAAAAAGGCTTTGGAACGCAAAAAACTTTACCGGAACTATGCTATTGTCTTGATATAGCAAGCTAAAAACCTTTGAATAAAATCATTCTTGAACTTATTTATGGGCGAAGAATATCACAACTTCATTTTTGCTAACTCTGTCAACCTTTCCAAAGCCAATCCTTTCCATCTGTATGAGAGCCCCAGGCTTAAGCTTCAAGAGGTTCGGCTCTCCAAGCCCTTCTATAGTTTTTTCAGGCTTTACAATATTAACCTTAACATTAGGCTCCGAAACCCACTGGATTTTTTGCATGTCACCCAAGATCTGGTTTCCTGTGTAATAGCCTTCATTTCCCCTTAAATGAATGTTTCCAAGTCCCTTGAGCCTGAACTCCTTCCCCTGAAGGTTCCTGAAGTCCTCGCCAGAAATCCATATCTGTTTGAGGTCAACGGGAATTTTTTTCCTCCCCCTTCTCGGAAAGTCCGGGTGCAAGGGCTCGTAAACTTCCCTTATTTCAGGAGCAGACATAACCGATATCCTGACAGGCTCTGTGACAACCATGTACCTGTTTGCGACAGGGTCTATGACCTTCCTGTTTACTCCCTCTATGTTCTCCCAACTTAGCCTTATGTCAGTCTTTGAAAGCCCTGTCTGTATGGAAAGAAGCTGGAATGTCTTTGGGAGAAAGCCTCTCCTTAACAATGCCCTGATGGTGTGAAGCTTTGGGTCGTCCCAACCAGAAACCCTTTTCTCCCTTATCCACTCCCTTATGTCCCTTGTGTGAATCTTTTCCCCAGGAAGGTATATCATCCCAAAGTTCAAAACAACAGGCGGCTTCCATTTCAAGGCATCATAGAGCCTTTTCTGTATCGCTGTGTTGTGCTCGTGTTCCTTTCCCCTGAACACGTGAGTGACCTTGAGCTCGTGGTCGTCAATCACATTTGCGTAATTGTAAAGCGGCCATACCTTGTACTTGCTTCCCTGAATCGGATGCCTGTCATCACATACCCTCAGCATTGGAGGGTTCCTCAGAGCGGGATTTGGCTCGCTCATTGATGTCCTCAGCCTGAAAACAACCTCACCCTCTTTGTACTTTCCCTTCAGTGCGTAATTCCAAGCCTTGAGGTTTCGGGAAGGAGTGGAGTTCTCGTCAGGGCAGCTTTTCTTTTTTTCTTTAAGGTTTCTGAATTTTTCAGACGGGCAGAAGCAGGCAAAAATCTTCCCCCTTCTTATTAGGAGCTCTGCGTACTTGTAATACCTTTTCATCCTTTCTGACTGCACAACTATTTTGTCAGGCTTAACCCCTATGCTTCTTAGGTCGCTTTTTATCATATCGTAATATTCAGTGCCTATTTTGGATGGGTCTGTGTCCTCAATCCTGAGGATGAATCTTCCTTTGTACTTCTTCGCGTAAAGGTAGTTAAGCATCACAGCCCTCAATACGTGGGATATGTTCAGCGGCCCTGTCGGTGAAGGTGCAAACCTCGTGACTACCTTTCCCATTTTTGCACCAGGCAGTTCGGGAAGCCCTTCCTGCTTCCTTTCCTCCTTTTGAAGAAGCTCGGGCGCAATCTTTTCAAGCATTTTTCTCTGCTCTTCAAGGGAAAGGCTGTTAACCTTTTCTATCGCTTTTTCTATTTCCTTTCTGACTTCCTCTATCCTTTTCCTCAGCTCAGGCTCCCCTGCCATCACCTTTCCGAGAACGGCTTTGGGGTCAGCCTTGCCGTTATAAAAAACAGCGTTCTGAAGTGCATATTTCAGTATCAAATCCTTCATGAGCATAATTCTGTTTTGCAAATATAAAAGATTGAGAAAAGCCTTACAATTCTCAAAGCACCACTTATTTTATATATACCAAATATAATAGGTAAAAAACTAAAGGGTTTTTGGAATGAAATCAAAAAAACTCTCCAAGCAAAAGGATTCCGAAAAAACTAAAAAGCCAGCGTCTGTTGAAAAGCCAAAAAAACCAGCTGTTTCTGAAATCGCATTAAAAAAGCAGGACATACCCCCACCACCCAAAAAAACCATATCGGATAAAAAGGCAGTAATGGCTGAGTTTAATAGGTCATTGGTTGAAGGCAGTGAGGACAAGCAAGCCAAGAAAAGATTAATGGAGCTTGTGGAAAAGTCAGAATCTCTGGAAAAGCAGGTGATTGAGCTGAGGAACAGGAACGAGGAGATTATGCAGGCGGTTGAGATCTTCACTGACAAGGTGAACAATCTCCACAAGGATTTTGTTGAGCTGCGGACAGAAAAATCCTCAGGCAAGGGATACTCTGACGCAATCAGGGAGATAATAGACAGGGTTTCGGCTTTGGAGAAGCAGAATTCGGATTTCGGCAAAAGGTTCGATGAAATAGAGGGAGTCCTTGAGCAGATGTATGACAAGATTGAGGGCTTAAAAGCAGCGCCCGAAAAAGACAAGGGAGAGATAAAGGCAATAGTTGAAAAAATCTCGCAGCTTGACGACAAGGTAAAATCTCTCGGGCAGCAAAAGGACAAGCCAGACACCGAAGGCATAAGGCAGATTGCAAGCGGGTTTGAGCAGAGAGTGAAGGAATTGAACGATGTGATAACGCAGCTTACAGACAGGGTGCAAAAACTTTCAAACTATTATATGGACGGGATAAAGCATCTCGATATGAGGCTTAATTCCCTTGAAAGAAGGGTTTATGAGGAAAGGGGAAAAGAAATTCTGAGAGAAAGCCAAAAGCCAGCATTCAGGGAGAAGAAGGTTGAGCCATTTCAAACAAAACACGAGAAGCCAAAACCAACGCCTGAGGAGGAGATGGAAAAGCTTCTTCCACCGCCAAAGAGGGAGATACCACCCGCGCCAAGGCCAGGCCCAAGGTATGTTGCGCCTGAGCCTGAAACCTTTTCCCCACCAAAACCCTCGTATGAAAAGGGCAACATATTCACAAAGCTCAGGGAGTCCACTGTCCAAAGGAAGCCATATCCAACTTACCCATTGCCTCCCCCAGCACCAAACGAGTTTGATGACATTGAAATAATAAAGGAGCACATACTCGAGAGCCTGCGAAGAAACGAGAGCAGGGAAAAAATAACAAGAGACCTTCTGAATGCAGGGTATGAGGAGGAGATGATAGCAAAGGCATTTATGAATGTAATGGTAGGATGAACTGTCTATTTACAGATTCTTTAAGTTATTTGTTGGCTGATGTTTTTCTTACTGGTTCTGGGAAATATGTTGTGGACAAACAATTAGTTTTATTGTGCCCAACTTTCCCAGAATGGCATTCTGGACAACAAGAAACAACTAAAGACCGATGGCTGCACCCCACAGCTTTTCGGCAGTTGGTGCCTCAACTCACGCTTCGGTTTCAGTTGTTGAACAGCGATTAAGAGGGACTTTGCGATCTCCAAAATTTTGGTCACGCAAAACTTCTCTTAATCGCATACGTTAAAAATGAAACACCCAACAACCTTTATTCCGCCTTTTCAATCTCTATCCTGCAGGTTGTCGGGAACTTGGCGGCAGCCCTTTTCAATGCCTCCTTAACTTTTGCCTCTGCTTCCTTGTCTGCCCTTATCTCCATTATCCTCTGCCCTTTCCTGACCTGTGCAGCCGTTCCTATTGGCCTGCCGAATGCGAGCCTCATTCCTGTCTGGAACCTGTCCGCGCCTGCTCCCGTTGCAGTGGCGTTTTCCCTGAGAACGTGATGGGGATATACCAGAATCTTCATAAAATAGGTATCTGCACCTACCATCTTGTCCATCGCCTTGTTGGCAGCAACCCTTCCTGCTTCCAGCGCATTGTGCCTTATCTGCACGTCGCTTTCCGAAACAAGGAACCCCCTAAGTGAGTATGGTTTCTTCGGGTCTCCCATCTCAAACTTGTGAATCTTGCTTCCCGGGACACCTTTAACATAGCCCTTTCTGGGTTTTGCTCTGGACTGCCTTGTCCAAGGCCTTTTCACAGTCCTGTAGCATTTCGCCGGTCTGAGCGCCATAAAATCACCGATTGGAAAGACGTTGATAAACCAACTTCAACTGTGAAAATAATAGAATAGAAGTGCTTATAAGCGTTTCTTTTGTCGCTGTTAACTTAAAAGGCTTTTTGATGAAAAAGTTAAATCCCAACCCGAGAAGACATAGAAAGAATTTAACACCCTTATTCATTTTCGCTGTGTATTTTGCTCTCCAAAACTGTTTTTTGGCCTATGTATTTCGCGCCCTTCCTCTTGTCGTATGGAACCTCCGAGGGCGAGCTCATTCTAAACAAAAGGAGCTTGCATATCCTCATTCCAGGATAGAGGGTTACTGGCATCTTTCCAAGGTTTGAAATCTCAAGAACAAGCCTTCCTGAAAATCCAGGATCTACCCATCCTGAAGTTATGTGAGCTGTTATGCCAATCCTACCGAGCGATGACCTTCCGTCAACATAGGCAGCAATGTCAGGCGGTAT
Organism: Candidatus Aenigmatarchaeota archaeon; assembly: GCA_039091855.1. Taxonomy (GTDB): domain Archaea; phylum Aenigmatarchaeota; class Aenigmatarchaeia; order QMZP01; family QMZP01; genus JAPLVB01. The sequence continues at coordinate 17,334 of JAWCLA010000004.1, read as the reverse complement.
CTTTATAGTTTCCTTCGTGATACCGAGAACGAACTCCTTAGGGTGAAGGATGAAAGGCTTTCCGTCTGTCACAAATGTCTGCGTGTATTCCTTCGGGTTCCTCGAATCTATGAAAGCCTCTGACGTGTATTTGAATACCCTGAACTCAGAGCCCAGCCTCAAGTCCACGCAGGCCGGCTGTATCTGCGTCTCAGGGTCATCAAGCGGCTCTATGACAAGCTTTCCCTCTTTAAGGAGTTTCTTAATCTCGTGGTCTGGAAGTATCATAGCACACCTGCAAACTTTCTTTATAATATTCAAAAATCAACTATTTAAGGAGAGATATGAACCGCTGCATTTTCATCCCCGGGAAAAACCCCAACCTGTCCCTCGCCGAGCTTGTCTCCTGGTATGATTCAAATGATTGTTACTTCAGGATTGCTGAGATAGGAAACGGTTTTATCACGGCAGAGGCAGAGAAAACCCCGGACGCCAACCACCTCGGAGGGATGATAAAGGTTTGCAGGCTTGTGGAGTCGTTTGACAGGAAGCCGACACTCCGCCCGGAGAGCATCTTCGAAAACATACCAGTCAGCGACCTTCCGAGAACAAGGGTGTTCGGCGTTAGCATATATCCAGACAGCAGGAAGAACAACAAGTTCTTTCAGCACTTCGCAAAGGCCATAAAGAAAAACCTCAGGGAGTCCGGCATCAATTCCAAGTTCATGCCCATTCCGAAAAACAGGAGCGCGCTCACACACGTAGAGGTGATAAAAAAGGGCTTGGAGGAAGCTGTCATATGCGTCACCAAGAAAAAAATACATCTCGGGAAAACAATCTCTGTCCACAACCCCTTTGAGTTCCAGAAGCGCGACATTTTCCGCCCTGAGCAGAGGCCGATTTTTTCAATACCACCGCGTCTCGCAAGGATAATGATAAACCTCACAGGGTTGAGTGAGGGCAAACTTCTTGACCCGTTCTGTGGAATAGGCACAATACTTCAGGAAGCCTCCCTTATGGGCTTTGATGTTTGGGGGAGTGACATTGATGAGGAGTGCGTCATGGACACCATATCAAACCTGACTTGGCTTTCAAGGGATTATAACATTCCCTTGCCGGACCTGCAGAAAAAAATCCTTAAACTGGACGCAACAAAACTTTCGAGGGTGTTTGAGCCAAAATCAATAGACGCAATAGTCACAGAGCCATACTTGGGGCCGCCCCTTGAAATCCAGCCTGACGAGAACAAGGCGGAGTCAATACTCCGGGGACTAAAAACCCTTTACGAAAAATCCCTGAGGGAGTTCTCCGTTCTCCTCAAACCAAAGGGAAGGGCTTGTATGGTATTCCCGAGGTTTGAGTTCGGCGAGCATTTCGCGCATCTTGAGGCTGAAAGGATGGCAGCAAAGGTCGGGCTGAAGCCTGTAAACATACTTGCAAAGCACAACATTAAGGGCTCGTTTCCTTACATAGACAAGGAGAAAAGGCACAGGACAATCCGAGAAATCTGGGTTTTCGAGAAGGTTCCGGAACCGCAATCAAAGCCGGAGGACATTCCGGAGCTCAGGTACACAAAAAGGAATTTCATCCCTAAATGAAATGCTTAAATTGTTTTCTACCAAAAATGAAAAGAGTTAAATGAAAAGGGTAAATTCTCCTGAAGACTGCATTTTCTGGAAGCACTGCATAAACCACGGGCTTTTGGCTCTTGATAACTGCATATACAAAACAAAAATAGATAACTGTGAAGTGGAGTGTCCTGTTTACAAGTCGATTGAAAGTTCCAAAAGAGAATCCCCATTTGAGTTGCATTGGATGTGTCAAAAGTTAATGATTTAATAGGATAGATTAAACCCCTCTTGCCGCCTCGTAAACCTCCTCGTAAACCTGCATGCTCACCGAGAAATGGTTGTAGTGCCCAACTCCTATTCCAAGTTCGTCAGCCATATACTTCTGCAGCGCAGTGAAAGCGTATGCATTCCCCGGCCAGGCGCTGTACAAGTCATTAGTCTTCATAACCACATTCATATGCAGCTTTTCCTCAACAACCTGAGGATGCATTATTACCAGGCAGGGCGAGGATGTGTCTATCCTCTCGGGAGTGAACTTTGCCAAATCCCTGAAAGGAATCCACGTGTGCAAAACCACTGTCCTCCTTGTTGGGTCTTTCCTGAATATTTTTATTGCCTCCTCAACTTGGTCAAGCCGCTGCATTATGCACTTCCCACCGGAAACCTTATGGATATACTCTCTGTTCTGATGCTCGTCCGCAACGTGCGGTGCGCCAGCCCTCACGAGACAGTCAGGATAGTGCCTCAGTCTCGCGTAATAGGTGTACTCAAAGCTGTTCTCCTTGTCCTTTGAATGACCGTGTATCAAACTGTGCGCATACTCCTCTGCCATGCTTCTTGTTATAGGAGCCTTTGGGGAAAGCCTCGGCTCCTTCATTGGGTCCGAAACCATTATGAACATAGGCGAATCTTTCGTCCATGTCTGGTATTCCGGAGCCTTGACAAACCTGTTGTATCCTTGTTCCATCATCATCCTTACCGATTTTTCCCAAGCTTCTCCAAGCGTCTCCCCGCTTACCACAAGCGGTTTGTATGGAACGTTTTGCCTCTCCATTTACATACCTCCTTTAAATAACACATTTCAAAAATCAAGTTCCCTGTCCTGCTCGTAATCCAGGTTTTTCCTCAAAGCGAGCTCGGCTTTCGCGAGCTCCCTTCCAAGATATGCGGCGTGCTCCATCCTGGAAACAAGCCCGAGCCGAACTACTGTGTGGTATATCTCCTCAGCTGTTTTTCCTGCCACAATCTTTGTGATTTTCCCATTTATGTTATGGTGGTGGACAACAATCTCACCTTTTTCCTTGTTGGGATGAATTGTGAAATATCCATTGGGATCAGCCACATAGTCCCTTTCTGTGTGATGTGCCTCAACCCTCTGTATCTCTTCCGAAACAGAGAGAGGCCCTCCCTCAAAAGGTCCGGGATTCCTCTCAAAAAGCTCCTCAACCCTTTCCATAACCTTCTTTGTGTCAGTCTCTCCTGCCATGTTGATTGGAATGACCTGCTTCCTGAACCTCTCTATCTCCTCATTGGAGAGATTTTTCACGACAGGAATTCCGCCCCTTGCACCTATGATCCTCCCTTCCTCGTCCACACCGTTGTCTATGAGGGAAATTATCGCGTTGTCAACGAAATGTCCCATCGGAACCTTTCCGCATATTATCATGTATCTTATGTTAGGATTGGACACCACGTTTTTAACAATCTTCTCAATCCCTATGTTCTCTGTCACGCACTTCC
>JAWCLA010000004.1:0-14034 GCA_039091855.1 Candidatus Aenigmatarchaeota archaeon | reverse complement strand
GCTATCGCTATCTTTTCCATTGGGAATTCCATATCCACGGAGGACATAGTGCATATCGCTATTGGGGATTTTGGGTTCCCGACCTTGTACCTGCCCTCCAAAACAGGCCATTTCCTTTCACTGATTTCTGCCGGACATTCCTGCTTGTTAAGAGATTCGGGCATAGGTAATCTTTGTAGAAGAAATTATAAATATGAATCTAATGTGCGGATTTGCCCGCACATTAATTTATAATTCCAAACCAAAAATAATATTATTAACGGCTTTGCGAGGCGAGTATTGTGAGGCACGAGGACAAGCTGCAGATAGTATGGGCAACCACCTTCATAATGTCAGGCATCATTTTTGCATTGGCTTTCTGGTTCACCCCTATAATAGGGACTCTCGCTGCGCTTGGATACATAATAATGTATGTCGGCCTTTCGCTCGCTTTCCTTTTGGTTTTTAGGAGCATGGGAAAAATCAACACCGAATTTATAGACACGCTGAAAGCCAAAAAATCCGAAATAGAGCAGATGAAAAAGTCAATAGAGAGGAAATACCTCAAGAAGAGGATAGACGAGCAGACTTACAGGAGGCTTGCCCAGGACTACGAGAGGCAGCTCACAGAACTTGAAGTCAAGATAAGGAATTTGAGAAGGATTTAGGTTTTCAGTCGAATCTGTCACAAGGCGAAACCTTAATTGAAGATGCGAAGCATCTTTCCGTTAAGTCATAAAGTTAACTGATGTTAAAGTAAATTGTCACAAGGCGAAGTGAATGAAAGTAATAATCGCTATAGGAATGGTGATAATATTCATATCGACGTTTTTTATGCTCTTCATTTTTGACACAGTGATAAGAAGGCACATAAGCTGCATATCTTCAATTGAAAGCGGCGATTGCAACCTAAGGGAAACAGGAACTTCTCTTATAATTGGCATAGCGTTCATAGCGATGTTCCTGATAATAGACAGCGCTGTTTTGTACCTGATTATAAAAACAATCACATCGAGCGGGCAGAGCTATATAGCATACAACATATAATACAGCCTTTTCGAGGCTTCCGCATCTCAATATCTTAACAGGGTAGTTCGGTAGGGTCGAGGAAGTGGCAACTCCTGTGACCCTGCGACTGTAGAGCGAAAACCCCTTGAAAATATTTAACAGCCTCTTTTTGAGCTGTCGTTTATTTTTGAATTCTTTAGTGCCTCATTCGTAAAATTAAGGCGGTTTCAGGAGAACCACGTAAGCGTCCTGGAATGGTATGCCGCTTTCCTCTCCCCTGCAGTCTATTGAATACCTGACCTCCCTCGGCACGCCTGTTTTAAGGAAAAGAGCGCGCTTAACCACGCCGCTGACGTTTCCTGAAAAGCCCTTTTTGGTCAGCCTGAGGCTCTCCTCGGAATAAATTATGGAGTTGTGGTATTCTCTCAACAGGCAGCTTATGGGTTCCTCAAGGTATTTTGAGTAAAGAATGAACCAACCGCCATCATAATAGCTTTCATTCTGCGGGTAGTTGTATATCTGATAGTTTTCAACGTGCCTGACAGGAGATGGTGGAAGCTTGTACCAGGAATCGGGCTCTGGTGAAAACTGAGACAAATACATCTTTACCTCGTATTGTGCATAATTTTTTGTTTCCCTGTTTTCAGGCTGCTCCTCATCAGAGTCACATATTCCATTATTGTTATTGTCAATACAGCATCCGTTTCCTTTTATAATATAAGGCGGCTCGCAGGTGTGCGGCTGCTGAACACACCCGCAAACAACTAATGCAGAAATTACAATTGCAAAAAGCGCAGCCCTCATATATTAAAGTTGTCATTCGGCTTAAAAAATATTCAGACCTGGATTTCAAAAGCCTCCGGTGGGTTTCTCGTGAATCAAATCGAACCCACGACCTGCTGCTCGCTTGGAAGGAAGCAGGCTGCGCCTGCTTCAAACTTACGAGGCAGCCGCTCTTCCGGCTGAGCTACGGAGGCAAATCCTGACGGAATAAACTATTAATTTATAGCTTAATCACATTTTAATCTGTATGAAGGAGGCGCTTTTTTATAAAAGAATGTCAGGCAACAGGGCAAGGTGCGAGCTCTGTCCCAGATTCTGCCTGATACAAGAGGGGAAGAGGGGGGTTTGCGGGATAAGGGAAAACAGGGAAGGCAAACTCATAGCCACGACTTATGGAAGGCCCTGCTCGATTCACATAGACCCAATAGAGAAGAAGCCACTTTTCCATTTCGCCCCGGGGACGGAATGCCTTTCCATAGCAACTGTTGGGTGCAACCTTTTGTGCTCCTTTTGCCAGAATTGGGAGATATCCCACCCCGAAAGCCCTGAAAACATATCAACCGAGGAAATTCCGCCAGAAAGGGTTGTGGGGCTCGCAAAGGAATACAACCTGCCGGGAATAGCATACACTTACACAGAGCCGACGGTGTTTTTTGAATACGCGATTGAAACAATGAAAATCGCGAGGGACGAGGGCCTTTACAACGTCTGGGTGTCGAACGGCTACATAAACCCTGAGCCGGCAAGAAAAGCCGCAAGGCTGATGGATGCGATAAACGTTGACATGAAGGGTGACGGAATTTTTTACAAGCGTCTCTGTGGAATCCCAAGCGAGGGGCCAATAAAAGAGGCGCTTAAAGTCTACAAGAAAGAGGGCGTTTGGATAGAGATAACAACACTATTAATACCAGGATACAATGACTCTGAAAAAATCATAGCGCAACTTGTGAGCTGGATAAAGGAAAACCTCGGTGAGGAAACGCCTCTCCACTTTTCAAGGTTCTATCCACAATACAAGCTCACGAATGTCAGCCCAACACCCGTGAAGACAATAGAGCAGGCGGTAAAGACTGCTGAAAGCTTGGGGATGAAATATGTCTACGCAGGAAACATATATGCACATGACAAGGAATCCACATATTGTCCAAAATGCGGCAGAAAGGTAATAGACAGGGTTGGATATCAGGTTTCGCTGATAAGGAAAAACTGCCCCCAGTGTGGGACAAAAATACCCATTTCAGGAGAAAGGTGGATGAAATGATTTGCACGGACAGCTTTCACGACTTGCTGAAAAAATACGCCAAAACCGGCCTTAAGGGATTGGGAATACTGGAAGAGTGCAGCGAGTCCTGCACCTATCCAGAATGCAACAGCAGGCTCTACACAGAAGGGTTCTGCCAGCCGGGAAAAACAAGGTGGTGAAGCTGAGGCTTTTTGGGCGGGATATTTATATCACGGAGAGGAAATAGAGTATATGTCAGAGGAGAAGGTTAAAAAGAAGCTCAAAGAGGGCTGGATAAGGTCCTGGATGATGATTGAGGCGCTTGCCACGAGCGAGTCCGCTGCAAGGATTGCAATGGAAAAGCACGTAAAGAAGATGGCAAACGAGAAAGATGTAATTATACCAAAAAAAGACTTCAAGAAGATAGAGAAGGTTGAAAACCCCTTCCCGAACATAAAGGTTGCATACTCCTCTGTTGTTGAGCTTGAGGTTCTCACAAAGGACTACGACAGGCTTGTTTACCTCGTTTTGAACTATGCCCCCTCTGCCATAGAGATACTTGAGCCTGAAAAAATCAGCCTTGATGCAGGTGAGGCTCAGGGAATACTCAACACGCTCGCCGAGCTCCTTCACAGGTTCGTCGGAATGACAGGCGGGGCCATAATGATAGACACAAAATAGCGAAGATTTTTATGGAACTTTCGGCAAGCACGAAAATGTTTCAGGAGAGGATGAAGCGAAAAGGCTTCTCCTGCAACCCGGTTGAACTTCCACAGGGAACGCGGACCTCTGAAGATGCAGCAAGGGCTGTTGGCTGTTCACTAAAGCAGATAGCAAAATCCATTTTGTTCAGGGGAAGGATAACAGGAAAGCCTGTTCTTGTGGTGGCAAGCGGCTCCAACAGGATTGATGAGAAAAAGGTCGGGTCCATTTTTGGAGAGCCTGTTGAGAAGGCAGACGCTGACTTTGTAAAGGAAAGCACCGGGTTTTCAATAGGAGGAGTTCCGCCATCGTGCCACATCAAAAAAATACCAACACTTATAGACGAAGAACTTTTGTCTCAAAGTGAAATATGGGCTGCTGCAGGAAACCCAAATTCCGTTTTCAGGCTTACCCCGAATGAACTTTTGAAAATTACAGAAGGAAAGGTTGCTGACGTTAAGGTTTGTTCCTAAAAAACTCTTAGCCCGTCCTTAACCTTCCTGTCAGGTCTCAAAAGAGAAACACATTTCCCATCCTGCACTATTCCAAGAACGAGGCATTCTGACATAAAGTTTGCAACCTGCTTTGGCTTGAAGTTGGTTACAGCCACAACCTGCGTTCCCACAAGCTCTTCCTTTTTCCATCCTGTTATCTGCGCACTGCACTTCTTTATGCCAAAATCGCCAAAATCAATAACCAACTTGTATGCAGGGTTTCTAGCCTCAGGGAAATCCATAACCTCTTTTACGGTTCCTGCCCTTATTTCAACCTTCTCGAAATCTTCCCATGATATCATATATTTCACCTTGCGACATTTCCTTTTGTAATCAGTTAACTTTATGACTTTATGGAGAAGTTCCTTTGGAAATTCCACTTTAAGTTCGCCTTTTGAACATTATTTTTGACTTTTTACAGCAGCCAGCCTGCGCATTTTCTTTTCTTTCCGGTAGGGATGCCTCATTATTTTTCCGCACTCGAGGCAAGTCACTATAACAGCCCTCTGTTTGGGGCTTGTCCTCACCCTGCTGTTAATTCCCGGTTTCAGGTATTTGTGACAGCTCTTGCAGAACCTCCTCTTCAGTTCAGGAGGAATCCTTACGTTGTATCTCATCGCTATCTTTCTTGCAAGCGCCACATAGTTATTCGATCTCTCGGGTTTTTTGCCAAACTCCTCGTCAGCAAGGGAGAAAAGCCTTTCTACCCTTTCCATTGCTATTCTCTGCTGCCACTTGGGTTTTTTGGAGCGCCTTATTTTTTTAGTGGAAACCATTTTCTCTCCTTTTATCAAAAAAATCAATTATTGTTTTGCAGTCTCCGGTGAAGGCTCTTTCTCTTTAGACGGCTCTTCCCTTCTCTCAAGCTTCAGTATTATCCTGTTCTCCCTTCCTGATATTGGCTCTATCTCCACTATTCCCCTTTCCTTCATGCTCTTAACAAGCCTTGAAACCTTCGCCTTTGAAAAATCAGACTCCCTAACAATAACTTTCTGCCCCGATTTCCCTCCGTGCCTTGCAAGTATGTCAACAACCTTCTTCTCGTCCGCGTTTAGAACAGAAGAGAGAATCTCTATCTCAGGCTTTCCTGAACCCTTTCTGATGTAAACAGCAACCGATACCATTGATATTATTATCATTCCTGCAACCAGAACCACAAGAATGTTGTTGTAAAAAGCCCCCGTTGATGGTATCATATAAGAAACCGAAAACTTCAGCTCATCTGTTTCTGTGAGGTTTTCCATTTGCCAATAAACCATTATGTGCTTGCCGTCAGACAGGATTTTTCCATCGCTCGGTGTGTATGACTGGTTGGCTGGCTCCTCCGAAAGCACGCTGTTCTTCGGGATTTTTATCAGTATGAATGCCTCCCTTGAAGGAAGGTTAATGCTGTAATCAGTTGAGAAATTGTATTTGTTATTGAATGATGTTATTTTCTCCCCTGTCTGGAACCTCAGGGTCAGAAGGTTGTTTTTTTCAGTCATTCCCTCAAGCGAGCACACTATCTTGCTTGCTTGCTCGCTTTCGAAAAGCCTGCAGTCAGGTGTTCCAAAGTTTGCCGTTACATCAAGTCCGTAAATCCTGTAGTTCAAGGTGTAGTCAAAACTTTTTACAGGCCTGAGGAACCTTATGTTTACAACAGTGCTGACGGTCATGTTCTCGTTTATCGTGCTTTCCACTCCGTAATATTCAAGCTCTGCCCCGTTCGCAACCAAAGTTGTAAAAAAAGCGCAGGCAAAAAACGCAGAAAGTGTGAATATGATAAACCTGTTGGTTTTTTCAACATCTTCTGCCAAAAACTGTTTCATATTAAATAATTCCACAAAAGTCTTTAAAAGCTTGAATTGTTTCACAAAATTGACAGCGTCTCTTCATATCGTTTGGAACAATTCGGAAACTTCGCCTTGTGACAGATTTTTGGAAAGACGACTTTGTTATGTTGGTTAAGGCCGTCAAATTACTATTTGGTTACCCTTGCGACTTGACGGAGAAGCTGGCTTCGCCAACTTCCAATTAATTTCGCCTTGTGACTTGCATACAATGTGACAGTGACGGAGAAGGCAGTTACACTGCCTTCCAATTGCATTTCGCCTTGTGACAGATTTTTGGAAAGACGAATTGAAACAATTCATAATCTACAAAATGGCTTTAAGTTTTGAAACTCAAATATAATAAGGGAGAATGGACAGGCTTATTCCGAAGATAAGGGAGATAGCAAAAAGGATTGCGGAAAACGAGAGCAGGAGAAAGTCATTAGCCGAGCTTTTGAGGGCCGCCTCACCGAAGGCAGGGTTTTTTCACAGGATTGAAAAAACGCACCTCAAAGACATAAAAATTGTCGGGGTAGACGGCGGCATTGCCAAGAAGTCCCTTCACGGGATGGACTGCCTGCTTGTTAGGTCTGCAGGAGTTTGCTTCCATTATGCAAATGGAAGGATAAAGTCGGTTGATTATTTCCCGTCAAAAATACCGCCTGTTGAGGCAGAGGTTGCAGACACTATGAGCGACCTCGACTGGGCTTACTACTCATCTGTAATCAGGCAGAGTTCAGAGGTCGGGACAGCAATCAAATGTATGGAAAAATTCAGGCCAAACCTTATCCTTATGGACGGCTCAATCGTTCCACACCACTCCGACAAGCCATCGAGGCTTTCTCCGGCATATCCCATATACAAGAAAATGGTTGAGGACTATCATCGCCTTTACGAGTGCTGCGTTTCATCTGACACAATCATAGCAGGAATAATAGAGGACTCGAGGGGGATGAGGTTTTGCGACATAGCAAGAAAGGAGATAGCATCCCTTTTGGCTGGAAGCGACTTAGAAAATGCGGCAGACCTTCTTTGCAAAACAAGGGACTCGAACCTGCTTTTCTGGGCGCTTAAAAAAGGCGAGAGGACGATGTCTTTCCCCTACTCGGACGAGCCCAAAGACCATCCTGTCCTCAGGGATTTTGACGAGAGATATTCCCTCAGGATGAGCAGCTTCTACCTGAAGACCGCGGAATGGGACAGGCCTGTAAGGATTGACTACATAAGGGACAGGGAAGGGATAGAGGACGAAATATCTTCAATCCTGCTTTCAATATCAGGACACCACTCAGCATACGGCATCCCGGCTCCAATAATAGAGGCTGACAACGTGGCAAAGCTTTCCGAAGCGGAGATTGAGAACTTCTATTCCCAGATAGTTGCCTATGCGGGAAACCTTCCGAGCATAATGAGGCTCAGGAGGGACAGCAGGCCGTTTTAGCGCATTGGTTTCGATTTTTGAAACCAGAAAACTTTCGCGCAGCATTCGCGCACAATCGCGCACTCTCCTTCGTGGATTCGCGCAAAATTCGCGCACTTTCGCGCATAGTTTTCATCTCTTAAAATCCATACAAGAAACAAAGGACGGCTGACTTTAGCAACAATTTAGGAATAAAAATAAGAAAAAGGGAAAGGGCTTAAAGCCCTTTTTAATCAATGAATTTTTTACTGCCAGGACAGTGTTCCCTGCATTACCTTGGCTGCGAGCGACCTTGTCTGAGCGCCGTTAACTCCTGCAACCACAAGAGCCTTCCTGCCCGAGCCGAAAGCGTTCTCGAACTCCTTTATCATTCCGTTCGGGTACTTGTTTATGAATCCGTTCGCATCCGTGCTGCAGGTCGTGCTCTCTGTGGCAAGCAGCGTTGAAACCAAGCTGTTGGCGCACGGTCCTCCTATCAGGATGAGGTCTGACGTGAGGCCTGTTGTGCTGACCTCTGTGTCAAACTTTGCGACCGGGTTCTTTATCTTCACGGCCGCATCGTAAGTCCCTCCTGTTCCTGATGTGGAGAACTTCGGATCGCTTCCTGCCGCAACCATTGCAGTTGCCTGCTCGTCAGGGTATGTTATAACTACAAGACCCTGCCCGTCAGTGTCATACTTGACGTGGACACCGTACCTGTCGTAATACTCGGTGACCGAGTTGTCTGTCTGCTGCGTTCCGCTGTATGTAGTTGCTGCTGTCAGCGTCGGTGCAGATATTGTCATGTCAACTCCCGAACCGCTTCCGTCAGCCACTGTCACTATCACGGCATCCTGAACCTCAGAACCTGCTGCGTTCTTTCCTTTCTCCTCGTATATCAGGACTGCCGGTGCCGCTGAAAGGTTCACTCCATTTATTCCTATAAGCACAGTTGGGTTGGCACCTGAAAATGTGTATGTTATCCTGCCTGCTGCTTCGGTTGTATTATATCCACCAATCAGGTGGTTGTTCGTGTCTCCTGGAAGCTGGTAAGTTCCATTGGTAAATGTTGCTGACTTCACTAATGTAACATATTCCCCACCCTTTGCCTTTATTAGTGGGAATGCTGTAATGGCATTTCCTGTGTTTCCTGCGCTCGCTCCAGAGCCCCAAGTGAACATCATCTTCTGGTAGGTGGTATCTGAGGCGTTCTTAACATAGTATTGCTGTCCGTCAACGTAGAATGTCGCTGTTTTGGTACCGCTGGAGTCCGTAAGATAAACTCTTACCGTGTCTCCTGAGAACACATCCTTCAATTCTATGTAAGCGCCGCTTGTACTGGTTAAACCACTTGCAGTGGTGTACTGGAAGATGTGCCCGAACTCCGACTCCTGCGAAGGCGCCATCAAAACGTAATCTCCCTTGTTTACTGTCTCTCCCTCAATCACGCGATAAGCTCTTGTAGCTGTGTCATTGAGCTGTGGATTGAAGGAAGACGAACCTGAGTATGCCCAGATTATTGTCTTCTCGTTTCCTCTGTAATCCGTGAACTTCAGGTTGGCTGCTGTTGTCCCTGAGTTATCTATTGTTATGGTGTCTGTTACTCCCTTGTTGAGCCCGCCGAAAGCGACCTTCACTGCTCCGAACACGGGGTCAGTGAAAGCTGCACCTTCTTGTATGGAGTCCTCGCTCGTGTCTTTTGCCGTTACTGCAATGTCTATCTTTGATATTCCCTGGTCTGCCGTTCCTGTCAGTGTGACAAGTGTCCCGTCAATGGTGTCCTCTGTCTGTCCTACCTTGACAGCTGCACCGTTTTCCAATGTAATCTTTGATGCACCTAAGCTGAGCTTCACTTGGCTTATCTGTGTTTCCTTTCCGAAATAATAGACAGACTCGACGAAAACGTCAACTCCTGCTATTGTGTAGGTGTTGCCTTCTGTAACTTCCTTTGATGTGCCGTCAACTGATATGACAGCTTGCGTTGAGCTGGAAACGCCGATTACCTTCACCTTGTGCGAAACTCCTCCAACTGTCATGTCAGCTTCCTGTCCCTCTGATATGGTCTGGCTCGCTCCTCCACCTCCAAAGAGTACAAGCTTCTGTGTTGATGAACTGAACTCGCTTGTGCTTCCTATGGAATAGGTCTTTCCGAAGAGGGTTATTGTCTGTCCCCTGACATCGTTGTTTGACACGTTAAGCAGCTTGTTGAACACCACGGACATTGTGAAAAGCGGGTTTGCCGTGCTTGTTCCTGTGTTGACGTACAATACGGGATCCGCAAGGTCACCGTTGCTTGTTCCGAACTCAACCGTTCCTGCACCGAAGTTTATGTATTGGTTGTATGTGTATGACGTTCCTGCTGCGTCAAGGAACGTTCCCTGTGCAAGAAGAGACGGCAGGTTTGCGTTCGTTAGTGTTGTCTTGAGTCCGGACTTTGTAAGGTCATCTCCAAGGTATATCTTTGTGCTCGCTGTTGAGAGGTCAACTCCGTCAGAAACCGAAACCGAAACTCCGCCTCCCACTGTCACTGGCGTTGTTGCGTATCCTGCAACTGCCGCTGCTATGTCAGCCGCGCCGAGTATGTCGTTGGGATATTCGCTTGCTATGTTTGCTGTCTGTGTTCCAACAACGATTATCGGCGAGGAGAGGGTGCTGTCCGATACCTTAACGTATGCCCCGAGATTCGCGCTGGCTGCCAATGCGCCAAAAGCCAAGGTGGCTCCTGCCGCTGCCGCCGCCAAACCTCCGGCCAATACCTTTCTTACTTTCATTCATTTCCCTCCTGTTTTTGAACATTGCCTCTTTCACAGCAGCCGAAGCCGCTGATTCAGAAGCGCCTTAATATAATTCAGGCTAACTGGTATATATTTTAAATGCGAAACGGTTTCTTTTCGCTATTTTCTTGTTTTTGAAAATTTTCTATGTATTATAAAAAACTCTTTAAATTATTTAAAATGTTCCAAAATTATTTTCAGGTCTTTAAAATAAAAAATAATTAATTAAAGGATTTTTAGAAATTTTAGGTAAAACAGGCATTTAAGGATGCAATTCTCACATTTTCTGGGTTTTTAAGGGTCAGGTTATGCGACCAGGAAAACAAAGATTTATATATCCACTTACAGAGATATTAGTGATTCATATGCCAGTAAGAGATGTCGATGCCCAGCAGCTTATAGTTAAGGCAGCTGAGGCTCTCGAGAAGATGCCTGAGTTCAAGCCTCCTGAATGGGCTTATTTCGTGAAGACAGGCGTCCACAAGGAGAGGCCCCCATCGCAGGCAAACTGGTGGTGGATAAGGTCAGCCTCTGTCCTCAGGAAAATATACTTGCAGCCTCTCGGCGTTTCGAAGCTCAGGAAGATTTACGGCGGCAGGAAGAACAGGGGACACAAGCCAGAGCACAAGTACAGGGCTTCGGGAGCAATAATAAGGGAAATTCTCCAGCAGCACGAAAAGGCAGGCTTCGTCAAGACGGAGAAAGGAAAAGGGAGGGTGATAACCCCAAAGGGCCAGAAGTTCCTTGACGGTATTGCAAAGTCCATTAAGGGAAAATAGCTTATTTTATATTTACATAAAAATATTATGCTGATTTTGGTTTGCGGTCTTCCGGGAACAGGAAAGAGTTTTGTAGCGAAGGAGATAGCTAAAAACCTTCCAAAAACGGCTTTGCTGCGTACAGATGTTGTGAGGAAAAACCTGCTCAAAAAACCCAACTACACCGAAGAGGAGAAAAAGCTCATTTATGATTCGCTTCTTTCGGAAGCTGGCAAATTCCTCTCTATTAACAAAAATTGCGTGCTTGATGCCACTTTCTACAAAAGAGGTTACAGGGAGGCAGCGAAAAGGCTTGCCTCGGAAAATGGGACGCAACTGCTCCTGATAGAGTGTGTGTGCCCGGAGAGTTTGGTATTGAAGAGGCTGAAAAAAAGGAAAGGTGACGCAAGCGAGGCTGATGTTGCTGTTTATAAAAAGGTTAAGGAGTATTACGAGAAAATAACCGAAAGGCACATAACAATAAACACGGGCAAAGGCAAGGCAGAGGTTAGAAGGGAGATAAAAAACTTATCCAGAACCTACAACCTCTTTGCATATTCCAATGCAAGCGAGAAATAATTCTTGGCAAGACCTTCCGCCATTTTCCTTTCTTTCATTGGGACATTCTGGTCGAAGGACTTGATTCCCAAAACCTTGAACCTGACGTATGACCTGTAGCACTTGTAGAAATCAATGAGGTTTGAAGGAATCTCCCTTCCTGAGCAATCATAATATTTTTCCAAAAAATGCCGGGAAAAATCCTCCCTCTTGTGAAAGTCAAGGTCCATTGCCATAAAGGCAACATCGCTCGCGACATCGGAGCAGGCAATCCTCGGATTGAACTCTATGGCATCGAACACCCGTATTTTGTCCCCGATGAAAACGTTGCCTGAGTGCAAGTCCCCGTGGCACCACTTTATCACGCCTTCCTTTATCCTCCTCGAGAAAACTCCCTCATTCTCCTTAATGAAAACCCTCATTCTTTCTTTCAGGAAACCAAAATCCTGAGGTGAAACCAACTTTCCTGAAAAGCTCTCTGTCTGGATGAAGTTCTCCTTCCAGTTGAATGCTATAGTTTCAGGTTTTCCGTATCTGTCCATCCATTTTCCTGATTCGGTTTTTCTGTGGAAATCCGCAACTATCCTTGCCAGCTCGCCAACCTTTTCCCTTTTGAGCTTTCCATTTGAGAGAAGCCTGCTCATTAGAGAGTCCTGCGGGAGCTCAAGCATTTTTACAGCATATTCAACTACTTTCCCCTTTCCGCCTATCTTTATCTTCCCTCCGCTTTCCCTTATCGGTACAACATCAAGATAGACATCAGGGCTAAGCATTCGGTTCAGGTAAATCTCCCTTTCGCAATAGAGCTTCCTCTTTCGCAGGGTTGAGAAATCCAGAAAGCCGAAGTTGACAGGCTTCTTGACCTTGTATGCGTACTTTCCTGTGAGGAAAATCCAAGATATGTGGGTCTGGATGAGGTTTATTTTCTCAGGTTTTTCTGGATAAGCATCAGGGTTCAGCAAAGCCTTGAAAACCTCGGGCATGTTTTTATATATATTCCAAAGTAATAAATGAGTGATTTTATGGGCAAGGTTAAAGATCCCAAACTTGCTGAAGAGGGGAGAAAGAAAATTTTGTGGGCAGAGGACCACATGCCAGTATTGATGAGAATAAGGGAGGAATTCAAGAGGGAAAAGCCATTAAAAGGGATTACCATAGCGGCCTGCCTACATGTCACAAAGGAGACAGCAGTTCTTATGCGGACTCTCAGGGATGGCGGCGCTGTTGTGGGGTTGTGTGGCTCGAATCCCCTGAGCACCCAGGATGATGTAGCAGCCGCCCTTGCCGAAGACGGGATAGAGGTCTTCGCCTGGAGAGGGCTTTCCAACAAGGAATATTACTGGTGCCTTGAGCAGGTACTGAACATGAAGCCGGACATAACAATGGATGACGGCGGTGACTTGGTTACAACCATTCATTCAAAAAGGAAAGAACTTTTACCAAAAATAATAGGGGGTACCGAGGAAACCACCACAGGAGTGATAAGGTTCCGCTCAATGGAAAGGGACGGCGCGCTGAAATACCCCGTGATTTCCGTTAATGATGCTGACACAAAGCACCTTTTTGACAACCGATACGGTACAGGACAGTCAACAATAGACGGGATAGTCCGCTCAACCTCAATTCTCATTGCTGGAAAGAATTTCGTTGTCGGAGGTTATGGCTGGTGCGGAAAGGGCATAGCAGCAAGGGCAAAGGGAATGGGAGCAAACGTTATTGTGACAGAAGTAGATCCTGTGAAGGCTTTGGAGGCATATATGGACGGCTTCAGGGTGATGACTATGTTGGAAGCCGCAAGTATAGGGGACATATTCGTAACAGCCTCCGGAGACAAGGACCTCATAAGGAAGGAGCACATTGGGAGAATGAAATCCGGTGCAATACTTGCTAACTCCGGGCACTTCAACGTGGAGATAAACCTGAAGGATCTTGAATCGCTAAGCACTGGAAAAATTGCAGTAAGGCCAAACGTGGAAGAGTACAAGCTCAAAAACGGCAGGAAGGTTTACCTACTCGGTGAGGGAAGGCTCGTGAACCTTGCCGCCGCCGAGGGGCATCCTGTTGAGGTTATGCAGATGTCATTCTCAAACCAGGCGCTTTGCGCGAAATACCTGAAGGAGAACAAGGGGAAACTCGAAAACAGGGTTTACAACGTGCCAAGGGAGATAGACAGAAGGGTCGCCGAGCTTGCCCTTGAGGCGGCGGGAATAAAGATAGACACCCTCACACCCGAGCAGAAAAAATACCTGGAAAGCTGGCAGGAAGGGACATAAATTCTTAAATGCTTTAATTAGTGTTAAAGCAAAAACTGTCACGAGGCGAAGCCAGCTTCTCCGTAAAGTCACGAAGCTAACCAAATAGTAATTTGACGGCCTTAACCAACATGACCAAGTCGTCATTCCAAATATACTTAACCCACAACAAAGTGAATTGTCACAAGGCGAAATGCAATTGGAAGGCAGTGTAACTGCCTTCTCCGTCACTGTTGATTTGTATGCAAGTCACAAGGCGAAATCAATTGGAAGTTCCGAAGGAACTTCTCCGTC
>JAWCLA010000038.1:0-5111 GCA_039091855.1 Candidatus Aenigmatarchaeota archaeon | reverse complement strand
AAAGTGCATCATTCCAACAAAAAGGGATTTGTGGTGAAACTCACCCAATGCCCTGTAATCGTGCTTCATAAGGGCGTTGTAGATGATTTTCGAGAGCGAGAAGCCTTTCGGGGACTTTTTCTTGTCTATGAAGGAGTTAAGCTTGAACATAAGGTTCAGTCCAGCCAAATACCTGCTCTTTCCCCTTCTTATCTCATCCGCCAAGCTGTCAAGATACCTGAACAACCCCTCTACATCAACGAACCTTGTTATAGGAACCATCTTCCCGTTGTCATTGAAAACGTATGTCGCCATGCCGCAAGAGAAGTGAGTGGAAAGGGCGTACTTGTTTTTATTTGTTATTGCCTCGACGAAATTGGTTATCGGCATCACGCTGGGAACAGGATAGAAGTCCTCCCTTGAGACTTCGCCGTTTGTCTGCTCCTCTATCCTCTTTATCGTGTCAGGTATGGTTATCCTGAACTTTTCTCTTTCCTTTCTTGGCATCCTTCCCACAAGGGAGACGGGTTGGTAGTTAACCCCTCTTACAACATCATTGTTCCTGAACCCGAATCTCAGTATTTCACCAAGCTCGTGGTCGTTCACCCATTTTATTACAGTCGGGACAAGAACAATCCCTATGCCTGCCTTTCTGCAGTTCTCCATCGCCTTTGGGACTTCCCAATGGTTCTTCGGGTTTGTTTTCTCCGTAACGCCGTCAAAGCTCATATAAAGAGTGTTAACTCCTGCCTCCCTGACCCTCATTGCCAAGCCCGGCGACTGTGACAACCGTATCCCGTTGGTATTCAATTGAACGTGGTCTATACCTTCCTCCTTGCAGATTTTTATTATATCAATCAGGTCATCCCTTAGGCAGGGTTCGCCTCCAGTAAGCTGCACGGCATTGCAAGGCACAGGCTTTTCGTTCACAAGGTTTTTAACCATAAACCTTATCTGCTCAAGGGTTGGCTCATAAACATAGCCCATCTTCTTCGCGTAATAAAAGCAATACCAGCAAGCCAAGTCGCACCTGTTAGTCACTACTATGTTTGCCAGTGCGGTGTGGCTCTTGTGCATCTTGCAAAGCCCGCAGTCATAAGGGCAGACGGGACTCTCCTTTTCCACGTTTGGGTTTGAGACGCCCTTCCCGTCCCTTGCAAAACTTCTGGCTTTTTCGTACATCTGGTAATCTCCATAATACAAATCCTCAAAATCGCCGTGCTTTGGGCATTTCTTTCGAATCCAGACTTTTCCTTCGCTCTCAAAAATCTCAGCCGGAAGGACCCTCTGACATTCAGGACATACAGACTGCGTCCTGAGAAGAAGGTTGGTTTTCTCTTTCGATTTTTTGGCAGAAGTTTTCCTTGCTGGCATAAAATCAATTGTTTTTGTCGGCTTTTAAATGTTTTTCCTTTCCTGCGAGGATAGTCAAACTTAAAGTTGAATAAGAAAAGATTAATATGGACTTCTCCTCAGACCAGGATTCGCTCTGTTCGAAGTGTAAAGGAAGGTTGTGGTGCGGAAAGGAAAGGTGTCCGCTTCTTGTTAAATTTTATGCGCAGTTGAGGACAAAACCCCTTATAGACTCTACACGACTTGAAGGCTCCTCCCCACCTTCTGTTTTCATTGGAAGATTCACATACCCAAAGGTTTTCATAGGGCCTGTGCTTCCTCCTGTTTTTGGCGACACGAGCCTTTTTGACACCCCTGAAAAATGGTCAGGTCTATCGATAGAGGAGATTGTTGATTTCAGGTTCCAGCTTGTAAGGGGAAAGTTCCTAAATCCAGTAAACAATTTTGACGGAAAGATGGTCGAGCTCACAAGGGAGATTGCTCTTGCCGAAAAATCCCCTGACGCAGAGTTGGAGTTCAGGAAGAAGCCTAAGGGAAGGGTTGTTCTAAATGATGATGTCCAGCCGTTCGGGCCTTCTGCCCCGCTCTCGAAAATACGAATCAGCGAGAACGTCAAATACGAGAAAAACTTGGAAAAGGCCTTTTACGACACGGATTTGAGGGCATCAGAGGCAGTGATAAGCCTTTACAAAAACGGGGTGTTGATTTCAAAAATCCAGAAGGCGTTTTCGGTAGGGGCTTTTGGCTTGGGAAAAAACCGAAAGTTCGTGCCAACCAGGTGGAGCATAACAGCCGTGGACGACACCATAGGCAAGAGCCTGATGGAAAGAACAAAAGAGTATCCTGTTGTGAATGAGTACAGGGTTTACGAGCATACGCAGTTGGACAACAGGTGGTTAGTCCTGATGATACCAAGGGAATGGTGTTACGAACTAATAGAGGCTTGGTACCCGAACACTGTATGGAATCCTGTTGGAAGAAGAATAGAGATTTTCTCCGACCACGAGTTTTATGACGGCAGGAAAACCTATGCGGAAATAGGTGGTTGTTATTACGCCGCAAGGCTGGCTGTGAACGAACTGCTAAACAGGGAAAAAAGGCAGGCAGGGGTGGTTGTTCTTAGGGAGGCCCACCCTGGATACATAATGCCTGTCGGTGTCTGGAATGTCAGGGAGGCCGTGCGCAATGCCCTTAAAAACCATCCCCAAAAATTCCCAACCATTAATGAAGCGCTTGATTTTGTCGGCAAAAAAATGGAAATACCTGTCAGCAGGTGGGTTGAGAGGAGCTCTGTGCTGAAGGACACGCTGCGACAAAGGAAGCTTGTGGATTTTTTCAAGGGTAAAGCGAATTTATAAAATATTTTTATTTACTAATCGTAAATTCAAGCATGAAAACCAAAACTAAAATCCTTCTAATTTCAACACTTGTTGTTTTGCTCATTTTTTGGTCCCCGTGGCTTTGGGTGGCAAGCTGCGAGGGCGGATATTACGTGACCTTCTGGGGCCAGATAGTTTGAATCCGCAAATTTATTTTCTTCCCTTCAGCAAGACCTCAACCTCAAGAGGGGAGGCACCCTCTATGAGTATCTCCTTTCTTCTGTCTTTAAGTCCCCTTATTATTCTGACATCCCTCCTAAAAATCCTTACAAGGTTTTTTACAATTTCCTGGTTTGCCTTCCCGCCTTCAGGATTGGATTTTGTGCATATGGTTATGCCATCCTTTTCCAATGTAACGGAAAATCCTCCTGATGCAGCCTTCACCCTTGCTTCAATTATCACGCCGTTCTTTGCCTGTGTTATTGCCATCCTCTCATCTTCAAAACTTCCCTGTCTATCCTTATGTGGTCGCCCTCTATCTCCACCAATGCGCTGAAAATGTCCCTGAGTCTTTTTTCTTTTGTCTCTCCCAAAAACTTTCCATAAGTTGCAACGGCCTTTATCTCCCTTTCCAGCGACTCGCTTACAGACTTTCTGTCTTCTGTGGTACAGGGCTGCTCAGGGCATTCCTTTCCAGAAGAACCCAAAACGCTTGAAAATACTCCCACATGCTCTGACTCCACCCTAGCTAGAGCCGTGAACATTCCCTTTATAAAAGGGTCTGTTGAAGTTCTGGAAACGCACAGGTAGAAAGATGTGTTGCTTTTCTCAAGCACAAGCGCTGCCTCAACATTTTTCCTTGATTTTTCCGAAAGTTTTATGTTGGGCTCCGGCTTCCATTTTTCAGCAGGAACAATCCATTTGCTGTGCGCTCCGCAAAACGGGCAGACACAGGGGTTTTCAGAACTTATGTAAGCCTTAGAGCATATCCTGCATCTCCATAGTTTGGCCTGCATAATTCACCTTGTAATTTATATTGATGAAAACCCAGAAATATAAATGTGGTTTTATGACATTTGAGGAAGGGATATCAAAAACCATCTCAAAACTTCCTGACATTTTGCAGGCGCTTTTGTTTGCTGTTTTGGTAACAGCGGCCGGATACATTTTCATTTATTTCGCCAAGTTTTTGCAGACGCTTCCCGGAAGTTTCGACCTTCCGTGGATTGCTGTTTTCGTTATTGTCTTCCTTTTAATTCTTGTCTGGAAAAGAATAAAGATAATAAGGCAGGACAGGCAGCCACAGCTAAAGTAATCAGGTTTTTTTTGCCTTCCTTTTCGTTTTTGGTTTTTTGGCAGGGGCCCTCAGCCTCTTGCCGCAGTTAAAGCAGAACATATTTGATGGCGGGTTTTCCGTGTTGCAGCCAGGACATACCATAACCTTAACCACCTTGTCTGTTGATTCTGGGGGTTTTGGTTCCTCAACTTTTTGCTGACTTTGCTCAATTTTTGGAGGAGAAGGTGAAGGCTCTTTTGGAGTTTCAGGCGGCTTGAGCTGGCTGACAACGTTTTGCTTTATCTGATCTATCTGCCTTTGCTCCATCGGCTTTGGTTGGCTGGATTCAAGAAGCTTTTTCCTTCCGTAAAATCCTCCAAGTGTTGAAAAAAGAAGCCCGAAAACCATAAGTATGAAACCCATAGGAGGATAAAGGGGACTGCTGGCAGATAGAAACAATATCATATAAAATCCCACAGAAATGAAGCCTATTCCAATAAGATACATCCATAGAGCTTCTATGTATTTTGTTGTTCCCATATTATTTTATTGGTAAACCCCAAATATAAAGATTTAAAACGTTTGGAGCAAGAATTCTGTTTTTAGTCATAAGGTGAATTGCGACTCATAGCCAGCTCTATTTCTCTTAACCAAATAATAAATGGATGGCATTGGCAGGTGATAGGTTACCCAACTATCAAACATAATCCCAAACCTCAGATTCAACCACCCACATCGTTGCCTTTGGGTTATATTCTGTGTTTTTAGAAGCATTAGTAATTTTTAGAAGCAGACAAGTATGACACTATTTCAGTTCATATAACCGATGCGGTCTAGCCCGCAGATGCACATTGCTTTAATCGTCTTTTATCAAACCCGGCTTCCGACCTGCAAAATTTTTCCCTCCTGGAGATGGTCTCCTATGATGTGAAGTCCCACAGGCATTCCTTGTGATTTTCCACAGGGAACAGAAAGCGTTGGCAAACCTGCCAGGTTTGGGGCAACCGTAAGTATGTCCATTGCGTATTCGTCTATCGGGCTCATCATTTTCACTTCTGAGAATTTTGGCGCAACTATCGGCATGGTCGGAGCTATTAACACATCATAACTCTTGAACGCCCTCTTGAACTCCCTTATGATGAGTGTCCTCACCTGCAATGCCTTTAGGTAAAACCTGTCCCTGA
>JAWCLA010000037.1:312-5685 GCA_039091855.1 Candidatus Aenigmatarchaeota archaeon | reverse complement strand
ATTACATAACTGATTGTGGGGATTATGATTTCCCAACAATTCTATGGAAAATCAACTGTGTTATTGAAAAATACAAAATCTCTCTTGTTAATACCAGTGATGTGTGCACGCTGAAAAGTTATGACAGCTTCCTTCAGGTTCCTGATGATGATGGCAGGATGGTTGACATAAACTTTACTGAAAATTCACATAAGGCTGCTTTTGCCTTCATAAAAGACAATGAAGGAAACGTTTCCTGCAGGAACGGGTTCTTTTTTATGAACAGGAAAGGGGAAGGCGTTTTATGCCTCAGTGAGAATCCCAAATCTGAAAATTTTGATGCAGAACTTTTTATCAGGGAAATTGAAAAATGTTGTATAAAAAATAAATAGCCCCTCTTACATATTAAATACAGGTGAGAACATACCCTGCGGACGCAAGAGAAAGAGAAAGAAGATGAAGAAGCACAAGCTCAGGAAGAGAAGGAAGAAGATGAGGCACAGGAAGAAATAAAACACTAATTTATAAATCCAACGGTTTTTAATATTTGGTTATGGAGCCAGACGAAAGAATAGAACTTAAGCAAGTTAGGATTTCTGCCCTGGTTTTCTCACTTGCAGGTATAGGTTGGGGCGCTGTTTCATACTTTCTTAATTATGACACAATTTCGGTTTCCTTGGGCATAGTTTTAGTCATAGTTATCCTTTCTGTGATGAAAAAATCCCTCGGAAAGCGGGGAAGGTTTTTCGTTGGCGACGTTTTCTGCTACCTGCTTTTCTGGCTCGCCAGCTGGATATTCCTTTTCAACATGGCGTGAGATTATGAAGGAGTATTATAGTATTGAGCCTGTGGAAGATTTCGTATTCCTAAGGAATGGAAGGGTGTGCCTAAAGAAAGGAAATGTTCTTACACCCCTCGTTAAGAGCAGGAAGCTTTTCAGGATAACAAACCCCAATTATCCCGGAGAATCAACTTATTATCAGGCTCTTTGCCCACTTGGAAGAAACTCCGAGTATTTTGTTGACCTTGAACAAAACGGAAAGCACAGAATATTTAAGCTGAAATTTGTGAAATACTCTTGAATTGTTTCTTTACTTTTTATATAAACCAATTAATTGGTAAATATGAAATTCCTTCTTGACGCGAACTTCCTGATGATTCCGGGAAAGTTCAGGGTTGACATACTGAAAGAGATGGAAAGGTTCGGCAAGCCCGAGCTTTACACTCTGGACTTGGTGGTGAAGGAGCTTTCAAGGATATCAACAGGCGGTGGCAAGGAAGCGTTCTCAGCAAAGATGGGACTGCTTATTATCCAACAGGCTGACATAGGGATTCTGGAAACAGAAGGAAAAAACACAGACAGGGAAATTCTTAAATTTTCAGAGAAAGGTTTTGTGGTTTGCACGCAGGACAAAACCCTGATCTCTAATATCAGAAAGAGGGGTGGCAGAGTGGTATTCCTCAGGCAGAAAAAATACCTGGAGATGAAATAGCGCAAATTTCACCAAATTAATGGACAGAAAGATGTGGCAGCAAGCCGCCTGCCACATTCCAAGAAGTGATAATCAGGTAAAATATTTTATAAAACTCTGACACAAGAATATTCTATGTCGCAATGTAAATATGCAACTCTTGGGATTCTTGCTCTTTACATTATCAGCACCATTCCTGTTTATTCACAAGAAGCCTGTTCAGAGATGTGGGTTTGCACTGACTGGTCGTTCTGCCTAGGCTCCGGTGTGCAGATAAGGACCTGCAAGGACATAAACAGGTGCGGCACGGAGAATTCGAAGCCTCCGGAGGTGCAGGAATGCACGCCAATTGCAGTCAGGGAATCCGTTCCGCCACAGGAGCCACCGGACACAGGGGGCGTGACGGGCCTTTTGGTAACAAACGCCCCAACAATTCTTGGGTTAGTCGCACTTTCGCTTCTTGTTGCAGCTTACATTCTTTACAGGAAGTGGAAAGAAATAAAGATGTTTGTTTCCGCTCCTTAGATGTCAACCTCTTTCCCGTCTCTCCAGTCCTCGTTCATTTCCGGGGATATGTAAACTTCACCTTTATCCGGTTTTGCATTCCTGTTCCTGTCATACCAAAGCATAAAAGGATTCTTTTTTCCTTCAAGATAATATTCAACCATATCAGGAAGGCCGTCCCTGTCAATGTCATACTTCTTGTAATAAATGCCGGGTGGAAAATATCCCTCGCTGATGCAGCTTTCCTTTCCAGGTTTCGGTATTCCCCAGAACTTCCTGCTGGCACATTCAGTTGTTGATGTCTGGAAGATCAGCCCTATCCCAACGATACCTGATAACATTCTTTTCATATATCTCCTTGTGACTGTTCCGTAATGTCCTTGCAAAACATCCGTAATTCGTATGCGAACGGATTGAATCAAACTTAAATGCTTTTTTCCGTTGGATTTTTATTTCTAACTCCAAAGTAGCCATTTATAGGATAATTTTTGGTGAGCCTGTGGTTCCTGTCCAGATAAGAATCAACAAGAAGATGGTTGAGAGGATAGACCAGCTTGTTGAGGAGGGGGTTTATTCAAGCAGGTCAGAACTGATAAGGGACGCGACGAGAAGGCTGGTTATGGAATTTTCCAGCAGGAACGGAAGGGTTGAAAAGGCTTATTCTGAGGTGAAAAATGGCTAGACATATATCTCAGCCAGATAAAAACAGAAAAACCGGATTTTCAAGAACAAGCAAGATAGATTTAATAGAAAGTGAGATGAAGACGGACATAATATGCTCAAATGCAAACAGGGTCGCAATACTGAACATCCTGAAAAATGCGCCAGGAAACGAGATGCAGGTGGAGAGGATAGCCAAGGCTCTTGGAATAAGCCACAGGACAGCCATATACCATCTTGACATACTTAGGGAGTATGAACTGGTAGATGTGAAGCGACTAATGAAAAGGGGACAGAAGTTCCTGCGCTCCGTTTGGGCGCTGAACACCGGCAACAGCGAAGCAAGGAAAATGCTGGAGCTGATCTCTAAGAGATTCCCAACGGAAAAGGAAAACGGATTTTGGAAGTGATGTTTTGAGCAGCTTCTTGTGAAAAATTTTAGAATCAATCTATTATAAAATTTCTTTGAACAGAAGGGTGAAGAGGAGGCAACACATAGAAATAGTAGGTTGCAGGACATAGTAGTTGAAACCTTGTACAAGATTTTACCCGAAGCGGTGCTTCACGGCGGAACCGCGATATGGAGATGCTATTCTGGGAGCAGGTTTTCTGAAGATATAGACTTTTATCTGAAAAGGATGAGGAGAAGATTGAAGAGTTCTTTAGACAGCTAAAATCTATTGGTTTTTTGATAGCAAAAAGGGTAAAGGAAAACTCCATCTGTTCGAGGCTTGTTTTCAACAGGACAGAGATAAGTTTTGAAGCAGCATTTAGGAAAGTCAGCTACATCCTCAGGGAGTATGAAACATATGAGGGGCTGCTTATAAACATCTACACTCTTTCAGCGGAAGATATGATTATGGAGAAGATAAACGCTTATCTCAAAAGAAGAGAGATAAGGGATTTGTATGACATTTTCTTTTTGCTGAGATATGTGAAAGATGATACGAAAGTAAGACTTGGTTTGAAAAAGATTATTGACAATTTTGCTGAGCCTGAAGACGAGCATGAACTTAAAGCACTCATACTTTTTGGTGTCGTTCCAAAGTCATATGAAATGATTGATTACATAAAGAGATGGTTGAAATGAAGATTTTGAATGTCAGGCGAACCAGGAAGAAGGCATATCACAAAAATGATAATGATTCCATCTTAAGGACAGCTTCGCGTTCGCTTTCTTATGCTGATGCCCTGAGAGATTATGCGAAAAGAACTCCCGTTTTTGATACAAAGATTTAGTTAAGGCTGGTGAGATAAAGAGGATTGTCAGGTTATTACACGATTTACGATGACCCTTCAGTTTTTGTATATTGTATAAAACCTGCATATCTTGGTCTTCAGGATGCGATGTCTTTTCATAACCTTTGGGAACAGGAAACCAGCCCAATAATAATTACAACAAGGAAGGTAGTACCAGGAACCAGGGTGATATTGGGGAGCAATGTGGGAGTAAGGAGGATTCAACCAAAGCATTTTTTTGGCTATGATTATGTAAAGTGGAGTGATGGCTTTTTTCTTCCTGTAAGCGACATAGAAAAGACATCCATAGATATGGTTTACTTTAGGGAACTGAGAAAGGATATGATAAAACTGTTCAGGAACAAGATTGACGCTGACAAGCTCAAAAAATACCTGAAAGCGTACAAAAGAAGGTTTGCCAAAACTGTGCTAAAAATATATATTCAGGATGTCAGAAGCGATAGGAAAAGATAAAAGTAACAGCACCCCCTTGATACATATCCTGAAAGCTTGTGTGGTTGTTGGTATTGAAAACATATATATTAATTAACCAAGGGGCAAATTCTTTGAACAATCTCCATTTATAAATCCTAATCCCAATTTCTTTGATGTCAGGTGTGCCACTCCGAAGAATATCCAGGCACACCTGAAAAATTCATAATCTAATTCGGAGGTGTTGTGGATGAAAAATGGTCTCGTGGGCCTTGCAAAATATTCGGTCCTAATTCTTTCTTTGGTGGCAATTGCTTCTTTCGCGGTTCTAAACTTGGGTGCTGTTTCTGCCGAACATACGGCAACAATAACCATTACGCCTGATGTTGCCAACTGCGATCAATTAGGGAACACTTTCACTGTAAATGTAAAAAACAATGAAGGAAGTGGCAATCCCATTCTGCAAGTCGAAATTTATAAGGCACTTCAAGGACTTTCAGATTTTGAGTGCGGTCCAGCTCCAACAGGATGGAATTATCTTCCCTGGCCTGGAGAAGACAGATGTATCTATGTAACAGGACTCAACAGCCCCTACAAAATTGCACCTGGAGCCAACCTTAACTTCACATTTAACGCTGTTATGAGTTCTGAGAGTTGCCAAAGCAAATTTATTGTAGTGACAGTTGATGATGCATATCCGCAAGGAGACCGCGACACCAATGAAGTAATAGTGAAGATTGACTGCACACCTCCTATCATTACAAAATCAGTTGGATCTCCCAAACTTCCTGGAACAGGATTCGACTGGTGGGTAAAAAATACCACGCTTATCTCACTTTCAGCTGCTGACAATGATGACGATTGCGATTTGGGAGTTGATTACTGCAAATACAGGATAATGGTTGATGGAGTTCCAGGTGATTGGATAATTATAAATAATGGTGATGTCCTTAACTGGAGCTTCTTTTTCAATGAGGATTCCAATCACTACCTTGAGGTTGAATGCTACGATGTAGCTGGAAACAAGGCGACTCTAACGGAAACTGACAAAGTGGATTCAACACCTCCAACAACAACCAAGACATAC
>JAWCLA010000037.1:0-302 GCA_039091855.1 Candidatus Aenigmatarchaeota archaeon | reverse complement strand
GCACTTCATAACCACACGCACACCAATAACTCTAACTCCTGTTGACGGCGGACAGATTTGTGCAATAGGAGTAGAAAAGACCTGGTGGTACGACGAGGTTGTTGACGACAAATATTGTGAAAGTGAAGAAGCTTGTGCTCAATGGGATGGTTGTCCTTCACCTTATGATTGTAACTGCAATGATAATGGCGGACAAAACGGATATGAATGTGTAAAAGCACAGCAGCAATACTGCACAGAAAACTGGGAGGAAGAAGAGTTTGACAGTTGGGAAGAGTGTGTTGAATATTATGTAAATTATA
>JAWCLA010000036.1:0-6387 GCA_039091855.1 Candidatus Aenigmatarchaeota archaeon | reverse complement strand
TGCGAGGCAAAATACCTTGATGAGTACAGGTGCAACGGCCTTTGGAGGCAGAGAAAATACCAGAACAGTGACTGCTCAATAGTGTGGGTAAACATAGAAACCTGCCCACAGGGATGCTATGCAGGTTTCTGCACAGGTACAGGTTGCGGAATTTCTATACAGAAGTTTGACTACCAGAGCAACGTGGTCGCTAACACACAAACATTTGTTTCTGTTGAGGCAAAGAACACAGGAGGAGTGTATGAACTTGTCACAGCAACGCTGCTTGTGGACGGTCAGGTAAGGGGATTCCATTCAGAATCCATACAACCAGGAAGCTCGCTTTCAAAAACATTTTACTATTCACTAACACCCGGAACCCACACAATAGTCCTGAAAATTGAGACTAACTGCGGGGCATCTGAAACAAGGACGGCAAGCGTTTATGCTCAAGGTGGAGCAATACAGCCTCCCTACACACCACCTTCACAACAACCTCAGCCAGAACCTCCTGTTGCAACATCAGTTAGCATTTATCCAAGCTCTCTGGACACCAGCATCTGCGAGGGCAAGTTTGTTACGATAGACATTCACAGCTCCAAAAAGCAGATTTTCACGATAGAGGTTTCAGGTATAAGGACAGAATGGGTAAGCTACCAGTCACAGAACATCGTTGATAAGGGAGACAGGAAGCTTTACGTTTTTGTCAGCCCCAAGGAGACAGGAACACACACTTTTTCCGTAAAGGTGAAGGCAGAGGGAGAAAAACTCGATTTCAGTCAGGACGTTTCTGTATATACCGCACCTTGTGATGCCAAGTCAAAGGGATGGGAAATCACAGGCTATATTACGGAAACTGCAAAGAACCCGCTCTTCTGGATTTTGGTAATCCTAATAGTTGGGGGAATAATACTGATATGGGGAGCAAGCAGGCTCAAGCCCGATGTCGAGTATTACACCCCAAAACCCCAAATAAAGCCTGTTTATGCACAGAGAAGGGAACAACAAAACTTTTCGAGAACTTCAAGAGAATGAGGGCTTTTTATAAATAAAAATATCTCACAGCCTTTCGAGGCGATCCTGGAGAGACGGCTTGAGACAATCAGGACAAGCCGTCATTCAGTTAATTGCCTTCTCCAAAGGTCAGCATCTCTCCTGTCTGAGAGATTATGAGATGTCTTGTCTTTCCTGACGGAAGAGACAAACTCCGGAGCGAAAACCCTGAATTAACATTCCCTTTCCCCCTTTATGAATTCCTCGACCATCTGCCTGGCAATGCTGTCAGGATACTGCTGTGGAGGATGCTTCATTGTGTATGCCGATATGCTTATCAAAGGCCCGCTTATCTTCCTGTCCAACCCGAGCTTTGCGCACCTTATAGCGTCTATCACAACACCTGCGCTGTTTGGGGAATCCTCAACGGACAGGCGAAGCTCAAGCTCAACAGGAACATCACCAAACTTCCTTCCTTCCATTCGGATGAAGCATACCTTGTTGTCCTTCTGCCAAGGAACATAGTCCGAAGGCCCTATGTGGATGTTGTCAGGATGCAGGGGAACGGGAAGCTGGGACTGGACAGACCTTGTCTTGCTGAGCTTCTTGCTCTTCAGCCTAGAACGCTCGAGCATATTCAGGAAGTCCGTATTACCTCCTGTATTTAGCTGGTAAGTCCTCTCTATCTTAACTCCCCTGTCAGAGAAAAGCTTTGCCAAAGTCCTGTGGACTATAGTAGCCCCTACCTGGCTCTTTATGTCATCGCCTATAACAGGAATTCCTGCTTTTTTGAACCTTTCCGACCAGGCAGGATTTGACGCTATGAAGACTGGCATGCAGTTGACAAACGCGCAACCTGCGTCAATCGCGCACTGGGCATAGTATTGCGTTGCCTGCTCTGAGCCAACAGGCATATAATTCACAAGCACCTCTGCCCCACTTTTCCTCAAAATATCGGTAACGTCCACAGGCTTTTCCTTTGAAACAACAAATGTCCTGTCTTCCGGATAATCCTTCATGTGGTCAGCAACTCCGTCAAGAACAGGGCCTTTCTGCACACTCACGCCAAGATTCGGTACGTCCCTGCAAAAAACCCTCGTGCAGTTGGGTGGGGCGAAAACAGCTTCTGACAGGTCCTTGCCAACCTTTCTTTCGTCAATGTCAAAGGCAGCCACGGGCTTAATGTCAGAAATCCTGTATCCTCCCAGAACATTGTGCATAAGCCCCGGAACAAGCTCGTTGTTAGAGTCAACATTTTTGTAGTAGAAAATTCCCTGCACAAGGGAAGACGCGCAGTTTCCAACTCCTGCAATCGCAAGCCTTATCTCTCCCATATTTCACCTCTATTTTATAATTGTAAAATATTGCTTATATATAATTTACGTTCGTAAAATATTATCCTGTTTCTAAAAAACAGAATTTATCTTGCCATTTTATGTCCAACTTTCTTGAAAGACAAGCCAGCAATTCCAGAAAGCCTTACAACAGGCGAGACCATTTTCCCACAGAAAAGCGTTTCTCCCCTTTTCAGGGCTTTCCTGAAATCCTCAGTATCATTGCATTCTGCCATTGTATACCCAAGGCCCGCCTCTATGGGTATGTGAGCGTCACTCCCCCCCGTGATGCCCGTTTTTTCCATTGCAGCGAACATAATTGCCCTCTCATTTGCCTGCCTTAAAAAAACCCTCGAATTGAACGCCTCTATCGCGTCTATTTTTCCTGCAAAGGATTCTATATTCCTGAAGCCCTTGTGCCTGTCAAACGGGTGGGATATCACAACTATCCCGTCCTGTTCCCTTATCCTGTCAATAACCTCCTCAGGAGAGCCTTTCTTTACCTCCTCGTTAAGAAAAAGTCCCAAAACCTCACCGACAAGAAAGCCTTCCTCATAAACCTTTATCTCCTCCCCAAGAACGAGGTTCAGTCCAGCTTTTTTTGAGCACTCTATCATAGGCTTCCATCCCCTTGTCGTGTTGTGGTCCGTCACAGCAACGCCGTCAAGCCCCCTCTTCCTCAGAACTTTCATCACGAGCCAAGGAGGGTTTATCGAGTCCTCGGAATACCAAGTGTGCAGATGGAGGTCAAGTTTCATAAATTAATATATTCCGGAAAGGTTAATATTCAGAGATTTTCACAAACACAACATTAATATAACCTCATAAGAAAACATATTTATGCCCATTGAGAGGTTGAAGGAACTCAACACAAAGGACTGCCTCTGGATTTACATAGTTCGAATACTGAAGGACGGCCCAAGACACGCCTATGTCATAAGGAAAGAGATTGAAGAGAGGTTTGGCTTCAGGCCAGGGACAATGACAGCCTACAAGGTGCTGTACCTTCTTTCCAAATCAGGCCTCGTGAAGAAAACCTCTTCAGGACGGCAAAAGGTATACTCACTCACCCCTGCCGGAAGGAAAGCCCTAAAAGAGGCCGTTGATTTCTACAAGAGCAGGATTAAAGCGCTTAGGACAGGCAAAACCTGACCAGCAAAAACCTTTTTATAGTTAACATTTATATAATTTCTAAAAACCCAGGCAATGGAATTTTTGCAAGGGTTTGGACCTGAAAGCGCATTCATTTGAAGTCGGCGAACGGCTTCTTTCCAGAATAACGCTTTAGGAGGGGATGATATGACATTCGTTAAATTCAAGGTTCCTAAGGAGCTTGCCAACACAGTTTACGAGGCAGTTACAGTCGCAAGGTCAAGCGGGAAGATAAGAAAGGGCGTCAACGAGACCACAAAAGCGATAGACAGAGGACTTGCCAAGTTGGTAGTGATGGCAGAGGATGTTTCGCCACCAGAAATCCTTATGCACCTTCCTGTTCTGTGTGATGAGAAGAAAGTGCCTTATGTCTATGTGCCATCAAAAGTTGAGCTTGGAAAAGCCTGTGGCATAGACGTGCCGACATCGTCCATCGCAATCGTGCAGGAAGGCGATGCAAAGAAGCTTGTGGCAGAGATAGCGGAAAAGGCAAAGTCGTTGAAAAAATAAACTACTGGAAAGTCATTATATTTAATAAATGAGAAATTATGACCAACTCAGCCGAAGTAATACAGGTTATGGAAAGGCTAGGAGTTAAGGGAGTTTGCAGGGTCAGGGTAAAGGTTCTTGACGGCAGGGACAAGGGAAAGATCCTTACCAGAAACGTTGTCGGTCCTGTAAAAAGAGGTGATATAATCCTGCTGAAGGATACATCAATGGACAGCGTTGCCCCAATACAAGGCAGATAAGATTTAAAGTTATGGGGGTTAATCTATGAAGTGCTCGTTTTGCGGCGGTAAAACTCCGGAAGGAAGGGGAAAGATGTTCGTAAGGAACGACGGAAAGATTTTCTACTTCTGCAACTCCAAGTGCCAAAAGAACTGGAAGCTTGGAAGGGAAGGAAAGAAGACGAGATGGACTGAAACATTCGGGAAGGATAAAAGGGCTGTTGGGAAAAAGAGTTGAAATTGGGCCAAACTCATACCCGCAACTGGTCACAGACTGGTGGAATTCCTTGTTTAACCAAGAAGCTTTATACAAAAAGCGGCGCCAAAACAAGCGTTATGGTTGCCAAAAGCTTTATGAGAACGTGCAAGCTTGGTCCTGCCGTGTCTTTCAACGGGTCACCCAAGGTGTCCCCAACAACTGCCGCCTTGTGAGCCTCCGAACCCTTTCCGCCAAGCGCTCCTGTCTCTATGTACTTCTTTGCATTGTCCCAAGCGCCGCCGCCATTGTTCATTATTATCGCTAGAAGCACGCCTGCTATTGTTCCTATCATAAGCAGCGCTGCCACAGCCTCTGCCTTTAGTATCATACCAACTATTACAGGGAATATTACCGCAAGTATTCCCGGCAAGACCATATTCTTCAGCGCTCCCCTTGTCGTTATGTCAACGCACTTTGCATAGTCAGGCTTTTTCTTTCCCTTCATTATTCCCTTGTCCTTGAACTGCCTTCTAACTTCCTCTATTATGTATCCCGATGTCTTTCCAACAGCCCTTATTGCGAATGAGCTGAAAAGGAAAACTAGCATCGCTCCCAACATACCACCGACGAACACCTCAACCTTCGCTATGTCCACCACAGAGAAAGCCCTTCCTGTTATGTTCGCGACCTCGTCCATGTAAGCTGAGAAAAGCAAAAATGCAGCAAGCGCTGCAGAGCCTATTGCATATCCCTTCGTGAGCGCCTTTGTGGTGTTTCCGACAGCATCAAGCCTGTCCGTGTTTTTCCTTATGTCAGACGGGGCGTTAGACATCTCCACTATTCCTCCTGCGTTGTCTGCTATTGGCCCGAACGTGTCCATGGCGAGAATGTATGCGGCTGTTGCAAGCATACCCATTGTTGCTATTGCCGTTCCATAAAGACCGCCATGTGGTACACCAGACATCGCGCCACACATATAAGAGAGAATCAATGAAAACGATATAACTATTATCGGCAGGGCCGTGTTTTCCAAAGCAACAGAAAAGCCTGTTATTATGTTTGTGGCCGTTCCTGTCTTGGAGGCCTCTGCTATGCTCTTGACGGGCCTGTATTTGTACTCTGTGTAATATTGTGTTATGTAAACAAACAAAATGCTCATTATCATTCCTATAAGCCCTGCATAGAAGAACCATATATTCTGAAGCATAGTCATTGTAGCATAGTAAAACAGTATCGCTGCTAAAATGCTTGCAACATAATAACCCCTGTTAAGCGCTTTCATCGGGTCCTCGTTCTTTCTCGCCTTTGCCACGAGAATTCCTATTATTGAAGCGATTAGACCAAAAGACCTTGCAACGAGTGGGAACAAAATTCCATTGACACCAAAAACAGGATACAGAGCAACCCCAAGAATCATTGCACCTATGTTTTCCGCTGCTGTGCTCTCGAAAAGGTCAGCGCCCCTTCCGGCGCAGTCCCCGACATTGTCCCCAACTAAGTCAGCCACAACAGCCGGGTTCCTCGGGTCGTCCTCAGGAATTCCTGCCTCAATCTTTCCGACAAGGTCTGCACCCACGTCAGCAGCTTTTGTGTATATTCCTCCACCGAGCTGGGCGAACAAAGCCACAAATGATGCCCCGAACGCATATCCAACAATCATAAAAGGTGTTTTCTGTGCGTCAGCACCAAAAGCGTAATAAACGCCTGCCACACCTATAAGCGACAGCGCTACCACGAAAATCCCCGACACAGCCCCGCCGAGAAGCGCGACTCTCATAGCGTGGGCAGAGGACTTTTTTGCAGCTGCAGCTGTCCTGACGTTTGCCCTCACGGAAATGTACATACCGATTATTCCCGCGAGCGCCGAGCAGAAAGCCCCAAGAACAAAGGCTATTGAGGTGTGGTACGCGTAATCCCACTTGCCGACAAGGGTATAAACCCCGAAAATTATAAGCGCTGTTATAATAGCAAGAATGCCTATTGTCTTGTACTGTCTCTTTAT
>JAWCLA010000035.1:6670-7007 GCA_039091855.1 Candidatus Aenigmatarchaeota archaeon | reverse complement strand
GCAATCTCCAAATCGCAGTTACTATCATCTTAGTCAAGGAATTTTTTCAAGTGATATTACCTCAGATAAAATTCCACCCTCGCCACCGATAAATTTGAAAGTTATTTAACCACCCAAAAATCAGGATAATTATGAACTACAAAACATTAACAATCTTGTTTGCATCAATTCTAATTGTTTTGATTTTGCCGAGGGTTTCTTTGGCAACAACGATTACTGCTGCCAGTTGCAATCAAGAAGATGTCCAGGCAGCAATAGACCAGGCCCAAGACGGGGATACCGTTTTGGTGCCAGAGGGAGAGTGTGTTTGGGGAAATAGTATAAGATTAAACAAATC
>JAWCLA010000035.1:6324-6660 GCA_039091855.1 Candidatus Aenigmatarchaeota archaeon | reverse complement strand
TTTGATACTAAAGCCATCACGATTCAGGGAGCAGGGATGAATCAAACGATAATAGTTAACAACAATATTGTTGATTCAAATGGCAGAGGCGGCGTCTTGTTTTCATATCTCACTAAGCTTGGAGGAATTTCCCGAATTACAGGTATGACAATTGATAGTTCCAACAGCAACCTTGATCCTTATGGCTATAATCGTGGAGTTATTACAATTTCAGGTTACTCGCAGACTTTTAGAGTAGACAATATTCATTTTATAATCGCTTCCGGACACGCAATTACCACAGATGGAGATCATTTATTTGGTGTGATCGATCATAACATTTTTGATCGCATTGGA
>JAWCLA010000035.1:0-6314 GCA_039091855.1 Candidatus Aenigmatarchaeota archaeon | reverse complement strand
ACTTTTATCAAAACTATTGGAATGGTCAAACAAATGGAGCTGGTTCTTGGACTGAACCAGCTTATTGGGGGACCGAGAAAGCAGTATATATTGAGGATAATGTATTCAATCACGATCCTTCAACTGGTGGTTCTCCGTGGGTTCTTGACGGCTGGAATGGAGCCAGGGCTGTGGTTAGGTATAACAAGCTAAATGATATAGGAATGGGTGGCTATCATGGAACAGATTCCAGTTTTCGGAGCGCGCGAAGTGCTGAAATCTATAACAATACAATCACAATTGAGCCTAACCAAATCAGAGATATTGGAAAGACACATTTGCGCGGGGGTTCATTCCTTGTTTTCAATAATGTAGTCACTGATCCCCAAGCTGTTGCGGGAGGTTTTGGTGCTTTAATTTGGATTATTAGAAACTATCGTGATTTTGAACCGTTTGGACATTGGGGAAAATGCGATGGTTCCAGCCCTTGGGATTTAAATGATAATGTGATATATGATACTGGTACACATAGTGGAACAAATGGCAGTCGAGTTCTTGTAGTATCTGGTAAAAATTGGACAAACAATCAATGGGCTGGATATTATGTTCACAATGTTAAAAAAAATCAGGAAAATCCATTATGGCCTCACTATAGCGCTCTTATTGTTTCGAATACTGTTGATACTATCATAACAACCGATGAAGCAATTGATAGGGCAGGCAATAAGCTCACTTGGGATAATGGAGATTCATTCCAGATTCTTCGTCCACAGGCTTGTCTGGATAACAGAGGTCGTGGAAAGGGAGACCTAATTATCGCTCCCCCTCCCGATTATATTCCTGCTAATGCAATTACAGGAAACGCTTCTTGGCCTCGTCAGGAAGTTGAGCCGACTTATGGTTGGAATAATATCCTAAACGGTGCTCCAGATAAAATATATACAGCAAATCCTTGGATGGAAAAAGAAGGACGTGATTTCTTTAACTCACCATTGCCTGGCTATACCCCTTATACATATCCTCATCCATTAACAGTTTCTATTGATAATATTCCTCCATCACCGCCAAATAAACTAAAAGTTGTATAAAATTATAGAATTCACTCCTCGCTTACCTGTATCTTCTTAAGCAGCTTTCCTGCCTCCCTTATGAACTTCCTGACATATTCCCTGTTCATGAGGATTTGCTGCTTTGGTATGTCAAGTGTCTTGCCCCTTTTCACTGTCTGGAGCATTTTTTCCAAATCAACAAAAACCTCAAGGTATTTCCCGGAAACGAGCCCTTTTTTAACAAGTTCCTCCTCAAAAACTTCCTTAAGGTTTTTCTCATTTACACCTTTTCCCATTGCCTTCAATACGGTGGCGGCAGTCTCGCTCATGATTGTGTGCGACTTCTCTATCATGTTTTCGCGCTTTAGAATCTCTATCTTAACTATAAGCGACTGCATCTTCTTAACGAACGCCTTTGACTTCTTTATCCATACGTCAAGTTCAGAACCTGTGATGTTCCTTATCCTCTTGTGCTCAACCTGCTTCCTTACGTTTATTATGTCTTCAAGGTCCTTGACAAAACTCTCCTCAAGAAGGTTCATCTTCACAAGGGTTTTCCTCAAAACATCGGCAGCGTCAGGCGGTCTTGGTGGGCTTTTTCCAAGAAACATCAAAACTGCCTGAGCGCTCTCAAGCATTGCATAATACAAATCCTCAACCACCATATAAACCTTTGCGTTTTCAACTCTCTTTATCCTCTTAGGTCCCCTGTCTATGTATTTCTCAACAGCCTCTTTTGACGGCCTTATTTCTCCCATTTGCAAAAGCCTCTTTATTGGAAGGAATATGTCCTTATCATAAACAGGAACCCCCTCCCTTATGAAATTGAAAACTATGGGATGACCATCCCTCACCATTCCCCAGAATTCTGTGAGAAGGTATGGTTGCTGGACAGAAAGCTGCTTCGATTGGGATTTTGCTATCCTGTCAAAATCCTCTTCCATCTTCTCCTTCAATTGTGGAGAGATTTTATGCCTGGTATCGTCAACAATAATGAAAACGTCTATGTCAGACTCTCCCTTGAACTCGTTTCTCGCCGTGGAGCCGAAAAGTACGATTGAGCGTATGAGAGGCCCGTACTTCTTAAGGACTTCCTTGGTGAAGTTTTTAAGTATCTCAACCCTTTCCTCCCTTCCTATGCCCTTTTTCTTTCCCTTTGGTTCTTTGGATTCCTTTTGCACCGATTTTTCCTTTTTTTCTACCGTTGGTTTTTTCCCAGCCATATTATCACTGAACTAATATTTATCTATTCGCTGTTGAGAATAAATAGATATTGCATATCGGAAAAACCTATGTTTCGGACAGGACATGTTTTTTAAGAGCAAAGCAAATGAATTCTCCCTCAAAAACACACTCTTCTTTCTGGTTGAAAACCCTGCAAAATACGATGAATTTTGGGTTGCGAGAGGAATTTTTTTGGACATCCTTGACCTCTGCAACTGCCTTCAGCCTGTCGCCAAAACTTACTGGTTTAATGAATCTTACGTTTGCAGAACCCAAAACAACAAAAGGCTCATTTACCGCAATCATTGCGGCATAATCAGCCAACCCGAAAACAAAACCCCCGTGAACAAGACCTTTCTCATCTGCACGCATATCCCTTGTTGTGGTAAGGGATGCTATGGCTTCTTTGCCTGACTTTATTAACTCCGGCTTTCCTACAAGCTTATTTGATATCTCCTTATGGGTTTTCTGTACATCCATTAAATCGCCTTGTAAACAAAGAGAAAGAATAATTTGTAATCGTTACCTTTCCAGCAATATCCTCACATCAGAAACCTCCCATCCACCTGTTCCTGAGAACACGATAGTGTTTTCTCCCTCCTTTGCCTCCCTTTCGGAAAAGTAGGCCGTGTTCGTTCCCTTCTGAACAGACGAAACAACAATGTCATTTCCGTTAAGTTTTATGTACATAGAACCCTGCTTAGTGATGCTTGCAACATCAAACTCTATCTTTCCTCTATATCCCTGCGAGAAAAGTGAGTAGTTTGAAGGGGATATAGCGAATTTTCTTTCCCTAACATTGTGCTGCGTGGAAAGGAATATCTTCAAAATGACGTTGTCAAGTTGAACTGGGTCTCCCTGAACAGAAAGTGTTATGAGATTGTTTCCAGGGGTTATAGCACAGTTGAATAAGTCAAAGTTGACAGATTCTGATGGGCCTGGCTTTTGCGAAAAAACCTCCTCACCATTTACCTTTACTGTCAGCTTGCTCTGGCTGTTGTATGGGTTGCTGAATTCAAGTATGCCGTTCTTGAATGTCTCTATCTCCTCAGAGCCCATCGTGAAGGGTATCAACTTCATATTTCCGTAATCCAGAGTGATTTTGAAATCCCTGAGTATGTAAGTGGTCGCGGCCCAGAAGAAAAGCCCGGGCCCATCTGCCGAGACCTCAAGATTATTGATCTCTCTTATGTATTTGGGGTCTATTCTGATTGAATATTGCCCTCTTGATGCTCCGTTTTTGTAAACTTCCATTCCGTTCCATTTTATTATAAGGTTCCCATAGGAAGGGGTTGAATCGTAAACATTGAAGGTGATTTTTGCCTCCTTTGCAAGAGGCACGTAGGCACTAAGAATCCTTATTTCCTGTTTCTCTGATTTGCTGCCAAAGTAGCCTGAAGAAACCTGTATCTGTGGGATTGATTTTATTGTTTCAGTGTTGATTTCTCCAACTTTAAATGAGCCATAGTTCCTGGATATCACATTGTCGCCTGAGAATCCAACTGAGCCAAGCGAAAAATTGTCTACAGGAACTATTATGCCTATTCCACCCGGAGGTATGGAAGCAAAAAACGCCAGCGCTATCACCAAAATAACCACTCCAACAATAAGAACGAATAAAAATTCATCAATCTTTGCTCGCATATTATATTATTTGTAAAGCACAAATAAATATACAGCCTTTTCGAGGCTACCGCCTTCATCCAAAAGGCTGTAGAGCGAAAACCCCTTGAAAATATTTAACAGCCTTTTCGAGGCGATTCTGGAGAGACGGCTTGAATCAATCAATACAAGCCGTCATTCCAGTGAATGCTTCATCCAAAAGGTCAGCATCTCTCCTGTCTGAGAGATTATGAGACGTCCCTTGTCTTTCCTGACGGAATTAATCAGTTGGTAGGATCGTCATATCATTTAGCCGATTAATCTGTTAATGACGTGATTACTATATTAAGGAGTTGAAAATGCAGGTCCTAAAATCAGACCTCAGGCACGGGATTATAAGGCTCAAGACAGAAAACCCTGATGACCTGTGGCATCTTAGTAAGATATTGGAGAAGGGGGATTTTGTTACATCAAGGACTCTCAGGAAGACAACAGTGAAGAGGGGTTCTGAGGTGGAGAGTGGGGACAGAAAACCCATGACAATCACAATCCAGTTGGAGAGAACAGAATATCACAAGGATATGCACGTACTCAGGCTCACTGGAAAAATAACATCCGGCCCTGAGGACATAAAGATCTCATCTTACCACACGCTTTCAATAGATACTGATTCTGTTCTGACTATCCAAAAGGCAAAATGGAAGTCATACCATCTTGACAGGATAAAGAAGGCACGCCAAAAAAAGCCCTTGCTCCTTATTTGCTCTCTGGACAGAGATGAGGCGGAATTCGCAGTACTGACAGAATCAGGAATAGAGTGGCAGGGTTCAATAAAGGCAAAGAAAGCAGGACAAAAGGTTGGTAAACAGGAAAGGGGACAAGAGTATTACCAGGAAATTCTCTCCACAATTGAGAATAAAACCGGCTATGAGGCGATAGTGTTGGCTGGTCCGGGATTTGAGAAGGACAATCTTTTCAGGTTCATCCAGGAAAAAAATCCTGCACTGGCGAAGAAAATCCACCTTGAGAGTACAAATTCTGCAGGAAGAAGGGGAATTCAGGAAGTCATACAGAACTCGGCAAACAGGCTATTGAAGGAAACGAGAGTCGCGAAGGAGACGGAGCTAGTGGAAAGGTTGCTTATGGAAATAAGCAGGGAAGGGCTTGCTGTTTATGGGAAAAGGGAAACAGAAAACGCCCTTTCAATAGGTGCGATTGAAATCCTTCTTGTCTCAGAGGAAAAGATAACTGATTTTGAGGAAATTCTTGAGTTGGCTGAGAAGATGAGGGCAGAAATTGTTGTGATATCAAGCGAGCACGAGAGCGGCGAGAAGTTCCTTCACCTTGGAGGGATTGGTGGGTTGCTTAGGTTCCGAATAAGAGAATAGTTCTTACTAAAAAATACTGAAAGAGAAGTCTGGCTATCTTGTAAGGGTTGGGTCAGCTCTTGGGATTCTCGGAAGCGCGGCCAATTGGTATAATGGCGTGAAGGGTTACGTTCTTAATGAGGTGATAGACAACATAGGCAAAGGACTCACCAATTCTATAGACGAAATGTTTGGGCTTTATGGAATAGGAGAAGGGATAAACGTTTACAAGCAATTCAGGGAAGACAGGAAAAGTGAAAACAAACCTGACTTTATGGACTATTCAGGAAGGTTTGCAAGAATGGCCCCGCTTGCCGCACCTTTCATTTCGTATGCAACTGGTGGTGATTTCTTCAAGAGCATAATGATTCCAGCTGCTGTTTGTATAGGCGTATACGGAATCGAATACTTAGTAAATACCCGAGAAAAAAATAATAAGTGATTTCCTAATTGTTGAGGGTGTTCTGCCCCATGCACAATTCACACAGATAGAAAAAAGGCTCCTCCGGGTCTTCAAAATCCCATATCTTTCCTTCACCACCGCATTTTGGGCAGCAGTTCAAAGAGATCTTAGTTGGCATTTTCCACCCTTTATTATTTATTGCACGCCTTGGCCGAGAAGGAGGTCTCAAGTGAGGCTCTGCATATCGATTTTGCAAATCTTGCTGATAATATTTTAATCGTTTTGTATTTATAAAGTTATCGGATAGTGAGGGTGAAGCCTGGTTTTTTATCTCAATTTTTTCATAAATATCATCGGCATAATTTGCAAAGCCCAAACCTTACTTTCTTAATTGCTTCTTCCAACCAGAACTTAGAGGTGATCTCATTATGAAAGGAACTGTTGAAAAAATCTGGCAGAACAAGACCAAGGATGGGAAGAAATATTGGGTCTTGAGCATAGGAGGGGAGAACTACTCTGTGTGGGACAAAAAGATCGTGGAAGGGCTTCAGGAAGGTGATGCAGTTGAATATGAGTGGGCTCAATCAGGGGATTTCAAGAAGGTAACCGACCTAAAGAGGATAGAAATTGAGCCGAGTTTTGAGAAGGAAAAGAAACAGAATTACAGGGACAGGCAGATTCTCCGCCTAA
>JAWCLA010000034.1:4594-8594 GCA_039091855.1 Candidatus Aenigmatarchaeota archaeon | reverse complement strand
GGTTTGCCCATTGCAGTTGTCATCAAGGTTGTTGTAGCATATCTCCCCATCAGGGTTTGGCATCACCCCACCCCTGCACTCTGTTTCCCAGAAACCGTTCTTGCAGTATTGCGTTCCTTTCTTGCATATTCCCTTATCAATTCCACAAGACCTTGTCTGCCCTTCTGTGCAACAACCCTCTTTGTCATCTACTAAACCATTGCAGTCGTTATCTATCCCGTCGCATTCCTCAAGCGAGGGATAGCCTGAGCCATAGCACCCGCAGGAGGTTTCCTCAATAGAACTGCCGCCATTGACATCATCCACAATGCCGTTGCAGTCGTCATCCTTCCCGTTGCATGTCTCATCCTGAGGCTCATAACCTCCACGGCATATGCTCCACTTTCCGTTAACACAAGTCCTGTATCCAGGATTTTTTTTGCATTCCCCTATGCTTTTTTTGCACATCTCTGTTTTCCCTTCCTCGCACTCATCACAAGCAAATATCACCTTGCCTGATGAGTCAGTTTCGTAAAACTCGTCTGTCAGACCGTCGCAGTCGTCATCAAGGTCGTTGTTGCAAATTTCCCTCTTGGGAGATTGAGTGCTGTTGCAAACAACCCCTGTTCCGTCACCCTTGCACACAAATATTCCCTTACATATTCCTGTCCCACAGCTGTCACCGAGCCTTTCCCCTGCTGCATAAAAATCCTCGTCTATCTTGCCGTCGCAGTCGTCATCAATCCCATTGCAGTATTCCTTTGCGCCAGGATACACCTTACTGTTTGTATCATTGCAGTCTCCAGTTTCAGTGCAATACCCATCCCCATCGCTGTCTTCACAGACATCAAAAAATGACTCAGCGCTAGCTAGTTCAGAACCATCGGATACCAATGATATGTAAAGGGTGTGTGTCTCAACAGTTTCAGGTGTTTCAATATTAAGTGCAGAAAGAGGTATGGTTATTTTTTTTGTACCTGTCAGTTCCTTTGATGAGGTGGTGGCATGAACTGTTCTCGTGTTGCTGTCATAAGACAAGGATACCGAGTTTGACGGGTCTGATGTTTTCACAGCCGAATATGATGCCGTCTGCGTGCAGTCAGAAACATAGGAAGGGCAAGGTGGCGGGTTCACGAAAGCCTTGTTTGTTGCGTTGAAAACATTCGGGAGCTGAACAGTGGTGTAGCTCTTTGAGAATGGCTTGTCATAACTCACTATTCCCTGTTGGGGGATATTCCTTACCCAGTTCGTTGAGTTGGGTTTTCGTGTTGCAGAGTATGCACAGAGAAACGGCCCATTCGGCGGGAAATATGTTATTGTGTAAACAGAATTTGGGTTGTAATTGTATATTGTTACCTCTCCTGATGTTCCATTCACAAGAAAGCCTGATGTCATAAGAACCCCGTCCTTGTAAATTCCCCCGCAGACATAGGGTTGTGAACACCCACCATCGACAAACCTTTCCCTTTCTGTTGTCAGGCTCTTCTCATCGAATGGCTCTATGGTTATCTTCCTGTTTGTGGTTCCAGGAACAGGCTGAAACTGCTCGTTCGGCAGGGATCTTTTTATCCAGCCGTTAGGTTCGGTAATTTGTCCCATATAGTCTGAATTCCCACAAGCAGCCCTCATAACGGTATATACCCCATAAGGAGAGGTTGGGTTGTTGAGAAGCTCGCTCCATTTGGTATCTTCAGGATTCTCGTTTGTTGGTGGAGATATAAGATCAAGACCATTAGCTATATACTTCAACCCGTCTGAAGCGCTTACCGATGCCTGTATAGAATCCTGCCTTGTTATTGCCCAGTTGCAATAATAGGGAGGTGATGATGGAGGGGAGCACAACCCCCCACAGTCGCAATTACCAGCTTCTGCACAGGCTTGGTTGCCGCAGGTTCCGCTGGCAGA
Organism: Candidatus Aenigmatarchaeota archaeon; assembly: GCA_039091855.1. Taxonomy (GTDB): domain Archaea; phylum Aenigmatarchaeota; class Aenigmatarchaeia; order QMZP01; family QMZP01; genus JAPLVB01. The sequence goes on along the minus strand of JAWCLA010000034.1, from coordinate 6,710 downwards.
AATCTTGTAATGGAAAGTTATCTCAGGAGACTCGTACCACTCGTTTTTGCCACTGGCTGTTATGTTGTAACCAAACTGATATTCTTTGTACTGGTAGGCTATGTTGCTTAGATAGGGCGTTATTGATATTTGAGGATATCCGTAACCGTCAATTGATGGCGCAAGTTTGGGGTTTTCAGGCAGAACACTGTCAAATGTTATCAAAACAGAACCGTTAAGAGGTTTTTCAGGTGGATAAATTTTCCGGACATCATTTATCTGCAATGTTATTGTAGACTCCACTGTCAAAACAAAAAATGACAGTGCAAAAACTACCGAAAATACGAATAAAAAAATCCCATCTTTGTCGAGCATAATATATTCTTGTGGTAAGTGGTATAAATTCCGATGGCTTCCTGGTTGAAAACTACCTTTCCTGCGAATCATCAGGCCTTTCAAGGCCCCTCTTTATCCTTTTCTCCTTTCTTATTCTTTCAAGACATCTCTCGCAGTAAACAGGCTTCACGCCTTCAGGGGTGAAGGGAACCCTTGTACCTGCCCCACAGACGTCGCATTTTGCCTTTTTCAGCCTTTTTATAAGGCGATGTGTCCTTCCCCTCCTGCTTCTCGGCCTCTTGTAAAACATAAACTAATATTGTCCGTTTGGTTAAAATTCATATTTAAGCCGATTTTCCAATTCCTTAACATGTTAGGCTACATTGAGATAATCAGGCCGAAGAACTGCCTGATGGCAGCCTTTGCGGTTATAATAGGAAGCTTTCTCTACCTGAAATTTGACATTTTTCTGGTTTGGCATCCTGTGTTATTTGCTGTTGTAGCCGCCTTCCTGATAACAGGGGCAGGTAACGCCATAAATGACTATTTTGACGTTGAGGCTGACAGGGTAAACAGGCCTGAGAGGCCAATACCGTCAGGGAGAGTTTCGGAGAGGGGAGCTCTTTTCCTTTCATTTGCCTTTTTCATCACAGGAATTTTGCTCGCGGCAATGACACAGTTGCTTGCCTTCTGCATAGCTATTTTCAACTCCGTTTTGCTTCTTGTTTATTCCTGGAGCCTCCAGCACAAGACTTTTTTCGGAAACTTCACAGTGGCATATCTGACAGGGTCCACATTCCTTTTCGGAGGCGCTGCTGTTGGCAACATACAGCTTTCCCTGCTGTTTGGACTGCTTGCAGGACTGGCAACTTTCTCAAGGGAGATAATAAAGGACCTTGAAGACATAGAAGGCGACAAAAGCCTCTTCCTGAAGAAGCAGTCCTTTGTTAAAAAAAGGGTTCTGGAAAGGTTCATCGTTACTAAGGAGGGTGTAATTTTGAAATACAAGGAAAGGACAGGAATAATAACATCATCTGTTTCGCTACTTGTTGCAGTTTTGCTTTCACCAATGCCTTACTTTTTTGGACTTCTCGATTGGGAATATCTCATACTCGTTCTACCTACTGACATAATTTTCGCTTTTTGCATAATGAAATCCAGAAAGGCAAAAACATCAAAGGATTTTGGGAGAATAAGCAGGATGATAAAATACGGTTACCTTTTTGGTCTTCTCGCCTTCATAGGAGGAATCTTTTTGTAAGAATGAGCCCGCTGGGATTTCCGTCCAAGGGTCGACAGATTGTTTGTTATTCAGCCTTTCATAGCTATCAATCACACTAAAAGCTTCGGTTAATTGTCTTTTAGACAGGTAAACCTTCTTTTTGGAAAAGAAGGATCAGATATCGAACCCAGATCACAGGATCCGCAATCCCGCATTCTTTCCGTTGAACTACGGGCCCATAAAATTAATTTTTCTAATAGATTTTAATAAAAAACTATTGGAAGTAAACTTCTGAGTGAGTTTCCAGGAATCAAGAAGCATTTTTTATAGGCTTCGTAATTTAATCTATTGGTACAAGTTCAGTAATATATAATAAAAAGCTTGATAAGGAACCAACACAGATAAGCAACTATATTCAAACAAGGATAGAAAAGCAACTTCCCAAACAACCATACGTTTATTTAACCAATAAATACAACCAGTCTGTAGCGAACAAAACAATCTAAGAGGTGAGTGGTGACTGGTGGGTTAACAAATATTTATATTCAAAAAGTGAAGTCCATCTACTACATTATGTCC
>JAWCLA010000034.1:0-4584 GCA_039091855.1 Candidatus Aenigmatarchaeota archaeon | reverse complement strand
CAATTTTTAAGAGTATTTTCATAGATTTTTTCAATAAACATAAACCTGTTTGTGTATCTGAATATGCGAACCTCTCTCGACTACATTATGTCCTTTTCCGAAACAATCACAAAGTCCCCGACTGACTTCACCGCAGAAAAGGGCACAAGGAACCTTCCCTTCTCGTCCTGCTGAAGGTTGAGGCTTGATGTGTGTGGAGTGGTTTCGACAAGAACAAGGTTTATCAACTCTCCTGACTCCGCAACATAGTCTATGTCACCTATAACTCCGAATTTCTTGCCGCTTTCCTCAGATATGAGGACCTTCCCTATTAATTTTTTGCTTCTCATCCTTTCCAAGTCTTCCATAGCAAAACCTCCTGATTATTATAAAACTAACGCTGATTTTATTACAATATTGAAATTAATGTATTTAAAGGTTATTAAGTCGGGTTTTAAGCACCTGATTCTTGAAAATCCATAAAGGGAGCCCTCAATCTCTGCTCGAATTCCATATCAAGTTGTGGGAACAGCGCAATAAAAACTATATAAGCAACCTTAAACAAAATATCTTTACGGATTTCTTTCAGCCCACAACACAATAAGGAAACCTAATAAATTAAAGGTGATAGAAATTTTCAATGGAAAATGTCCGGTTTGCGGCACAGGGGGTAAAATCTGGAACAGAAAGCCTGAGGTCTTTGTATGCCCAAGCTGCCTGTCAATTTTCTCGGATTTCGGTGTCGTGTTTCAGTCAGACAAAGAGCCTTTTAATATGTGGAACTGATTCGTCTTATTTAGCAGCACACAAATGATCCCTTTTCATTTTTATTATAGCAAACAAAAGAATTAATTATATGGAATCATCGGGTGGTAGTCCGGACAAGGCAAAAAACAAATCCCCAATTCCATTCTTTCATCTATCGATGGCAAACATAAGAATCTTACCAGCATTTTTCACTTTCCTTTTACTAATTGCGTTCTTGCCACTTTCAAGGGCTGCCCCAACATCCTACATAACAGAGGAGGTTAATGCAGGATATTTTTACAACGGCTCGCTTTCAGGCCCAATAACAACCAGCGGTTATATTGAAGTTGATGTGCAAAACACGCACGACGTGCTTCAGTACATAAGGCTGACCCTTTCGGGAACATCAGGAACAAACCTTATGTCAAATGTTGCTTACAGGAATGTAGCGGCATCTCCCAACAACCCAGGTGACAGGACACTGATTTTTGTCAACACCACAGCAAATCCAGAAAGCCTCTCTTATGAAATCACAAACCAAAGCATAACCCCAATTATAGGAATGAGAATGGATTATTTCAACCAGATTGGGGGAAGAGAGATAGTTCCAGGTGCAAACACATTTACATTCACTTTAACACTTAACTCAACACACAACCTCCCTTCAACCAATTTGGTAATACAGGGTAGAAGAAACACCTTCGGTACAAACGACTCCGTCAATTTTACCTCAGCTTCTATACCATCAGGCTCTTTCCAGCTTGTTGACACAGACTCTGACGGATTTAATGACAGGTTTTCGTGGACAGGAAACCTTCCTCAGGGAGAATTCAACCTTTCTTTCACAGGAATGATTTCGCCAGGAATAAACTTTGACGAAAATCTGATGTATGTCAACCTTGACGAGAGCCAAAGCCATTGCTCCCATTCAGGAAGCGGGACTTTCACAGGGATAACATTTTCTGACAGGTTCAGCAGAGGTCCTATAAGAGAAGGCATAGAAATGCTCGGAACAGGCACATGGACAGTGAGAGGTTTCATAAAAAACACGGCCTCTGACATCACCTACATACTCCACGGGTGGGAGCTTTACGAGATAGGAAGCCCTGACCCCGTCCTGTCTTCTTCGCAGTCTTCATACATACTTCCAGGAGAAACCAAGTACACAGGATGGTATGACACAGGAATTTCGGGAAAGCCTGCATATTACAGCGGCTCCTTTGACTGGGAGGTCGTGTGGGGAACATCTGTGTATACAGGAATTTCCAGAAGCACCATGACAATGCCTGTTATATATGAAATGGAATCCTGGGCAGACGGTACTGCTTCAATAGTTTCAAACACCGTGGGAGGAAGTCTCATAAGAATAAACATAACAACGAGGCACATAGGGCACTCCTCTATCCCTGTCAACAGTTTTATTGTAAATTCCACGCTTCCTAGATTTTCTTCAGACGGCAGTCCTGTTGTATGGACACCCTCATCTGTTTATGTTTATTACTCAAACGGCAGCGGTGTCTATGACATCACGAACTATTCGACAATCCAAACTTTAGATTCCTCATCAGGAAATGGTTTTGTTTTCGCTAAAGTGAACGACATTTTTTCAGCCATTGGGAGATATATGGGACAGAATGATGACATAATTCTTTCCTTTGTGGTTTCCAGCCCAGCAAGCGGTTCAAACAGGAACTACAACTTTTACGCAAACACCACTCTTCACACTCTATCAGGAACACCTGCAAATAAAACAGCAATCATCTCGATAACACTTCCGGGAGTGGAAATTCCTGTTCAGCCTGGAGGGGGCGGTGGTGGAGGAGGCGGACCGCCGCCATCGCCCTATGCTGCAATAGTGAAGGAAAGCAGTGATGCTTATTTTGTCACACCAAGTATAGTAAATGTTGTTGTTGTTGCAGGAATTGTGGACAGCGGTGACAAGGGAATAAAGGATGTGAAAATTCTTGCATACGCTCCGGAAGGGGCAGGAATTGACACAACATCATTTTACCTTAGGGTTTACCACAACTCAACAAAAACATGGGAAGAGCTTGTTTTGGGAAAGGACTTCGTATTTGTTGACAACGGCCTGACAAAGGTAGGCAAGGACACGTACAGGGAATATTTGTTGAAAAGAAAGACTCCAGAAGGCTCTGTTTTCGAGAGGACAATAGACTTGAAGGGAGGGGACAAAATAGAGGTTTCCTACAAGGAAAAGGTACCCTTCGGCACGAGCTATCTACTAACAAGGATATTTGGCTACAACTACTATCTTGACAGGCTGGTTTTTGAGGACGCATACATACCTGTGAGAAGGGAAACAGAAAAAATAGAAAGCCTGCAAATAGAGGAAAGCGAGTGGGTTCAGGGAGATGCCGTTGTTGGCAAGCCTGTTAAATGGATAAAGACGTTCAGGATATTCAATCCGAACAACGTTTCGGTTGAAGAGGTTGTTGCAACAAAGGTTTTCCAGGACAGCCTGACAGTTGAGATAAGGGAGGCAGGAAGCGAAGAAAGGACAAAACTTCAGATAAGGGGAGGGAACGAAACGCTTGTAAATTGGTATGCGAGACTAAATGCGCTTGGGAGGAAGACGTACTTCCTTGAGGCAACAACACCTCCTGTCCTTGAAACCAAGAGGGATATTGATATAATTGATTCAAACAGGACAAACATAAGGATTGTTATAAATGTCACGCTTGAAAACTTTGCAAGAGAAGCTTATAATAATATGACATTTGATTTACTTATAAAATGGGAAAGCATAATTAGGATATCCGATCCTGAACTAATAATCAGGGAATCGGAAAATGGAATAAGGATAACAATCAGCAGGATGACAGGACTTCAGCTTAAGAACATATCAATAATGTATGAGGAGAAGCCGCCAATAATGCTTGCAACACTTGACGCACTCAGATATGGCTGCAATGACTATGCAAACCTGACGATTTTTGTCGTGCCTTCAGAATCAGACACAGGTGGATACATAGAGGCAGAGGTTGTCGGGCCTGAGCCTGAAATGGTTACGGCACACGCAGAGATTGTTGACCTTTCAAGCGCAAAGCCCTATGAGGAAAAAAGAATCCCAATAAGGATAGCCCTGGCATCTTTCCCCTCAGGAAAATATCTCGTTTACCTGAAATACAAGAAGGACTTCGGGACAATACTTTCAGAAAACAGGGAATTCTTTGTGGAATGCCCAAATGAAGTGATACACATAAGCTGGGTTCTAATAGTTGGCATCAGCCTTGTAATAACATCACTTCTCGCAATAAGGGTTCACAGGAAGAAAAGCTACGAGAAGGAGATCGAGGAGCTAAGGAAGAAGGTCAAGGGAATATAGTCTTTACCTGTTTGAAACAGCTATTCCCATCTCCTCTGCCCTCTTCAGGATTTCCATCCTTTTCTTCCTTCCTACTGTTGATGCAATCACAGCCTTCTCAGCCTGCGGGTTTATACTCCTCAACTCGTCTGGATTGAAAACCCTCACAAGCCTTAAACCCTCCCTGTCAAGGTCCCTGACAGCAGCAGGAGAGCCATAGCCGGGTTTTGGAAGCTTTCCCCTGCCCCTTTCCTGTTTCCTCATTTTTGAGTGCTTCCCCCTTGGCCTCCTCCACTTGTCTTTCAGGGTTTTTTGCGCCCATATCTCCTGCCTCCTGAACCTCGGGGTTTTTCTCGCCTTCCTTATCCTTATTTTAAGCAGCCTTTTTTCGTCTGGTGTCTTTTCACCAACCTTCTTCATTTTTGAGCTAACCATACTATCACCAATAAGCGTTATCTGTTTTCTTGTCTATTTAAACTTTCCAATGCCTAAAAATTGAAGTCTCTCTCATCGCTTTTATGCCTTCTCTCCGT
>JAWCLA010000033.1:0-8698 GCA_039091855.1 Candidatus Aenigmatarchaeota archaeon | reverse complement strand
TGTATTTTTTTCTATGTGGATTTTTCCTTTGCTGAGAGTTGCAAAGCCGAAGGAATCGTATCCCCTGTATTCAAGCCTCTTTAGGGAATCGAGAAGTATTGGAGCTGCCTCGTTTTTGCCTATGTATCCGGTTATGCCGCACATACCAACACCTTAAATGATGTTAAAAAATGTGCAGGCATATATAAACGCTTTGCTGAAAATTTCTTTTTAACCGGTTGCTGTTTCATAGCACATTTCAGGCAAATATTTATAAAGATTATTAAAAAATATTTTTTAATATTAAAATATTTGTAATAATATTTCAGCCAAAGGCGAATTATGGAAAAGTTCTACCTGCTGGAATCAGGGAAGAGGCAGAAGGCTGTCCCTATTTTCATTCTGAAAAATCCCGAACTGCTGAAAAATCTCGCGAGCAACCTGGGATGGAAAGTGATGCAGGAGCTTGCTGAACCTTCCTGCCCTATGGACATTGCGAAAAGGCTCGGCGTCCACGAGCAGAAGGTTTACTATTACATAAGGAAGTTCAGGGAGGCAAAGCTGATAAGGGAAGTCAAAAGGGAGAGGAGGCACGGGACAACTGCCGTTTTCTATCAGGCACGGAACTATGCGTTTGGCTTCAGGATGGAGAGAATCCCCGAAGGCGAGGTTCTCAATATATCATCTCCGAAACGAAGCAGGCTTATAGAGCCTTTTGTTTCACAGGGCAGGTTAAACTCAAAAATAATCGTGGGCTCTCCAGACCCTCACGGTCCCTGGAAGGCAAGGGCCTCTGATTCATGTTGCACAATAGATTTGGCGCTTTTTCTCGGCGCGTTCACGGATGGAAATTACTCCCCAAACTACAAGCTTGACACAGAAGTGAGGGAAAGGGATTTGAGGGGAAACCTTATCCTGATAGGCGGACCCACAGCTAACATGATAACAAACAGGATAAACAAAAAATTGCCTGTTTATCTGGATATGAGAAATGACGTGAAAATAGTTTCAAAATTATCAAAAAAATCCTATTCAGAGGACGAAAACGGTCTGGTGGTTTCTGTCCAGAACCCCTGGGACAAAAAATCCAAAATCCTTGTGATTGCAGGAAAGAGGTTTCAGGGAACGCGTGCGGCAATAATCGCGCTTATAACAAAACCTGAAAGGGTTTTTGCAGGAAACAGGTATGACAAGAATGTAACGGCAAGGGTTGTCAGGGGCTATGATATGGACGGGGATGGGATAATAGATAGTGCGGAGATTTTGGAGTAAAAACAAATATAATGGATTTCATAACAGCTTCTCTCAATCTTTCTATGCGAGTTAACTTTAAGCCTTTCCTGAATGTTTTTTTGCGTATAGTATGCTCTCAAATCTTTTAGTAAAATTCTCCTTTCTATAATCATTGCGTTTTTATGTGTTCAATTTTGTTGCCCTCTCCGTCAAAAATAATCAGCTTCTGATTTGGTTTTCCACACCCTGTTATGAGCTTTATTGCTTCCAGGGCTTGAAGCGCTCCTATCAGTCCTGGCAGTGGTCCTATTACAGGGATTTTTTTGTTTTGTAAAACCTTGTTTCCAAAAATCCTTCGGAGATAACCAGAACCTGGAAGCAGGGTTATTTGTTGTCCTGAAAGGCTGTCAACAGAACCGTGGACAAGGGGCTTTCCAAGGGATTCGCAGGCGTCGCTGAGAAAAAGCCTTGTTTCAAGGTTGTCAAGGCAGTCCAAAACTATGTCGCAGTCCTTGATTAGTCGAGAAGAGTTTTTATCTGTGATTTTTTCCTTGATTGCTTCTATTTTGGTTTCAGGATTTAGAGAGAGTATCCTTTTCGTCAAGCAGTGTGATTTTGGCTTTCCGATGTCGGAAAGGTTGAAGAACTGCCTGTTCAGGTTTGAAACCTCCACCTTGTCGGAATCTATCAGCCTTAGAAATCCAACACCTGCCATCGCAAGATATTGTGCTGATATGGAGCCCAGCCCGCCGCATCCTGCTATCGCTATTCGCGATTTTCTTAGCTTCTTTTGTCCGCTCCTTCCAAAAACCATTATTTGTCTCTCATATCTTTGTTCCATCTCATCCGCCAAGCTTAATGGAAAGAATTTTCAGGGAATCGCCCGAGGAAACAGGCTCCTGTTCTGTTACGATCTCGCCATTCTTAACTGGTATAACGGTTTGAGGATTTATCCTGAGCCTGTTGAGAATAAACTCTATCGTCTTTCCCTCAGGAACTTCAACTAGAATGTTCCTTTTTCCCTTCTCGATAAAAACCTTCACTTTCATAGGTGCTCCGTTGAGTTTAGGTAGTGTATCTTCAAGGTTTTGCCATCAAGCTCTATCACGCTGACGGACGCGTTGTGATACTCAATGTCATACACCCTTTCGAGGGGCTTTTTTTCAAGCGTTGTGACGATTGTCCTTATTACCCCACCGTGAGAGACGACAACGACTGTGTGTTTTTTGTGTTTTCTTTTTATTAAGGAGAGAAACCTTTTCACCCTCTTCTGGACATCAGCGTAGTTCTCCCCTCCAGGAGGCCTGTAAAGGTAGGCAGGAACCCCTGAGGATTCCCTTATTTTCCTGTACTCGTCCCTGTGCATACCTTCCATCTTTCCGAAGCTCCTTTCCTTTATGAGAGAGGAGTAAAAAACAGGAACCCTGTGAAACTTCAATATCTCAGCAGCAGTTTGCCGTGTCCTTTTTGACGGGCTGCAGTAAATGACATCAATGGGCTCCTTCTTTAGGAGAAGGCTTACCTTTTTTGCCTGCTCCCTTCCCTTCCTGTTAAGCGGTACGTCTGCCCCTCCCTGAACTAGATGCTTTATGTTCCATTCTGTTTCCCCGTGCCTGACAAGGATAAGTTTCATACAGAAAATAATGGGTTTTGATTAAAAAATCATTTCTTAGGAAAATAACTCCTGAAGGCACAATTAAAATCAATTTCATAACCAAGATCCCTGAAGATGTGTGGAAGCTTTAGCCTTGATTTCGGTGTCAGGAAGTTCTCAATGTGTATTATTTCGGAATAAAGTTTTTCTGAAAGCTCCTGCAAAAGAGAGCAGGCAGTCTTCACAAGAAGCCTTGGTATTCCTTTGTTGGGAATGTATGAGTAAAATTCCTTCCCGCCGTAATGGTACGTTTCCCTTCTCTTTTCCCACTCATTCCAGGGCCGGTATGGGTGGAGTATGTATTTTCCAAGTATATTGTTCTCTTCCTTCACCAATATCTTCAGCTCTGTGAAAGAAGGTTCATATGGCTCGATTTCAATATGCATATGGAAATTTTTTGGCATTCAAAATTTATATTACAACCCCATTTTCAAATTTACTGAAATCCTCTTCTGTTATTTCACCTTTCAGTAACTTCTTCCTCATAACCAATGCCATTCTTTTGTACGTTTCCTTACACGTTTCGGAGCAAAAGGCATAAACCTTTCCCGCGCTTTTCATTGTGAGCCTTTTTCCACAAAGAGTCATTCCGCACATCCTACATACACCGCAGGAAAGTGGGTCTTGGTTTTTACTACTTTTATGGTTTTGCCTGCATATCAGGCATTTTAGTGGCATAAAATCACCTACCTTTCATAAAGTTTTGATTTTATAACCCTTCATAAGAAGGGAGTTTGATACAACCGAGACAGAACTGAATGCCATCGCACCCGCCGCTATCACAGGATTCAAAAGGAAACCTGTTACAGGGAACAATAAACCTGCGGCAATTGGTATTCCTGCTGTATTGTATATGAATGCCCAGAAAAGGTTCTGTTTTATCTTCTTTATGGTGTAACCTCACGTCGTTTTTTATGAGCACTATGTCTCCTGTTTCTATCGCTATGTCAGTTCCTGAGCCTATTGCAATCCCAACATCAGCCTGCGCGAGTGCAGGCGCGTCGTTTATTCCGTCTCCAACCATTGCAACGATTTTGCCTCTCTTTTGAAGGGATTTTATCTTGGCTTCTTTTTCCCCTGGTAAGACCTCTGCTATGACCTTATCTATACCCAATTGTTTTGCAATAGCATTTCCCGTCTTCCTGTTGTCTCCCGTGAGCATCACTACTTCTTTACCCATTCGTTTGAGAGCTTGCACCGTCTCTTTGGCACTCCCCTTTGGCGTATCTGCAATCGCGATAATCCCTGCTACCTTCCTGTTGATGGAAACAATGACAGCGGTTTTCCCCTGGCTTTCCAGCCTCGAAAGGGTTTTTTCTATCTGCCTTGTTTCTACTTTGTTTTCCCGCATTAGCGCCCTGTTTCCCAGAAGTATTTTCTTTCCGGAATAAGAGACGGATACCCCTTTCCCACTTATGGCTTTGAACCCGTTTGCGTCCGGAATGACTATTTTATCATCCTTTGCCCGTCTTATTATGGCGTCCGCAAGAGGATGCTCAGAGCCCTTTTCCGCTGTTGCTGCTGTCCTTAACAGATCCTTCTCGCTGCAGCCTCCATAAGGTATTATGTCTGTGACTTCGGGCTTGCCTTTGGTCAGGGTACCTGTCTTGTCAAAAACAACTGTATTTACTTTGTGTGCTGTTTCTAAGGCCGCGCCGTTCTTTATAAGTATGCCATTCTCTGCTCCCTTTCCTGTACCGACCATTATGGCTGTTGGTGTGGCCAGACCCAGCGCGCAGGGACATGCGATTATAAGGACGGAAATAAAGACTGTAAAGGAAAACAAGAAGGGTGTCATTGATTCATAAATGGGAAGATAGAGAGAATCTGATAGCAAAATCGGCCCTAAGAAATACCACAGTCCAAAAGATGTCAATGCTATCACTATCACAGAAGGAACGAAATAGGAAGCCACCCTGTCGGCAAACCTCTGTATTGGGGCTTTCGAGCCCTGAGCTTCCTCCACCATCTTTATTATCTGTGACAGCACAGTATCCTTGCCTACCTTGGTGGCCCTGAACCTCAGCATTCCATTCTTGTTTATTGTGGCACCAATCACCTGGCTGCCCTTTGTCTTCTCAACAGGCATGCTCTCTCCTGTCAGCATAGACTCGTCTACTGCTGATTTGCCGTAAACAACAACACCATCCACTGGTATCTTCTCCCCAGGTCTTACAACAACTATATCCCCTACTTTCACATCATCTATCTCTATCTCTACTTCCTTATTTCTGTGCAACACCCTGGCTTTTTTCGGCTGCAAACCAATAAGTTTCTTGATAGCTTCTGAAGTGCGGCCCTTGGCTGTCATCTCGAAGATTCTGCCTAGGAGAATGAGGACTATTATGGCTCCTGCTGTATCAAAATACAGTGCAGGCATTGCACCTTTGGGAACAAAAATTGTGGGAAAAAGCACAACAGCAGCACTGTAAAAATATGCGGCTGAAGTTCCGACAGCTATCAGGGTGTTCATGTCAGCTGTCTTGTTCTTCAGTGCTGAAAAGAATCCTGAATAGAACTGCGAGCCCGCCCAGAACTGGACAGGTGTTATTAGAATCAGCAGTACCAGAGGATTTTGTAGGAATGCAGGAATCCAAGGAAACCATTCTGGAAAGGCGGCAAGGAAAACAACTGAAGTGAGAATCGCACCTACAGAAAACTTTAACTTCAACTTCTTCATCTCCTTGTCTCTTGCATATTTCTCCCTGTCAAAAAAACCTTCGCCTGTCTCTACTGCCTCATAACCCACGCTCTTTATAGTCTTCTTTATCTGCTCTGTGTTTGTCTCTTCTGGGTTGAATGTTATCAAAGCCTTCTCATTTGTGGAAAGTTTTCTCTCATACACGCCTGTTTTTTTAATGATACGGCGACCACCGAGATCTACACAATGATTGTTATCCATACCTATGACTTTCAGCTCTACTGTTTTTACTCCATTCTTCTCCACACCATAACCCATCGACCTTATGACATCATGGATTTTCTCCGGTGAGGTAACAGAGGGATCAAATTCCACATAGGCTTTTTCAGAGCCATAATTCACATTCGCTGAAATCACACCCTTTGTCTTCTTTAGCGATTTCTCTATGTTCAGTGCGCATGAGGCGCAGTGCATACCCGTTACTTTTATGACTGCTTTCTCTTTCTTCTCCTTCATGTTTCACACCATTAACCCCCAATCTATTAAAGATTTATTTTCTATCCACCGCATATTCCTGAACTACAACCACACCCACACCCTCCTGACCTCTTTGGTGTAGGGACATCGTTAAGTGTAGCCTGAACCTGTTGCTGTGAGGTGAGGTCTATGTTCTCCTTAACCACGAAAGTTCCGGGTATCATTCCCATCCAGCAGCTCCATAAGACAACTCCCTCGCTGGTTGGCGTGAACTCCACTACATTAAGGCCCTGCTTCAGCTTTATGTCTAGATTGTAGGCCGGGACTATGATTTCCTTGTTGCATCCTGTAAGTTGCTTCACATCTATGTTCCATCTCACAGGCACTCCTTTCTTGAGCACGAATCTGTCTGGAGTCCAGCCGTCTGAATTTACCGTCATATTAATCTCTTGTATACCTTCTCCTGCAAGGTTTGCAGCATTCTGCTTAGAAGTGAATGTAAGAGAGGCTGAAACCGAGTTCAGATTGAATCCAACTCCTGACAACGTCAGTCCCCTGCTCAGCATCACTATCCCAAGGACTATCACGATTAGGGCTGATATCTTCAGTATCCTTTTTGTGAAGTTCATACTCAGCATTGATATAGCTGCGCCGAAGCCGTTCATGATGGGAAGCGTTCCTAAGCCGAATACAAAGAGTGCGGTTGCCCCGAAAAACACGTTTCCTGTACCTGCTGCATAAAGCTCCATTGCTATGAGAGGACCGCATGGCATCAGGCCTGTGAAAAGCCCGAGCATGAAGGGTCCTTTATGTCTTCCTGCCATCCTCTTTCCAAGGAATCCTAAACCGTGGAAGTTTATTTTTCTGAGGAACGGGAACGCGTTAAGCATGTTAAGGCCCATTATTATCATGAGTGCCCCTGCAACCAAAGCCATTATACCCCTCATTAGTCCTGTGAATGTGAAGAAGGATCCCATCAGACCGAAGAATGCTCCCACCACAGTATATGATATCAGCTTCCCCACACTGTAGCTCAGGTTAGGCTTTAGCCTTCTGAGCTTTGACCCGCTTTTTATACCTTCCTTCTCCTCATCCATAGCATTCTTCGTAGTGTAGGAAACCATAAACCCACCGCACATGCCTATACAGTGGAAGCCTGTAAGCAGGCCTACTGTGAATATTAAAAACAAGCTCGCGTTAGTTCCGAATTCTGGAACTACAGAAATCAGGCTGCTCTGTGCTATCAGAAACGCACCTAATATAACGATTGCGAATCCAAGAGCAGTTCCTGCAGTTTTCCATCCGCTTCCTGAGCGCTTGTCCTCATTACATTCCTCACACTCATATCCCTTTTCATTTATGGCATTAATTATCGACTCAGCATCCGTCCTCTCCGCATCATATGTTACGTTTGCTGTGCCCTTTGAATAATTGACATCTATGCACTTGACACCATCTATTTTCCTGACGTGATTTGCTATCAGTTGCTCGCAACTCTTGCATGTCATGCCTTTTATTGCAAGCTTCTTCTTATCTATTCTTTCGGTTCTGTGCTTTTCTTCGGTTGACCTTGCTTCGGCCTCTTCCACGAGGAAACAGTCGTAGCCTTTTTCTTTCATGGCCCTGAAGACCTTTTGCAGATCAACCTTCTCGGGATCATACTCAATCTCGCCCCACCCGGTAGAATGGTCTACTTTGAAATTATATATACCATTCGCACCAGCCACTACGCTCTTCATAATGGTTTCACAACCTGAACATTTCATACCGGATACTTTGAATTGTTTTTTCTGTACCCTGACCGGAAGGTGAGATGAGCTTGAAGGTGTGGTTCTAGTTTGAATGTGATTCTTGTCATCTTCTGTCTTTTGCTGATGCTTTATTTCTTCGGTGTCGCGTTCATTCTTCAGTTCCATTATATCACCACCTTACAATCATATCCTTGTTTTTTAACTATCCTGATTATTTCCTTCAGGCTTGTTTTTTGTGGGTTGAATTCCACTTCTCCCAATCCTTTTGTGTGATCTACTCTGATTTTACTTACACCATCTATCTCCATCACGCTGTCGTATATGAGAAGCTCGCAGCTCCTGCAATGCATACCTTTTATGGCAAGCTTCTTTTTCTCAGCTTTTTTCAGTTCCATTTTATCACCACCAAGTTTTTCATATGAAATCTCTTGTGAAACAGCTTATACCTGTGTGTTTGAAACTAGTTTCATTGGTGGTTTTGTGGCTTACGCTTCTTGAAATGCTGTAACCCTGCCTAGCGAAACCTTTTAAGCGTCATGTAACAGAAATCGTGTTTCAGCAGTAAATCTATCATTTCTTGAGCAAAACAATGTTGCTCATTCCCCTGCGCCTTCTTTCAACAAGCCCCCTGTGTTCCATACGGTCTAGGATTCGCGTTACTTTCACCTTCGAAAACTGTGTTTTTTCAACTATATCGCTCTGGAATATAACGCCATCCGAGTTGGAGATGAGCTCGTAAATTTTTTTCTCATCACCGTCAAGTTCTTTCAAGGTTTTCTCTATGTTCTCCCTTTTCGTTAACACAAACTTTTTCGACTGTCTTGATTTGTAGACAAGAAAAATCCCAAATCCAGCTATCAAAAAATCCAGCGTGAAGCCAGCGTATGACTGGACAGGGAGGTTACTTGCCATCGGACAGGTTTCGCCTTCTGGATGAATACAGCCTGAGTGTATGTATTGATT
>JAWCLA010000032.1:3805-9201 GCA_039091855.1 Candidatus Aenigmatarchaeota archaeon | reverse complement strand
CTTATTATTCATAAGGCTCCCTCCTTATTGGTTTAAAATATATAATTAGTTAAGGCTGGGAGCCTGTTTATATGTTTTCTACAGAGCCAGACTACCAAAAAGTTTAAAAACATATCATTAAATAATAAAGAAACCAAACTTTGGATAAATGGGGGTGTTAAATGATTTGGAAAGTTGATGACGAAGAAGATGAAGATGTCTGGGCTGATGATGAAGGATGGGAAGAGGAAGAGGAAAGCGAAGATGAAGAAGAGGATTTCTGAACACCTCTTTATCTGAATTCTTCCCTTGTTATTTTATTGGTTTTCATTAATATTCAATAATTTCTTTGTTTTGTAGCCCTTTAGCTTTTTTATCCTGACTATTCTTGGTTTTATTCCTGTTTTTTTGAGCTCTTGTTTTAATTTTTTTGCATTTTGATCATAACCAAGTGCAATTATATCAGGCTTCTCCCTTCTAACTACCTTCATGAAATCCCTTTCGTCTCCGATAACAGCCTTGTCAACCATCTCGAGTTTCTCTATTACCCTTTTTCTATCTTCGGCAGGCATAAGAAGAAAGCCCTTTTCCCTTATAACTGTTTTGTCATTTGCCACAACGACAACGAGTTTGCTTCCAAGCCTCTTGGATCTTTCAAGAAAATATATGTGCCCGGGGTGAATTATGTTGAAAGTTCCACCAACAAGAACCTTGGCAGGTTTTTTTATGTTTTTTAATGCTTCAGTTATGATTTTCCTGTGGTCAAATGCAATATCAATTTTTTTTATTTCAGAAAGAGTGAAAAACCCTGCATCTATTACTTCTTCTGGCTGCGGACTTATCTTTCCGTATGCCTTGCATAGAAAGGCCACAGATATTATATGTCCCCTGGGGTCCCTTTTGGGGCTGTCATAAATCCCTGTGATTTTTTCAGGAAAAGCCTTCAAACCTGTTTCCTCGTGAACCTCCCTTTTAATTGCCTCTTTAAGGGTTTCCCCGCTTTCCACAAGCCCTCCGGGAAGAGCCCAGAAGCCTGAAAATGGATGTTTTTTCCTCCTTATCAAGAGTATTTTGCCGTCTTTTATTACAATAGCATCAACAGCAATAATTGGTTTGATGTTTGACATATTCTCCCATCAGTCAATATTCCTTCGTCTCCCAATACCTTCCTTGTCTTAGAAGCTCCCATTCCCTTTCAATAATGTTCTGTATCTCAATCGCCTCCTCAGGTTTTATGTGTTGAAACCTTCTCTGAATTTTCAGGTATTTTTCAACAGGCTCAAGGTTTTGCAATGGCATTGTGACTGAAAACCTACCATTTTCTATCTCGTAAAGAGGCCACGCTCCGGTAGAAACGGCGAGCCTGCCCACCTCTATTGTCTTTGAGTGCTCAAAGCCCCATCCAGTAGGGCACGGGCATAGCAAATCTATAAAAGCCGTTCCTCCTGATTTTGCTGCCTTTTGAAGTTTTTTTACGAAGTCAAGAGGGTAGGAAACGCATGCTGTGGCTGCATAAGGTATGCCGTGGGCTGCCATTATCTTTACCATAGGCTTCCTTTTGAACGGGTTACCTTCTGGTGTAGTTGTGGTGTATGTCTTGTATGGTGTTGCGCCTGACATCTGGACACCTGTATTAGAGAAGGACTGGTTGTTGTAGCAAACATATATCATTCTTTCTCCACGCTCGGCAGCACCTGAAAGGGACTGAAGCCCTATGTCATAAGTTGCACCATCTCCTGCATAGCAAAGAATGTTTATCTCCCTCTTACCAAGATGCCTGAAAGCAGAATTTATACCACTTGCAGCTGCCGCTGCATTCTCTATCGCAAGGTGCAGCCAAGGCACTTTAGTTGTCATGTATGGATAGGTCACAAAAAGCGTCATGCAGCCAGAAGCGTTTATTACAACCGTGTTTTTGCCAAGAGCCTTTAATGCGAGCTTCAAACCCAAATCCGCAGGACATCCTGCACAGAGAGGCCCCCCTCCTTCTGTAAGATCCTCAATGGGTATGTCTTTTACTGAATTGATTTCTTCCTGCTTCTTCTTCATAAGTAATATTTGTAATACCTCACTTAAACATTCATCAATGAGAGCTTCTTTTCTATATCATCCAAGATTTTGTCGATAAGATTAGTATCCAAAGCGTGCGGATATTTTTTCCTGCACTGTTCTAGTATAATTTTGGCGCTTTCATAGTGCTCTCTTGATGATTCAAGTATGGACATGGCCTTGTTGTATTCCCTTAAACCATCCTCAAATGTAGGCATTCAACCACCTCCTAAACTATTCTTGAGCAGTCCAGCCACTTTTTTTTGCCCTATTGCCAAAATAAAAGGAGCAAGCCTTGGGCCAGATTCCCTTCCTGTAAGAGCCAAGTAAACAGCTGAAAAAAACTCCTGTGGTTTTATGTCAAATTTCTTTGCAATTGCCCAGAAAAGCGAATTAAGCTCATCCTGGCTTAATTTTTTCTTTTCGAGAATTTTGGAAAGCTCCAAAATCGCTCTTTCTTGGCTATCAGAAAGCTTGATACCCTGAGGATTTTCAATGATTTTTATCCTGTATTTTTCCGGGGCATAAAGATTTGCCCAGTTTCTCGAGAAACAAAGCCTTTTTCTTATTGCCTCCTCGTCCTGCTTTGAGAGCTTGGTTTTTATATGTCCTGTTTTCCTGAAAACCTTTAAAGCATCCGAAAACCTTTCCTCAGTAAAAACCTGAGAAACCATAACAGCAAAGTCGAACGGTATCTGAACAGGAAGATTTTTTGGAACAGCTAATTGCGAAACCTCATACAACCTTTTCATATGCCCTTCCTCTTTTTTGTTTTCAACCTTTTCTGCCCCAAAGTAAACCCTTTCATGGAAATCATAATCATCATAAAGATTCGGAAGCATACTCCAAGAGAAGCTTCTTGTTTTCATCAGCTTCTTGTTGTACAGAAACCTCAAAACCTCAGGAGGCGCAACTTTAAGCCAGTCAGACGGGTAAATAACATTTCCCTTGCTTGCTGACATTTTTTCACCTTCTATAAGTAGGTGCTCGTAAAAAACAGGCACCGGCATAGGAAAATCCAATACCTTTTCAGCGATTTCCCCGTTTATCCAGAATGCACTTCCCGGAACCTGATATTCCTTTCCAAACCCTTCTGAAGACACCTTCCAATGTGCCCACTGTGCAGCAAGCTCGCTTTTGTATAAAAGCTTTCCATTTCCCTTAATGGGATTGTCATCTCCTTTATGACCGCAGCCCTTTGCCGTGTATTTCTCAAAACTGTAGTCCTTACACTCATATCTTACTGCCCCATTATCAAAAGAAACAACCTTTGTGGTTATTATCTTTCCACAGTTTTCGCAGACAGGCTTCCAAGGAAACCATTCCTTTGAAAGAGGGCTTTCCTTTGGCCTGTGCCTGTTCTGAATCTCTATTATTTGTTCGTGGTTACTGATTATCCTTTCTATCTCCCTTGAAAATGAGCCTTTCCTGTATTCTTCCCTCATAGAATATGTTTCTATCCTGTCCGAAACGAATTTTTTTACAACATCAAGGTATTCAGAAGCGTGATGCTCTCCGTAAGAGTTATGACAGCCGCTAGGATCTGGAACATCAGTTACGGGGGTCCCTATGTATTTTGAAAAGCCCTCCGGAATACCCTTAGGTATCTTCCTGAGAGGGTCCATATCATCCGCTACCCATATCAACCTTGTACTGACACCTTTCTCTTTGAGAGCCTTGTAAACAGAGTCACACCTTATTGTGTCGCTCAGCCTCCCTATGTGCAAAACCCCTGATAGTGAGGCTGCTGTTTTGACAACATACTCCTTGAATTTAGGCACAGGTCTGTCTAAATAGTGAAATCCCTTCCTGCATAAAATCTCATCTGCAATCTGGTCTGCCCAGAAAAGGCTTTTTTCTTCATTGTTTTTTGCCATAAACCCATCCTGATGTAAAACTTATTTAGAATCAGGAATAAAAGATTCCATTTTCTTCTTTATCTTTTCCTTCTCTTCCCCAAAATATCTCTCGAATTCCTGCGTAAGTCTTAATACCTTTGTCCTTCCTTTTTTTTCAGCCCTTATCAGGTTCATTCTCTGGAGCTGCTTTAGATAGGAGTATGCCTTGTTGCCCTGTATTTTTATTATTTCTGACTGCTGAACAGGCTCCTTGTAGGCTATCAATGCCAGCGACCTCTTGCAGCCCTCTGACATATCTGCGTAAGGAGTCAGGTGTGCCACCTTCTCTAGAAACTGTGGTTTTACCTGCATAATCCATCCCTGTGGTGTTTCAGCAATCTCTATTCCCCTTTCCTCATACTCTTTCTTAAGTCTCTCCACAAGCTCCCTTACGTATCCAAGCGAGTTTATGCCAAGAATTTTACCCAGTTCGTTTATTGTCAATGGCTTTGAAGACATAAAGAGGGCAGCCTCAAGTATTTTCTCGTGGCTCATTTTCTCACTATTTTGTATTTCCTTTAATAGAATTTATCTTTCTTTTGGTTTTGTTTGCTTTATGTATTTTTTCAGTTTTAGATTTTGCCGCCTCTCCTGAAGCCTTCTTTATGTAAATCTCGTCAAAAAGCCTTTCCTGTCTGCAATGAACCTTCTTCTCATGGTCAAGGTGGACAAGCGGAATGAACGTGTTAAGAACCTCTTCCCTTGTCCACTTGTTCACGAGCTTTGAAAACTCTATCTCCTCTTCCCTAAGTCTTTCCAAAAGGGAATCTATCTTCCTGTAAAGGGACTCTATCCTTTCCGTTATGTTCTCCTCATTTATCACTATCTGTCCCCTTCTTCTCAATCCCCTCTCCCTTCTCCTTTCCTCCGTCCTTAACGCCTTCCTGAGGGCAGCTATGAGTTCTGCTGCCACAATTCTCCTTACGGGCTGCCTTGAAACAGGTATGTTTAGGTTTGGTATCTCTATGTTATCCTCTCCATTTGTTCCATTATCAATAATTGGCTCATCCAATGGAAAGCCGAGCTCTTCCTCAGCCCTCTGTGTCAGTGATTTAAGGTACTCTATGTGCTCCGACTTCATCCTTAGTAAAGTTGCAGCTATAACAACATATTTTGCAGGAATCTTGAAGTCCAGTTCCCTCATTTTTGCTATGTAAGCCAAAAACGATTTTGAGAGCAAGCTGAGGTCAAGGTTCCAGGGGTCCATCCCCTCCATAGCGATAATCTTGTATATAATCTGCTCCCAGGAATACTCAGAGGTTATAAGGCTCATTATCTCCTGCTCGTTCATAATTTCCCTTCAATTGTTTCAAAGAAGGCCCTTGAAACATTAAGTTTAAAGTTAAAGTCACTAAACCACAACCAAGATAAATAATAATTATATCAGAAGGCTTTATAAGAAAGATTATTATTTAGAGCGTGTCTAATTAATCCCCTCAACAATATTATATAGAGGGTGTTACAATGAAC
>JAWCLA010000032.1:0-3795 GCA_039091855.1 Candidatus Aenigmatarchaeota archaeon | reverse complement strand
TTATAAGGCTCATTATCTCCTGCTCGTTCATAAACAACACAACTCAAATATTTCCAGCTATCAAACCGCAATCAGCCTAAATAATAATTAGGGGAGAAGGCTTTTATAATAAGCAGTTACTAATTTATTAAATGCATTTATTTGAACATTAATTATGAAAATTATACGAGCTTGCCTGGAACAGGTGTTGTAGGCGTACTTGGTACTTGTTTTTAACCTGTACCTGTACACCCACACTCTTTTTCTTCATCCTTTATTTCATTATCACAACTGGTTGGACCAACACCTTGAACATTAACTGTCATACCCCAAGTTGGAGGCAAACTTCCCATCTTGCATGTCATCTGGCACTGTGTTATGCACTGGCTCCTGAAGCTTGTTAGAGAGCTTACCTGACCTATACCCCCGCCAAATATTGTTAGAAGAACAAGAGCAGCCACTAAAATCACAACAGCGGTGACAACAATCAGTATTGTCGTGGAAAGGGCTTTCATAAAGTTATATTGGTTAAAGAAATATTAATATTGTTACTTGCAGCCCTCTTTTACTTTATCACAATCATTACAATTATTGTTAAATACATCTGCACAGCTTTGGGGACTTCCTCCTGCAATCCTCATATTAGGTACATACCAAGTTGATGGCATTTGCTTTCCGTCTGAAGTGGTGCAGGAAATTTGTGCATTGCTTAAACAAATGCTTTGCGCCTGAGTGATTGTCGCCACGTTCTGAATTCCCCCACCAAATATTGTTAGAAGAACAAGAGCAGCCACTAAAATCACAACAGCGGTGACAACAATCAGTATGGTTGTTGATAATCCTTTCATAAATAAAATGTGATTGTTGGTATTTAAAAATCCCTATGTCAACTTAAATGCTAATTAAACCCGATTGACTATTATTATATATGGTCAGGATAGAATCAGTGTCATTCGGGGAGATAAGGATAGACGGTAAGGACTATTATTCTGACGTAATTGTGTGGTGGGATGGAAAGGTGGATTTTGTAACCAAGAGCCACAGGTTTGGGATGAGCGAGCTCGTCAGGCTCTTGAAAAAGAATCCTGATGTTATAATAGTCGGTACGGGTATGGAAGGCTCTGTTCAGATTGAGGAAGAGGTAGGACAGAAGCTTGAAGACAAGGGCATAAGCTTTTTCCCCGAAAAAACGCCAAACGCTGTGGAGGTTTTCAACTCGATGGTTTCTGACGGAAGGAAGGCTGTTGCTTTGCTTCATATAACCTGCTGATTGGTATGATTTGGGTTCTTAGGGTTGGGCACAGGATTGACAGGGACAAAAGACTCAGCACTCACTGCGGGCTGGTGGCAAGGGCATTTGGTGCAGACAAGATTATCTATTCTGGCCAGAAAGACTCAAAGATGGAAGAATCAATCAACTCAGTCACAAGGGGTTGGGGAGGCAATTTCAGGATAGAGCATACTGAAAGCGCAAGAAAGGTAATAAATGAATGGAAGGGGAAAACCGTACACCTCACAATGTACGGGATTCCGTTAAGGAGAAAAATCCGCACAATCAGGAAGTTTAAAAGGCTTCTTGTTGTCATAGGAGGGGAAAAGGTACCACCTGAAATATACCAGGAATGCGACTGGAACATTTCAGTTACTTCTCAGCCTCACTCGGAGGTTGCGGCTCTTGCGGTTTTTTTGCACGAGTATTTCAGCGGGAAGGAGCTAGATAAGAGTTTTAAGGGTGCTAAAAGGGTCGTGATTCCGCAGGAAAGGGGAAAGAAAGTTGTCAGTAATACTCAAGGAACTGCAAGGCGCCATCATAGTCAAAGGTAGCCTTTGTGCTTTTGTCCATAACGTTTCCAAAAATAACCCTGAAATCCCTTCCAACGAGAATCCTGTTAAGCGGGTAAGTCTTGCTTCTGTAAACATCAACACCAAAAAGGCTTCTGGACTTAACAAAGCCCTTTTTCTCAACAAGACTGGTTATTTTTTTGTATTTCTCAATAAGGTCTATGAAACTCTCATAGCTCATCTCTTCTGCTTTTTTATCCTTTATTAAAATTAGTTTATCATTGCCAATGACTGCCTTCCTTTTGCCGTTTAGTGCTATCACAGCATCCTCTTCCTTCCCGAATCCCAAATCTTCCAGATATTTGCGCACTTTTGTGTATTTTAAGTCAAAAATGCGCCTAACTATGTCCATGTTTCCACCTGCAAAATTAAAGAATGATGGAAAGGCTTAAAAAGTTAAAATGGGCAAAAAATACTCATATGGATAAGAATTTGCCACCTTTGTGCAAAAATTTTTATTTTCAGGAACAGTTTGATAATGATGAGCTTTATGTTTTGGACGATCCTGCTCTCGAAAAACTTGCATATTCCTACAATTTCCTTGTTGGAAGGGAAGGTCTTTGCAGCAGGAACGGAAACATTTGCAACAGAGTGTTCCACAACGGAAAGATTTCAATCGCGCATCCTTTCCAGATGATAGGTTGCAAACATTACATACCTTAATTCCCTGAAAGCAGAACCACCCTGCTTTCCTCTTGCTCATCCTTGTAAATGTAACCTGAATGTTCAGCAATTTTCATTGCAAAATCCCTTACATAATTGTGCTCAGGCATTGCTCCCCTTGGAAGTCGCTTCTGTGACTCTCCCACATGGACATATCCTTTCACCTCAACGAAGTCAGGGTTTGCCTTTTTTATCATTCTGGCGTATTTCTGCGGGTATACAGAATTAAATCCTTTGACAAGCGTGATTCTTATCACCTTCCTGCAGGAAAATGAGCTCATAACTTCAAGGCTCCTTTCCAATCTTTCCCAAAAATCAGGGAGCGACGGCCTGTCAACCTTCCTGTATGTTTCCTTGTCAGGTGCATCAAGAGAGACGTAAAGGCTTGTTGGTTCTGAAATCTTTGAGAGGGCTTCGGGATATTGCCCGTTTGTTACGAGAAAAGTGGAGAATCCACTTTTATGGAATTCATCAATAAGTGATGATAATTTTGGGTAAATTGTTGGCTCGCCTATAAGGGAGATTGCGGCATTGGTTGGGTTTTGTGCCTCCCTCCACTTCCTGATATTGACCTTTGCAAAACCCTTGAAACCCGATATTAGTTGCCTTTGAGCCTTTATCGAGTTTTCCACTATCTCTTTTGGCTCGTCTATTCTTTCCACGTTGATTTTTGTTTTCTCTATCACCCTCCAGCAGTAAAGGCACCTGTTCGGGCATAGAATCCAGGGAGTCATCTGCAGGCACCTGTGGGACTGAATTCCGTAGAATTTCTGCTTGTAGCAGAAGCCTTCGTCCCTCATTGATTTTTTCAGCCAGAAGCAGAGCTTGACAGCTGAATGGCTTCCAACAATCTTGTAGTGCTGCCTCACAAGCTCCTTTCTAAGCTGTTCGGGAATCATTTGAAAACCTCCCCCGTCTCCTCTGACCAGAAGAGCAGGTCAAGCTCGTCCATAGGGATCCTGACTTTTTTTGAGAAAGACCTCATCTTCTCTTCTATCTCCTTGTACTTCTTTGGAGTAAGGGTTTTTGGAATTTCCCTTATCACACCTTGCCTTTTCAGGTTTTTCAGGATGTGCCTGTCCAAAATAGCTATGTCCTTCCCCAATCCGATGTTTCTCAGGAAGTGTGATGCCTCCTTGTATCCGAGCCCTTTTATGTTTGAAACAAGCCATTCCCTCATCTCAAAAGGCGTCCCCAAGGAAATGAGTTTTTTCTTGACACAAAGCTTCCCCTCCATTGTAAAAATCTCCCTCGCTTGGAGAATATAACCCACCTTGTTTTTGTGGAAGCGGACTTTTTTATGCAGGACTT
>JAWCLA010000031.1:0-9604 GCA_039091855.1 Candidatus Aenigmatarchaeota archaeon | reverse complement strand
TGCTGGCGCATGGGCTTATAACAGCTCATCGATTGCAGCACTAAGATTTTCTTAGTTCCGTAAATATATAAGGAGCACTGATTTTATCCAATTACAAGAATACCTCACTATGTATGGCGGGTTATTTATATTCGCTGAGCTGCTAAAAACATAGGAGGAGTTTTACAAGGTTTGTGGAGGCAAGATACCAGCACATAGGGTGGACGTTTGACACGCTGGATTGGGTTGAAGACAAGAATTCAAGACTTTACATTTCTCCAAAATCCGTAAAGAAAAGGCTTCTGGATATTGATGAAAGAGAGAAGAACGGACTCAACGGCTACATAATCCTGATGCACACAGGAAACTGCAGGAAGAAGCCTTTTCACGAAGAGCTCCCGTCAATTATTGAAAGCCTTATGCACAGAGGCTATGCCTTCGGAAAGTTGAGCGAGTGTGCTCAATTTTTTATTGAGCGAAGGCTAATTTTAGTCATGAAATGGATTTCGCTTGGGATTGTTTTTTTGATTGTCGTTCTGTCGGGCTGTGTCTCCCAACAGGAAGCTTACTCTGTTTCTAATGAAGGATTTATTTCCTATACAAACAGGCCTCCTGCAAACTACACCCAGACACTTTTGGAGGAGAACGAAAACACAACCATTTACAAGCTGTCCTTTGTTAGCAGGGGCGAGAAAACCATTTACGCGCTCCTTGCCATTCCAAAAAATTCCCCAAAAATCAGAAACGGGAAAATACCAGGGATTTTCATTCTTTACGGAGCCACTATGAACAAGGAGGGAGAGTGGAACGGGTTGGGAAAGGACCTGGCTGAAATGGGATTCGCTGTCCTTATACCAGACCAGAGGGGATGGGGAGAGACAGGCGGGATTGTCCCTGGCTTTCAGGCGGATTTTTCAACATTCTCTGATGGGAGAGAACCTGTTCAGCACATGATGGTTTATGACGCCCTTAGGTGTTATGACATCCTGAAATCAAGATGGGAGGTTGACCCTAAAAGAATATATGCATCAGGCGAGAGCATGGGCGGCAGGTATGCCATTATAGCAGCGTCAATAGAAAAAGGCATTGCAGGAGCATTAATAATCAGCAGCTCTGGATACCGGTTTGGGCAAAGCCAAGACCCGAAGGCTGCGCAGTTCCTGAATTCCATAAACCCAAACCATTATGTGGCAGGAATTTCCCCAAGACCCATGATAATGGTGCATTCAAGGAATGACAATGTGATACCATTTGAGTTGGCAAGGGAAACCTTCTCAAAGGCGGGGGAGCCGAAGAAGCTTATAGAGACGGAAGGAATTGGGCATTCTTACGTTAGGGAGGAGATGAAATCTGTATTGGAGAGGGAGTTGAGGGAATGGTAGGGAGAAGAAATTAACTATCATATATAAACAAATAAAGAAACAATATCTTATGCAATTTATCATAGAAGCGTTTGTGTTGGGCATACTTTACGGAACAGGTCCTTGTACACTTTCCTGTGCACCTGTAATGGTACCAATTATAATGTCTTACTCAAAAAGCGGCATTGATGGAATAAGGCAGTCTTTGATTTTTTCATTAGGGAGGATTGCAAGCTATTCCCTCCTCGGAATGCTCTCAGGTTTCATCGGAAGTGCTATAACAAAAATTGCTACAAAGGAGATAACAGCGGCAATTATAATTACATTTGGGGTGTTGATAATCCTGAAAAGGTATCCAAAAAAATGTAAATTTATATGCAAGATAAAAGGCAAACACACCTCCTTCACTTCAGGAGTTTTGCTTGGTCTTTCTCCATGCTACCCTCTTTTGGGCATTCTGTCTCTTGCTGCGCTTTCTGGCTCTCCAATAATAGGACTTGCAATGGGAATAGTCTTTGGAATAGGAACATTAATAACCCCTCTTGTTTTGCTTGGGTTTTTTGCAGGCAAATGGGCTTCATTCTCAAAGGAATTTATGAGCATAAACCTTATAATCACAGGAGGATTTCTTATACTTTTGGGAATATTGATGTTTATTTAATATAGGAATGTAATAAAATAGTATGGGGATAATTTTCAAGATAAACAAATATACAGGATGGTTGCTGCTTTTTATTAGTATTATATATACCCTTACAGCTCTTGAGTATCTTGGATACATCAGATTGATGGGAATAGGAGCGGCAGGTTTTGTGCACTCAAATCTTTTGCTTCTTGCTTTGTTTCTTTGCATTGTTTTTATTCATTGTTTTAGCAGATGCATACCAAAGCTGAAAAAAGGAACAACCAATTAATTTAATGGCAAAATAACATAAATTAATGATATGGGAAAGATTTCTTATTTGAGAAGGACCAGCCAGATTGTTTTCTTTTTTCTTATAGTTTACATAGGAATTATAGGAATCGAGAGCCTCAACCTAATGCTTAGGACATCTCAAGCTGAAAAGGAGGGCAACACTCTTGTTGCCTCCCCTTCTGGATATTATGAATTAACTGACACATATGGTCCTGTAAAAACATGCAGGTATATAGCTGGCGACGCAAGGCTTTTCAAGGGATGTGAGCTTAACTTCATTTCCAAAACACTTACAACATATGCATCCATCAACATGGCTTTTTTGATCCCGCACATATTGTTTTTCTTGGCACTCGCCTTTGTTTTTGGTAGGCTTTTCTGTGGATGGATGTGTCCGGTTGGTTTTATAGAAGAGGTTGCTGGATATTTTAGGAAAAGGCTGGGCTTTAGACACATAAAATTTTCTGAATCTGTAAAATCAAAGATTACAAAAATAAGGTATGCGATGCTATCCTCAATAATAATAATTTCGCTTGCAATTGCAATGCCTTTTCTTGGTATTATGGCATTCCAGAAGGAATTGTACATACCAGGATGTCAGATATGCCCTGCAAGAATAATAATACCCTTTCTTGGAGGAGAGAGACCTATAATTTATTCCTTTGACACACCAATAGTAATCGCATTCTCAACAATTGGTGTATTTATGTTTGGCATTTACCTAAGCAGCATAGTTTTCAGGCGCCCTTGGTGCAGGATTTGCCCATCAGGCGCCATTCTTTCCTTTTTCAATACAGGGAGCCTTTTGTCAAAGGAAAAGGATGTGAGAAAATGCACAAAATGTGGGATATGCTCAAGACATTGTCCAATGGATAACAAAAACATTTATCTCGAGAAGAAAAACAAAAGAGTATGCACCGCAAATTGCATCAGGTGCTTCAGATGTGTTGAAAACTGTCCTGAAAATGGTTGCCTTAAGATAAAGCTGTTCGGGAAGACAATTTACGAGTCTGGATTCAAGATTGGAGATAAAAAATGAAGTTATCCACTACACGCCACATATCCCAGATTTTGTTTTTCCTTCTGATTATTTACACCTCTCTCTTTATAGTGACCCAAATAGACACTTGGGTTTTTCCGTTTGTGGAGCCTAATCCTGATGTTGCTAGGCCGGAATGGTATAACCCACCAACCAAATATGTGGAGGTTCTTGACACCTATGGACCAGTTAAGACCTGCAGATTCATAGGAGGCGAGAGCAGGCTTTTCAGGGCTTGCTTCCTGCACTTCTTCACGGAAGGAATAATATGGCTCACCCCAATCACTATAATGATTCCACACTTGCTTTTTTTCTTAGGCCTTGTGTTCGTCTTCGGCAGGGCATTCTGTGGTTGGATGTGCCCGCTCGGTTTTCTTCAGGAAGTCTTGGGATTTTTAAGGAAAAAGCTGGGAATCCGGCAGATGGAGTTCTCTGAAAGCAAACTGAAATTTATGGCTATGTTTAGGTACGGTTTCCTTACCATAATAATTCTTGCTGCTCTCGTGTTGGCTCTCCCTTTGGGACTGTCCTTCCTACAGGGAGAACTTTCAATAATAGGATGCCAGACATGTCCTGCCAGGATAATATTTCCAATATTCAGCGGGAACGCTCCTGGATACTATTCTTTCAGTACAATAATCTACACCATATTCGCAATTATAGGACTTATATTCCTAAGTATGTTCTTACTGAGTTTCTTTTACAAAAGGCCTTTCTGCAGGGTTTGTCCTTCAGGAACCATACTTTCACTTTTCAATACAGGGAGCCTTTTGTCAAAGGAAAAGGACTTAAAGAAATGCACAAGGTGCGGGATATGCAAGAGAGTATGTCCAATGGACAACAAGAAGGTTTACAGGGAGAAAAAAAGCAGGAAAGTAGATAGTGCAAACTGCATCAGGTGCTTCTCCTGCGTGGAGCATTGTCCTGAGAAGGATTGCCTTAAAGTAAAGATTTTAGGAAAGGAAATAATAAAATCAGGAAAATCATAAATTAATAATTAAAAATTATTAGGGAGCGGAATGGGACTTAAAGAAACTATTATAGGGGATGTATCAGAGAATTCATTAAAACCTCTAGAAAAAAGGTATCATAAAAGGAATATATCAATGACAGATGAGACAAAGGATTTTGAAGGAATTTTTTACGAATATACAAAAAGGAACCTTCTCCAGATGCAAAAGTCAAAAAATCGGGCCAAAGTTATGGAATATTTTGACCAGATTATATCAGGCAAGAGAATGAATGAGATAAGAGAGGAGAAGGCAAAAGGAAGGAAAATAATAGGATTTATGTGCAACCTTGTTCCTCAGGAACTTATAATTGCAACAGGCGCAGTTCCTGTGAGATTATGTTCAGGATTCTATGATTCATGTGACATCGCCGAAGAAGCCTTGCCGAGGGACATTTGCCCATTGGTAAAATCCACTTTTGGATGCAAACTTCTAGAAATGGAACCTTTTAGATATTGTGATGCCTTGATTATACCTGCCTGTTGCGATGCAAAGAAAAAACTCAGCGACACCCTTGCTGATTATATGACTGTTTTTGTATTGGACATACCTTCAGTGAAGGATACCGAAAAGGCAAGGAAATATTGGCTTTCCGAGGTAAAAGAACTTTCAAAAAAACTTGAAAATTTCACAAAAAGCAAGATCGGAAAAAAAGAACTTTGGAATGCAATAAAACTCCTTTATGAAAGAACTCGCGCATTTCGAAGGCTTTACGAAATAAGGAAGTGTCAGAAAACAGTGATAAGTGGGATGGACAGTATGCTTGTGACAAACACAGCTTTTTTTGATGAACCTGCAAGATGGGCATCAAAGGTTAATGAACTTTGTGATGAGCTTGAAGAAAAAATAAATAAGGGGATTGTTATTGAAAGTGAGAGCAAACCAAGGGTTATGATAACAGGTTCTGCCATAATATGGCCAAACTACAAGATATTTGAGGTTGCTGAACAGTCTGGGCTTAACATAGTGATGGACCAGCTCTGCTCAGGAACAGAATTGCTTTATGAGCCTGTTGAAGTTGATGAAATTACATACGAGGATATGATATCTGCTGTAGCGGAAAGATATTTATTGCCAAGTATGTGCCCAATTTTCTTTAGTCAGGACGACAGGGCAGACAGGATAGTTGAAATGGTGGAGCAATTCAGGATACAAGGCGTTATTTATCACACACTTAGATTGTGTCAGGTATTTGATATGGAGTCAGAGAGTATAAGGCACGCGCTTCAGGAGAAAAAAATACCATTCCTTAAAATAATCACAGATTACAGTCAAGAAGATGTTGAGCAAATAAGAACAAGAATGGAAGCGTTCAGAGAAATGCTTGAAGGCAAGAAAACAAATGTGAAAAGGGAAAATTATGATAACAGCGGGAATTGATATAGGTTCTGTTACAACCAAGTGTGTAGTTCTTGTCAATGGTGCTGTTAAAGGTATGGCGCTTGAATATACAAAAGCTGACCCAGCTGGTGCCGCAAAATCCAGCCTTAAAGCGGCACTTTCTAAGGCAGGAGTCTCAAAGACAAAGCTTAATTTGATTGCTACAACCGGATATGGAAGAAGAGCTGTTGACTTTGGCGATATGGTAGTAACAGAGATAAGCGCAAATGCAAAAGGGGCTAAATTTATAGGTTGTGATTTTGGTCAAATAAGAACAATAATAGATTTAGGAGGACAGGACTCAAAGGTAATAGTGCTGGACGAAAATGGTGTAATATCAAACTTCATAATGAACGATAAGTGTTCGGCAGGAACAGGGAGATTTCTTGAAGTTATGGCAGGAATACTTGGGACAAACATAGACAGACTGGGCGAAATTTCACTTAAATCAAAAAACCCCCTGAAAATAAACAGCACTTGTACAGTTTTTGCCGAGTCAGAGGTAGTGTCTCTCATAGCAAGGAAGAAAAGGAAAGAGGATATAATAGCAGGCCTGCACGAGGCAATAGCAAAGAAGATTTCAATTATGGGAAGGGAAGTAGGAATAAGGGATGCTGTTTTCTTTGATGGTGGAGGTGCCAAAAACAAGGGATTGCATGCTGCTCTGGAAAAGCAGCTCGGCAGGAAGATATATGTTCCCAAGGAACCACAGTTTGTAACAGCAACAGGAGCGGCGCTTTATGCTGCCGAAAACAAATAATTATTATCTACTTTCTCTGTAAGCCATAATTTTTCTTGCTAAAAAAAGAGCAATTATTGCAATAATTAATCCTGCATATATGAAGTAAGTTATGTAATCAACCTTGCCGACAGTAAGAGTCACGCCTTTCTGCCTTTTGTTTATGAACTCGTCTGCATCCACATAGATTTCTAACTCTTTTTTTCCAAGAGTTGAATTTTCAGGAGCATACATCTTGACTTCGAAATACCTTATTTCGCCAGGTTTCATTTCAGGAATGTACAGAGGCTCAACCTGAAATTCATATTCCTTGCAGAAGCTTATGCTAACGTTATGAATTGAACTGTTCCAATCCGTCTTGATATAAACCCTGAATTCAGTTTTTCCACCAGGTTCTATATCTATTGATTCAGGCAAAACACTTATAGCCAGGCCTATTGGTTCTTCCTTTACCTCGGTTATGTTAACCTTTATTCCAATTCCACAGGACCTTACGCAATTTCCATTTGAATCAACCCTGTCCGATGGATTGTTACAACATTTGTAGGATGACGGATTTGTACAGTAAGGTACCCAGTACTCATTCCTGTCATCACCACAACAGTTTTTTTGTTCACCTTCTCCTGACCAAACAAGACCGCAAACTTCACAGTAAGTTTTCTGTGCATCAGGATCTATGTATGAAATTCTGCAAGCATCACCTGAACAATAGTAATCAAGATAAGCACATCCAGGACATTTCTCACATCTATCATTTTGATCGCAGGCAGCAGGGCTGCATACTTGCCCTTTCACTCCTTCGTAAAGTAAAAAAATTGTAAAAATCATCAAAAATGCGCAACTTAGCTTTTTCATACTTCATTTACTCCTTAAATTAATGTGAATACAAATTGTATTCAAAGCTTGAAACCACCAAGTGTAATTATTAAGTTGACATTAATAATAACCTTTCTTCCACAAACCTATTGCTTCTATAATTTCTTTTATTGTTACATCATTGATATCCAATTTCCATCGGTTTATGAATGCAACAAGTTCGCTTAAATCTATATACCCATTCTGTGATGTGTCGGAGCGATGCCTTGTAACAACATAAGGCACGTTTGAAATTTCCGAGGGATTTCCTGAATCATCAAATGCCATTATTGCGAAATAGTAACCCGTGTAAGGTGAAAGCCCTGTAACCGTTATTGACTGCTCTGTTCCTGCAGGCAAAGGAGAAGGTTCATTAGAAACCTGAGAAGCAGAACCCCAATTAGACTGTGTTATATTTGATTTCGAATACCTAATGTCATAATATGATGCGGTTCCTGAATTTCCATCATCTCCTGGTGCGATCCATTTAAGGTCAACAGAAGTTTGCTTAACATTAAACACATCAAGGTTTGTTATGGTTGCAGGCGGTATTGCGTCCTGCTGCTCGCACACAGTTGTGCATTTTCCCTCTCCATTCACCCTTTCTTGAGGACTGTTACAACACATTCTCTCAACACCAGAAACACCAGGACATAACTCTGCATAATATTCACCCGAATCGTCACCACAACATGAGTTTTGCGACCAAGAAAAACCACAAAGTGAGCAAATTGAACTATCTTCATCACAGCTGTGCCAAATTCCTGATGAACAGTAAGAATACGCGTCATCACCTGTTTTCAGATGGTAGACATTATTGCCTGAATAGCAGCTTCCTGAATAAGCACAGCTACCTTGTAAACTACAACAGGCATTTTGGGTGGGGCATGTCCAACCAATTCTTTCTGACTTTGCGCAAGCAGTATATATTTCTCCAGAATCATCTCCGCAGCACGAGGGTGATGAGCCTGATGCTTGGGTTTCGAAATAACACGAAGAATCTCCAGGACAGTAAGTTGCCCCTGTACAGGTACTCGTGCAAACCTGTTGTGATGAGTCACATGATTGTGAGGAGCACAAACCACATGCTGAGTTGTCACCTCCTGTTCCTTGTTGTCCTTGAACGCTTATCTGTACAAGATATTGTCTTGTCTTAATTCCCTCGACGGGAACATTAAAAGTGAGGTTGTAATTGCCATTTGCCTTGTAAACCGTTATTTCTACATTGAAGTCTTTAGAGTTTTCATTACTTATACGTTGTCCCGATGAAGGATTAATGGAAACACCGAAATCACAGTCAGGGCAATCTGTTAAATCACAAGAAGGGGAACATGACGCAAGCTGAACCATTACGTTATAAAAATCTCCCTGCCAACCACCTGTATTGCATCCGCAAACACCTTGCCAATTCTTGCATTCATAACAATATGGAAGACCCAAATCATTACAACCATATCCATAATACTCAATTCTCCTATTCTTCACATTTATTATGAAATTTATTATGTTTCCATTAACTGAAGGTTCCGTACTTGTAGGATAAACTGGATCAGGACAGCCCCATTGGCTGTTCCCAGGTGTTGCTACATCGGAGCATACGTGGGCAAGAGAAGCAAATATAAGCGATAGAAATGTAGAAATCAGCACGACACTAAACAAACGCAATTTCATATAATGAATATTGATATGATTTCTTAAATAAACTGTTAATGGGTCGTAAGAAATTAACTCTGTAAGTACGGAAAGCGTGTCTTGAGCAGTCAAAGTCATTATAGTTGTATAATTTTAATTCCATTAACCCTTTCCACAAATTCAGAATCAATACAAAATCATAAAAATAATCAATTCCTTTATTATTTATTCCCCATTCCCCAATAATTATAAGCATGATAATAGAGCTGGTAATTTTTTTCGGTGCTCTTGTGATTCTGGCAAAGGCATCAAAGATAGTGATAGATTCCTCACTTATTATAACAGAATACACAGGCCTTTCGCAGCTTTCCATAGGGTTCATAATAATAGCCTTGGCAGTCTCAATGCCTGACTTTATGGTCGTAACCACAGCCTCCCTTACAGGAAAGAGCGCCCTTGCGATAGGGGACGCACTCGGCTCCTCAATAGCGAACATCTGCCTTGTCCTCGGAATAGCAACCCTTGTGAAAAGGGTGGATGTTGAGAGGAAGCACATGCTGGACAGCGCAGAGCTCCTCCTTCTTATCAGCGTAGTTCCCGCCCTCCTTCTTTCAAAAGGGCTCGTAGGGTTTTACGAGGGAGTGACCCTTCTTATGGTTTTTGTATTTTACTGCTTTTTCGTGATGAAGGAGA
>JAWCLA010000030.1:0-9606 GCA_039091855.1 Candidatus Aenigmatarchaeota archaeon | reverse complement strand
GACAATCTCGACATCCTGGTTTCATGCCACGATTTCTATTCAATGTCTTCTGCCCTTTACGGATTTGATTCAATTGGAAATTATGTTGGTTTGTGGAGCCCCCTGTATGCCTATGGTGACTCTTATGGCTCTCCTGTAATTTATGATGTTGACGGGGACGGGTATATGGAGATATTGGTTGCCGGAGGCGGCTACTGGATGCCAATTTTCGTGCAGATGCTCCGTTTGGACGGGACAGAAATGTGGCTCAATCCCGATGTTGGCCTCACAACGGAGCAGAACCTGCCTTTAACCATATCCCCTGCAATAGGAGACGTGGACGATGACGGAATGGCAGAAGTTATAATAGCGTCTTATAATGATACCATATCTATGATTTATCTCCTCAATTCAAATGACGGTTCGTTGGAAAATTACTGGGAAGTTCCGCAAACAACTCCTCCTTCCCCGACCGTTCTGGCTGACATTGACAATGACGGAGCGCAGGAAATAATAATATACTGGAATGACACTGTTTATGTGTGGAACGGCTCGGGCTCTGTTTTGTGGAGCAAGAATGTTGGCGGTATCGAAAACGGTATGGAACCACCCTCTGCTCCCTCAGTAGCTGACATAAACAATGACGGTTTTTTGGAGGTTTTGGTTCCATCTCCATCAAGCCTTTTTATATTCTCCAACACAGGCTCGCTTTTGGCAAACAAGAGTTTTGATTGGATTGATCCAAACAGTGTTGTTTATTATCCAATAAAATCCCCGGTAGCAGGAAATTTGGATGATGACATTTTTGAGGAGATTGTTCTTGGAATAAGCTATTTTGGGAGCAATTCAATATACATATTAGAACGGGATGTGAATGCCCCTTCACTAATTGTTTACTCCCCTCAAAACACAACCTACTACTCCCTTATAGATATTCCCTTGAACTATTCTGTTTATGATGACCTTTCAGGTGTGGATTCGGTTTGGTATTCAATAGATGGAGAATCAAATGAAACCCTTTATGGCAACATCAAATTCAATGTTAGCTTTTATGGTGATCACAACCTTACGATTTATGCAAATGACACAGAGGGGAATGAAAATTCCTCTGTGGTTTTCTTTTCAGTTCAGGAATGTCCTGATTCTGATGGTGACGGCTACAACTCATCTTTTTGCGGCGGGAATGATTGTGACGACTCTAACCCAAGCATAAATCCAGGGGCATCGGAAATATGCGGCAACGGGATAGATGAGGACTGCTCCGGCTCGGACTTGGCCTGTCAGCAGGCTTCGCCTCCTTCTGGTCCTGCTTCGGGTGGTGGGGGTTATTATTGCGTAAGCAACTGGAGCTGCTCTGAGTGGTCAGAATGCCAATCCGACGGAACTCAAACAAGAAATTGCACTGACCTCAAAAAATGCATAGTTCCAATGAACAAACCTCCAGAAAAGCAGAACTGCACATACACTCCTACTGTTCAAGTAAGGCTTCCTGTTTGTGGAGATGGCAACTGCGAGTCAGGGGAAGACTGCTCATCCTGCCCTCAGGACTGTGGGACCTGTCCTGTTTCAGCTCCTTTGTCAAATGAAACAGCAAATGCAACAGGAAACAAAACCGGAGAGGTCACTGGTCTTATTATAGGCTTGCCACAGGCGCTTGATGTTGTTCTGTTCTTGCTCATATTTGCTCTGGGAGTTACTATAATAATCTCTTTCGTTATCAAGAAATAGCAGGAGTTTTTGGTATTCGTTTTTTATAACGGATTTCCATATTTTCCCTTTCGGGGTTATACCTTATGTAATTCTCAAGGGCATCAACTGCGTTTGTGTTTTTGGTTTTTTCAAAATAATTGATAAGGTCAGGTATTCTAAATACTAACTCATTTTCCCTTGAATCGCATTTTATGTACCTTTCCTCTGGCGGTCTTTTTGAATCATATCTAAGTGCAGCTTGAATAGTTGAATTGCTTATGCCTGTTTCCTTTGATAATTCAAACACAGTCAAGTAGTTCCTTTCTTTTCTTCTTGGCTTTATCTTATGGCTTTCCTTTTTTAATATCTTTGACTTTGCATCTCCTGTTCCATATTTTATAATGCCTTCCAGCTTTTTCACGTGCCTTAAACTCCCTGTTCCCTTGAAGTATTCAATAAGGTCAGGTATACACACCCTTGCTTTATCATCCTCTTCAGAAATAAAGAGTTTGATTTTTCTTTCCTTTATATCTTTCTTTTTCTCCTGGTTGATAATCCCATATAATGTGGTTCTTGGAATACCAGAAATTTCGGCAATCTCATAAATTCTCAAGGGCTTGTCTTTATAGTCAATTCTATCGGTTTCTTGTTTTTCACAAACTGGACTGAAATTTGACAAAGCTTTAAGTTTTTTATCTTTTTTGAATTCGATTTTCTCCAAACTTCCAAAAATCTCCCTTATTTCCCTTATGTTCCTTTCGGACTCCTCGACATAATTTTTCAGGTAGTCCATGTCCTCCTTGAACCTTTTTATCCTGGTTTCAATTTCATTTTGTGGCGAAAAATAAACAGGTTTTTTTGGGTTTGCTGTTTTGAATACGTCTTTCTCTGATCTAATGTAATTCAGCCCGCCATATTTTTCCACTATATCTCTTGTTATCGTTCCCTTGTTGCTCCTGAGCACGAGCCTTCCTATTACTGACTTTAATTCCCTGACATTCCCGGGCCAGTCATAGGATTCAAGGATTTTAAGGGCGCCCTTTTCAATCCCGTTTCCGCCGTATTTCTCTATAAAATAATATGTCAAAATCTCAATGTCTTCCCTTCTCTCCCTCAATGGCGGTATACTCAAAGGAAAGACATTCAGCCTGTAAAAAAGCTCTGGCCTGAAAGTTCCGTTATTTATGATTTCATTCACATTCTTGCTTGTTGCCGCTATCAGCCTTACATCAACCCTTATTGGTTCGTTTCCGCCAACCCTCTCGAATTCCTTGTATTCAACAACCCTCAAAATCTTGGGCTGAAGGCTTGGATTCATATCAGCTATCTCGTCAAGAAAGAATGTTCCGCCGTCCGTGATTTCAAGCTTTCCTATTCTCCTTGTATAAGCGCCCGTGAAAGAGCCTTTCTCGTGGCCAAAAAGCTCGCTTTCCATCAATTCAAGAGGAACTGCCGCACAGTTGAACTTTGTGTACCTTTTTTCCTTCCTTTTGCTGTTTTCATGTATTGCCCTAGCGACAATCTCCTTTCCTGTCCCGCTTTCTGCAGTTATGAAAACCGTTTCATCACTAAGTGCTGCTGTCACTATGTCGTCATAAAGCTTTCTCATTTGTTCAGACTCTCCAACAAGCCCAAACCTTCCGTGGTTTTTCTCGTAGTCATCTGCCCTCATAATTTAAAATAATATTACAACTTTAAAAGAATCTGTTACTCATTAAATCCTTAAAACCTTCCTGATTTGCAAGAAAACTTCTTCTTTTGATTTCTCCCCATCTATTGCAAACCATCTTGACCATACGTTTTCCCTAACAAGACTTTCATAAAAGGACGAAACCTTTTTTAGAAAATCACTGTCAGACTCGTTCCTGTCAAGGCTTTTTTTCTCCTTTCTCTTTCTGTTGATTGATGTCTCAGGAGACACCCTGAGGTAAATTATTATGTCCGGTTTGGGAATGGAGAACATCTCAGCAAATTTTATGCTATTTTCCAAAGGGAAGCCTCTAAATCCCTGATAGGCAATTGTGCTTGTGAAATACCTGTCCGCTATAACAGTTTTTCCCTGATTGAGCCATTCCTGAATTTTTTCCCTGTCCTTAATTATGTCCAGTGCATACAGTAAGAACTGAGATTCGGTAGATAGGTTTAGCTTTTTGTGCAGGTATTCATGAATAAGGTTTCCAAAGGGGTTTCCATAGTCAGGGTAATAAACTCTTTCCGAAGGTATTTTGTTTTGGTGAAAATATTCCAGAAGAAGCTTTGATTGTGTTTCACCGCCTGCACCATCTATACCCTCTATAACTATAAGCCTTCCTTTCATCAATTCACTTTGCCTTTTTTATCTCCTTCATTATTATAGGAACCATAATTTCTGGGGAGCCGATGACATCCACGTTTCTCAGTAGCTTTTTCTTTGTGTAGTAGTCTATAAGTGGTTGGGTCTGTTTTCTGTAAACTTCAAGCCTGTCCTTTATTACCTGCTCTGTCTCGTCAGAACGGCTTACGAGCTTTCCTCCGCACTTGTCGCATATGCCTTCCTTTTTTGGAAGCACGGGGGGCATATCCACCTTGCCGAACTTTATGTGCGCTATGTTGTAAATCTGCCCGCACTTCTCGCAGGTTCTGCGTGCAAGTATTTTTTTTATTATGACCTCATCAGGAATCCTGAGGTTTATCACGACATCAATCTTCTTCATTTTTTCAAGCGTCTCTGCCTGCTCGATTGTTCTTGGAAAACCGTCAAAAATAAACCCCTTCTTTGCGTCAGGCTGTGACAGCCTCTCATTTACTATCTGCATTACTATCTCGTCAGGAACGAGAAGTCCCTTTTTCATGTATTCGTCTGCCTTTTTCCCTGTTGCTGTCTTTTTGGCAACAGCCTCCCTGAGCAGATCGCCTGTGGATATGTGGGGTATTCCAAGTTGAGGTGCTATCCTTGACGCATAAGTCCCTTTGCCAGAGCCTGGCGGGCCGAGAAAAACTATGTTCATAGTTAAACCTCCAATTTTAGATATAAGTGTTTTTTAGGCACTTAAAATTGGTAAATTATATTATAAGCGAGATTATAAAAGCAAATGATTTTTTTCAATAACAAACTGACAAACTATTTCCTTCCAGCCCTTATGAAGTTAGCCAACAACGCCTCGAGCTGTATGTCCTCAGAACCGCCTTGGTTTAGCCTGAACTCGAACTCACCTATTTTTTCAATCAGCTCGAGCTTAACGATATCCGGAATGGAGAGCTCTAATACCTGCCTGTGCATCTCCCTTATTATGTCCTCCCCTGAGAGTCCCTGTTCAATAAGGAGGTTGTAAAGCTTTTTTCTTGCATCTGTGAATTTGCCTCCCATTGCAAGTTCTATCATTGCCTTTATGTCCTGTGGCCTTGCCTGCCCCACGACTTCGTAAACCGATTCCCTTGTGATTTTTCCAGATGCCGCAACGGCCTGAAAAATGTTTGTCGCCTTTCTCAGGTCTCCCTCGGAAACCTCATATATTGCAGAGGCAACGTCTTCCGTAAGGGTTAGCTTCTCTCCCCTTGCAATCCTGTGAAGGAATTCCGAAACCCCCTTCTCGGTCAGCCTCTTGAACCTGAAAACAGCGCATCTGGATTGTATCGGGTCTATTATTCTGGATGAATAATTGCAGGATAGAATGAACCTGCACACCCCTGAGAACCTTTCCATAGTTCTTCTCAATGCCTGCTGCGCTTCGGGAGTAAGGGCATCGCTCTCGTCAAGGAAAACTATCTTGAATTCGGAGCCTATCGCCTTTACCCTCGCGAAATCCTTTATCCTTCCCCTCACAACGTTTATTCCCCTCTCGTCTGAGGCGTTTGTTTCCTGGAAGTTCTGCTTCCAGTTATCGCCGAAAAGGTCATGGGCAAGGGCAAGTGCTATAGTGGTCTTTCCCACTCCCGCAGGTCCTGCAAAAAGCATATTCGGAATGGAGCCCTCTCTCACCCAGTTCTTAAGCTTGTCCACTATGTGCTTTTGATCAATGACCTCTGAAAGCGTTTTGGGCCTGTATTTCTCTGTCCATATTTCCATAAGCTCGCCTTTTTACAGTTTAATTTTCAACAAGATGCTTGAAATTAGTAACCAATGGTTAACACTTGAACTAATTCTCTTTTATATTTATTAAATTATGAACAAAAAACATATATGCTGAAAAGAATTCTGATTCTGGCTGCTGTGTTTTTTGCAGGCCTGCCTTTTGCCTTTGCGCAGGAAATAGAGAATCCTGAAGCGGTCAGCTATATGCACGTTGAAATAACCAAGGAAGGAAGCGTTTACCTTTTTGACAACAGCCCGTTCCAGACAGCAAGGGACCTGAAAGTAACATTGGCAATCCCGCAAAACACGAGCAGACAGAAATCATTCATAAAAAGCGTTCACGGCCCTGACAGATACAAGATAACAGAAGATAAGTGGGGAAACAAGATGGTTTCGCTTTACTGGGACTTTCCCGACCTGAAGAAAAGGCTGCCGTACAAAGTTGTTTTTGATGTTGAGGTTTCGGACAAAAAAGACGGCTCAAGGGGAATTTCGTTCCCGCAGACAGAACTCACAAGGGCAAGCCCTGAGATAGCGAGAACGGCTTATGAGACGGCAAGTGGGTTAGATGACATCAAGAGGATTTTTCGCCTGACAGAATGGGTCCACGAAAATGTCAGGTATGACAACAGCGCGAAGGAGTTTTCGCAGTCCGCAATATGGACATACTCGAACAGGATGGGTGTTTGCGACGAGTTCTCAAACCTGTTGCTGTCGATGCTGAACGTTCTTGGATACAAGTCGCATTATGTCGTAGGTTATGCCTACTCCGAGAACTGGGGGCAACACGGCTGGGTTGAGGTTGAGCATAATGGAAATACAATATCGCTTGACCCAACGTGGCTCGAATCTCCTGTTGACTCAACCCACATAAAGCTTGCCGAGCTTCCTGACTCAAACTTCTCCGAGTATGTTGAAGTGAAAGGAGGGCAAATAACAATAGACTGGAACAAGGAAGAGGCTGAGGTTAAGGTTATATCCCACAAAAAATCCCCAAGGATAGACATAGATGCGACCCTTGTCCCAGAGAACTCAACAAGCAGGAGTTACTCGTTGCTCATAACAGATTTCAAAAGCGTTCCTGAATGCCTTCTCACCAGCGTGAACCTTAAGAGTTGCGTTAAGCCGACAGGAGAGAGCTTTCTCTCGATTTACAAAAACAGGCAGAATATGGCATTTTGCGGGAGGGAAAGCGCTTACTGGTTCATAGGGTCTCCTGAGATAGAAAGCGGCGTCATTTACACCTGCCCTGTCATAATTTATGGCGGAGGGACGGAAAAAACAATAAAGTTAAGCATAGAAGGAAATGATAAAAGGAAGGTTAAGACATCTGTCAAAAGCCAAAATGTTCTTCTTCCCGGTCAGGTTTTTGAGGTGAGGTCAGTAACGGAAAACACAGGTCATCGTTCCGAATCTGTTTCAATTTATGTGTTTTTTGCAGGGCAGATGCAAAACAAGGATGTTACGCTGAGGTCAGGCGAAAGGGCAGAGATTACCTGGACTATGAAAGCGCCCCTGCCTCCTGGAAATTACAGGCTTGATGTTTTTTCCTCTTCAGGCGAGCTTTTTTCCCAAAACCTGACGGTGATTTCGCAGAGGTCTGCAAAGATAGAAAACATATCATTCCCGGAAAAGGCTTTTTTGGGAGAAGGAATTGAAATAAATATAAGTGTGAAGGCTTCTGAAAGTTTTTCAGGCACACTGGAAACATTTATAGATGATTACAGGGATGTAAAGCAAATTTCCCTCAGGCAAGGTGAAACAAAGAATTTTGTGGTTTTTTATGACGCAAACTCCACTGGAACAAAAAACATAAGGACAGCGCTTTTTTCAGAAAACCTGCAGTATCAGGATGGTTGGTTGGGAACTATTGAGGTAAAGAACCGCAAACAGTGGTGGGATTATATTGCAGACTGGCTGGAAAGCATAATTGGGTGGATAGCCGGAATTTTCAGCGGGAGGTTATAATGATAGTCTCAATTTCAGGAACCCCGAAGACAGGAAAGACATCCGTTGCCAAGGCTCTGGCAAAAATCCTCGGCTGGAAGATGGTAAGCCTTAATTCCTTGGCGAAGGAGAGGGGGTTTTACATTGGATATGACAGGGCAAGAAAGTGCAAGGTTGTTG
The DNA here is from genome assembly GCA_039091855.1 of Candidatus Aenigmatarchaeota archaeon. Taxonomy (GTDB): domain Archaea; phylum Aenigmatarchaeota; class Aenigmatarchaeia; order QMZP01; family QMZP01; genus JAPLVB01. The sequence continues at coordinate 1,760 of JAWCLA010000030.1, read as the reverse complement.
ACATCCCTAAGATTAGAAAGGAAATAGCAAACATTTCAAAAATTCATAAAAACCTTATTGTTGAGTCCCATTATTCACACGAGATTGGCTGCGACATTGTGGTAATACTCAGGACCAACCCAAAGGAGCTCAGGAAGAGAATGAAAAAATCCGGCTGGCCGAAGAGGAAGATAGAGGAGAATGTCGAGGCAGAGATAATGGAGGTTGTAAAGGGAGAGGCCTTGGAAAAGGCAAAAAGCGTTTTGGAGATAGACACGACAGGAAAGAAGCCTGAACAGGTTGCAGAAAGTATAGCAAAGAAAATAAAAATGTATTTATAAATCTTTGACAAATTATCCAAAGGTGATGGGGATGTTCGGAACTGTTTTGCTTTTCGGTGTGCTGACAGGGATTTTCCTCGGCATAGGATATTTTTTGGGCGGGATTTTTGGAATGGGAATAGCCCTGATTATAGCGTTCGTTATTAACTTTGTGTCATACTGGTATTCAGACAGGATAGTTCTGGGTATTTACAGGGCGAAGCCGAGCAATGACAAAAAGCTCAACGAGATGGTTGAAAGGTTGAGCAGGGAGGCAGGAATACCAAAGCCGAGGGTTTTTGTTGTTCCCAACAATGTCCCGAATGCCTTTGCAACAGGGAGAAACCCCAAAAACGCAGCGATAGCGGTGACTCAGGGATTGATGGAACTTAATGAAGAGGAGATAGAGGGGGTCTTGTCCCATGAGATAGGACACATAAGAAACAGGGACATTCTGACATCAACCATTGCCGCTACCCTTGCAGGAGCGATATCATACATAGCGCAGATAGGCTATTTTTCCCTTTATGGAGGAGGGGATGAAAGGGGTGCAGGCAGCATAATAGGGCTTGTATTGATTGTGATTTTTGCGCCTCTTGCTGCGCTTATGATAAGGATGGCTATCTCGAGATCTATGGAGTTCAGGGCTGACAGGTACGGGGCAGTTATCACGAAGAATCCCAACGGTCTTGCATCCGCGTTGAGAAAGATTTCCGATTTTGCGAAACACAATCCGATGAAAGGAGGCTCAAGCGCAACCTCTCATATGTGGATAGTCAACCCGTTCAGGGGAGACTGGTTCACAAACCTTTTCTCGACACACCCGCCAATCGAGGAGAGGATAAGAAGGCTTATGGCAATGGAAGGCGCTGATTAGAAACTTGTCCACAAGGGATGAGAAGTAAGACTTACCAGAAATAAAGAGCGATTTAATGAAAAAATTCATACAGGATTTGATAGAGATGGGTGCTGACTTCAGCACGAAAAGGGCGCTAAAAAGGAGCCTGAAAATTCTTGGCGTGAAGCCTGAAAATGTGGACAGGCTCTATATTGACTTCAAGAACGACCACTACAGGGAGGATTTCAGTCTTATCAGCCCGAAGTTCAAGATAATCTTTCTTCCGCAATGTCTGAGAAAAATAAGCTGCAGGGCCTTATTAACAGAGAGTGGGTACAAATGCACAAACTGCTCTCCAGACGACTGCAAGGTTTATGCGATAAAATCTGCTGCCGAAAAGAAAGGGTACAGGGTTTTCATCTGTCCGGGAGGGACGATGGTTTTCAAGATAATAAGGAAACTCAGGCCGAAAGCGGTTCTTGGTGTTGCATGCCTTAAGGAGCTTGTTCTCGCTGCAGAGGAGCTCAGGATTCCTATGCAGGGAATAGAGCTTCTAAAAAATGGTTGCGTGAATACGGATGTTGACTTGGAGCAGGTTTTGAACCTGATTTGATGTATATAAA
>JAWCLA010000003.1:16975-46614 GCA_039091855.1 Candidatus Aenigmatarchaeota archaeon | reverse complement strand
AATTGTCAGAGGATTCACTCTTTGAGCAGGAAACACTACAACTCGAAGAGCAAGGCTGCCCGTCGTTCCTTGAACAGGATATTGAGCATGATGGGTAGAATTTAGAAATTGTAACAGGAGCATTTGATATCTGCGCCAGAAAGCTTACGGAATCTCCTGAGCGATGGGTATAAAAATTTGATGGAAAAAGCCCAACAACATTAAGATTCGCATTGGTAGGGTCTGTTTCGCAGGAGCCTTTTATAGGATTTATCTGGTCTGCATTACAGTATCCAGAAGGGCACCCACAGTCATAGCAGCAGTTTGACTGGGTTTCACCAAGAGATTCCTCACACAATAAGTTTCCACAGGAAAATGAGCCTATTGTTATATCCGGAAATTGTACACTAAGAACTTTTGTTTTCTGAGATTTTCCATCAGGATATGTTATAGAGAAGTTTATGAAATTAGGACCCACTCTGTATGTTCCCTCATTGCAGTTAGGAACGGCTGGAACTATTACAGGACAGCTGAAGATGTATCCTGTTTGCTGCCCGCCAGAGCATTGTGTCTGAATGAACGGGTTTGTTCCCAACTTGTATACTGTTGATGTTACCGACATACCCGTTGGAGGGTTGTTTATCCTTACAGTTATGTTAATGGTGTGCTGCTGATAGCAATTGCTAACCTTTGTCTGTTGCGTTCCATATAAAGAAAGAGTTATCCCTGATATTTGTTTGCATCCGGCTGTTGTATCGCAATAGTATCCTGCCTGACAGGAGCAATCCAGGCAGCAGTTTGCTTGGGTCTCTCCCTTTTCTGTTTCGCAATTGCTATTTCCACATATATAATCCGGATTAAGATAGATTGTGACAGGATTGAATATGCTGCCACTAGAATTCGCAAAAACAAAACCATAATCAGTATCCATTCCTGAAATCTGGTTTTGGGAAATTTCTGATGCTGAAAACTGATAACTTTGTATTCCAGAAAATGTTGTTTTTATTATGTAAAGACCCTCTGCCACAGGAAAAACTATTTTCGCAACCCAGTTTGGATTAATGGGTATTGATTTGCTTGACGAAATAAAGCTTCTTATCAATGAAACATCACTTAAGTCCTTTGCATGAACCTCAATTTCATCAGCATTATATTCATATGGAACAAAATTGCCTGATGAGGTTCTTTCTATCCTGTAAAAAAACCCTGTCCAAAAGGGCACGCTTCCATCAACACTTGCAAACACAAGTATGTTAGCATTCTGTGGATAGCCGGACGTCCTGTCCGAAAGTGCGGCCCAGCTGTATGTTGAATCAAAAGAACCTTCTGCGATCTCAGGCTGAATACCAGACACACACAACCCAGGAGAAAGCCCCCTGCATTTGTAAACATAAATTTTTCCAAGCTGTACTGATGACGCGTTTTTTATATTTATCCTTACATTAAGGCTCACTGGATCAATTGATATGTCCTTGCTTATAAAGGATTGTGGATTGTAATTTACAGAAGGAGATTGATAAATCCCATTGTAGTATATCTTTACATTTGTCGCAGACACGAAAGCGATAGAGAAAACTAAGTATGATGTGAATATTGCAAACACCTCCAAAGCCATCAGCTTGCAGTTCATTTGCATATCACCCTTGTGTTGCAGTTATCCAAGGCAAATTTTAACACAGTGTTTAAAGGACAGCAAGTATCGCACGGAACGTAATCATTATCACAATACTGACCGCAGCCAGATGGATAGGAGCTACCTGATGGGCATGTACAGAACATGCTGCTGACAGGGCACCCAACATCAGTCAGTGCAGACAAAAGGTTTCCACAAGTGCAGGATGTTACAAGCGTGGTTTTTGGATAAGCTGTGTCTGAAACAGGTTCTATATTACACTCCCTTAGTTTTTGTGCAAGGCATAGCTTTTTGTTTTCCGAAAGCTTATAATCAGGGGAAGCAGCCTCTGGTATGTTGAAATAAATGTCCTTTGAAGAGGATTTAAGATTGTAATCTGAAAGGAAACCGCCCGTTTCCTTCATCATGTTGACACTTAAAGAGGTTGCATTGACATAGTAATTTCCTGAGGGTATGTAGTTTATGTTTATAGAATCAAGTACATTTCCTAAACATTGCGATGCGCATTGAGAACATTGATTAATGTTAAGAGAGCTCTGACACTGCTCAACACAACTATTCATTTTATCAATACAGTCGTCAGGAATGCTTTCAGGATCTATGTTTGTTAATGTAAACATCCTTTCAGGATAATCCTTTGAGTAAAGATCTACCAAAACATGGTCATTTGCATTATCTATCACGCATTTTATTGCGTTTAATGAATCTACGCACGAACTTCCATATTGACAAGGCCTGCAGCTAATTGGTTCTCCATAAGCGTCAGTTCCATATTCCGTTATTTCAACCTTCCTGAAATGTGCCGTGAAGTTCGAGATTGAACTAAGAACATAAGTTTTGTTTATTTCAGATGAAGATACATTTTTGTTGTAGTAGTCATAGCTTGAGTTAAGGTATATATTCAGCTCATAGTTTCCGCACTTTATCTTGCCTTCTATATAGCCAGACGAATCAGAAGTTCCAATAACACAATCTCCAAATGTTGCGACTGCTCCTTTCAGAGGATTTCCAAACTCGTCAACAACCTTTATCTTTGCGTAACAGTTCAAGTCCTTGCAAATTTCTGCTCCTGCACCGATATTTTCGCATTTTCCAGGAGACATCTTATTGCCTTCATTGTCAACAAAAACGAGCACAGCAAAATTAAAGAAATATCCAGAAAGGGGATCTTTAACCCTTACAATAACAGGATAGGAAACAGAATATGACATACTGTATACCCCAAGGCAGTCATAAGCGGTCCAGAACATGCTTGTATATGCACGTTTTGTGTTAGTTATGACTATGGGACTTTTTGTTTCAAACTCAAAGTCGTCAGGCAGGTACATTTTTATATCAAGGTCTCTGTATTCCTTTCCTATTATCTCCTTGTTTATTGCGTAAACCTTTGGCTTTGCTAGGTCAACAGGCATATCTTGCCACCAGAGAACCTGCGTTACAACATATTCTGCAATCTCCTTCAAGTATGCCGATATTTTTTCAGGCGTCCTGTATATCGTTTCACCGCAGTTTGTCATGAATCCTCCTGTAGGAAGCTTGGGGTGCCCGTCTTTGTCATCCTTTGACATGTAAATAGAGGCGATTGTAAAAATCTCAAGAAACCTCTTCGAGGACTGTGCCTTCGATAAATCAGCAGCAAAATCAAGAATCTCGCCAAATTTTGTTTCAAGGCTTGTCTTGTAAGGATAAAGAGGGTTCTGGATAGAATAACCATCAACCTTCGTAGGAAGATTCACTGTTATCTCTACTTTTGTTGGATTGCTCAATATGTTAGCCGAAACCGAAAGTTTTGATATGTCAAAGCTGACATTTTTGTACTTATCAGACACTTCTTTTATGTGTGTTTTTATGTAGTTTTCAACAGATGCCTCAAACCATTTTTTTACCTCATTTTTCGAAGGGGAAAGATTGTGTTGGCATTTTACCCAATACGGAATGCCTTCGCCAGCGAAAACAACAAACTCAGGTATCTCATAGGTTCCGTTCCCAAGAAGTTCTATTGTTGGATAACCCCCGTGTGTTTCCATCACTCTTAACGTTTTGTAAGAGCCCGCCCTTACCATATCTATGAATGACTGCTGAACAGATTTCTGTTTTTGATACACGCTTTCAGGGATGTTTGTTGCCCTGAAACCGCCAGAAACAGCATAATAAACAATAACGACGGCGAGAAGAAACACACCAGCGATAATTATGATTTCTGCTTGGGATTTTTTCATAACCTGCAAATCTTTATAATCCATATATAATATTACTCTGTCCATATATAATAAATCCAAACAACAGTGAGACTATGCTTACAAAAGAAATTCTGAAAAGGCAGTTTGCAAAGGACTGGAAGAAACATTACTATCTTGAGATATTCAAGAATGAAGGCTTCCTCAGAAAAACCTGCCCAAAATGCAGAAAGAATTTTTGGACACTTGATACAGAGAGAGAACTATGTGGGGACCCACCTTGCGAAAACTACGGATTCATAGGAAGACCAATAACAAGGGAGAGATGGGATTACATAAGAACATGGAAGGAGTTTGAAAAATTCTTTGTTCGCAATGGTCATACTTCAATTCCAAGGTATCCCGTAATCGATAGGTGGAGACCAGACCTTTTTTTCACTATAGCATCCATACAGGACTTCCAGAGGATAGATCAGGGAAACATAGTTTTCGAATACCCAGCAGACCCGCTTATTGTTCCACAGGTATGCCTAAGGTTTCCCGACATACCAAACATAGGAGTCACAGGAAGGCATCACAGCTCTTTTATAATGTCGGGGCAGCATTCTTTTGGAAATTACTGGAAAGATAGGTGCATACAACTGAATTTCGAGTTTTTAACAAAATCAATGGGAATTCCCGAAAAAGAGCTTGTTTACATAGAAGATGTGTGGGCAATGCCAGACTTCTCCGCCTTCGGGCCCTGCATAGAAACCTTTTCAAGGGGGCTTGAACTTGTAAACTCGGTATTTATGCAGTTTACAAAAAAGGGAAATTCTTGGAAAGAGCTTCCCAAAAAAGTTATCGATGTTGGCTGGGGGCACGAAAGGCTTGTATGGTTCTCAAACGGAACGCACACGGGATACGATTCTGTTTTCGGGCCTGTGATAAAACGGATGAAAGAAAAGGCAGGCATAAAGGAGAACGAGATTTTTGAAAGATATTCCATGTTATCAGGCAGTCTTAATTTCGATGAGGTAAAAAATGCAAGAAAAATGAAAGAAGATATAGCAAAAAAAATAGGAATAAGTGTTGATGAGCTTAATGATGTTATAGAACCTTTACAGGCTCTTTATGCCATAGCAGATCACGTGAAAACACTTTTGTTTGCCATAACCGATGGCGGAATACCTTCAAATGTTGGCGGCGGCTACAACCTGAGGGTTATCCTAAGACGTGCGCTATCATTCATAAGCGAGTTTGGTTTTGACTTTACACTTGATGATATAGCAGAACTTCATGCCAAACACCTAAAGCCAATTTTTCCAGAACTTCAGGAAGGATTGCCAACATTTTCAAAAATAATGGATATAGAAAAAAACCGCTATGAAAAGACAATTGAAAGGGCTTATAATATCGTTCAAAAGGAGGCAAAAAAAGGAAGCCTTAATGATGAAACATTAATAAGGCTTTACACTTCAAATGGCATAACACCCGAAATTATAGAAAAGGCTGCAAAAAAGGAAAAAATTCATATACAGGTACCAGAGGATTTCTATTCAAAGCTCACAGCATCTCACATTTCAGGCGAAAAGGAAGAGAAAGAGGGAAAGATAGAAATAGACACAAAAGGAATAAAGAAAACAGATATGGTTTTTTATGAAAACCCATACCAGACAGATTTTCAGGCAAAAGTTCTAAAGGCATCAAAAACAAAGAGCGGAAACTGGGTTATTCTTGACAAAACCTGTTTTTATCCAGAAGGAGGAGGACAGCCAGGAGACACAGGATTTATAGAATATGATGGCAAACAGGTAGAGGTAATTGACACAAAGAAAATAGGTGAAATAGTTCTTCACAAAACAAATTCGTATATTAAACCTGGAACATCTGTGAAAGGAAAGATAAACTGGGAGAGGAGATATCAGCTTATGAAGATGCACACAGCGACCCATATAATTGGAGGAGCCGCAAGAAAGGTTATAGGAAAACACATATGGCAGGCAGGAACAAAAAAGGGAGTGGAATTAACAAGAATAGACCTCACGCATTACGAACCTTTCAGTAAGGAAGAAACTGAAAGAATAGAAAAACTGGTGAACGAGATTATCAGGAAAAATCTTACAGTGAATACGCAATTTATGCCGAGAAACGAGGCAGAGTCAAAATACGGCTTTGTGCTTTATCAGGGTGGCGCTTCTCCCGGACAGATAGTAAGAGTGGTCAATGTCAGCGAAGGCTTTGATGCAGAGGCATGCGCAGGAACCCATGTGAAAAATACAGGAGAAATAGAAGCTGTAAAGATAATAAGAACGGAAAGGATTCAGGACGGTGTAAACAGGATAGAATTCACATGCGGAAAATATGTAAAGGCGTTCGAATACAAACAAAAAGAAGTATGGAATGAATGCTTGGAAAAAATAAAATCAGCAAAAATATTCAGCGAAACACACATCATAAGAAGCGAAAACGTTCAGGAAGAACTGGGCAAAGCCTCAAGTGTTTTTTCTGTTGATATTGACAGCCTTGCAAAAACAATAGAAAGGTTTGGGAACGAGATAAACCAAAACCAGAAAGAGATTAACAGACTAAGGGAAAATCTTGGCGAAAGAAAAACAGACATTCAGGAAGACAGCCTAATAAAACCCCTTCTTGAAAGAAAAACAAAAACTCTTTATGAGATTTGTGAAACAATTTTTCTTATATGGAAAGAGCAGAGAAAGGCAATAGAAAGGCTAATGCAAAGGGTTTCAAAGCAGGAAAGCTTAAAACTTATCAACAAAGCAAAAGACAATCAAATATTTGAGATAGTTCCATTTGAAAGAAAAATGCTTATAGGAATAGCAAACAACATAATTTCTGAAAGGCCTGAGATGACGGTAATACTTGCAAATCAGGTGGGGGAAATAGTTGGAATGAGCAAAACAAAAAACATAGGTTTAATTATAAAAGATATATGTAATATGGCAGGCGGCTCGGGTGGGGGAAACAAACAATTCGGACAGGGAAAGGCAGAACTTTCAAAACTTCTGAAAATAATCAGCCATTCCAAATAACATTTTCCTCTATGAGACATTCAGGGGGCTGTGTTATTGCTATTTCGCAAAAAACCCTCATAATATCTGTCTCGGAAAGGGATTCATTCATTATGTCGACAATTCTTCCTTCTGAACCAATCATTTTGACAGACGTTTCATTTCCCTTTATCTCCTGAAGTACAGCAAAGTCACTCATTTTTTGTGCAAACCCTTCAAGGACACCAATCCTTTCCTGGCACTCAGAGCAATTTTCATCATAGAAAAATTCTATTATAACCCTTCCAGTTCTAAGAATGTAGACTGATTCCTCTACCGTAAGTTGTCTTGTCACTATTGTAGGAATATTAAATGTATTTTCCTGCCTGTTCTGGTAAAGGGCACTGTTTATTGCGAAGCCTGCAGCTGACATCACCATTATAATTCCTATAACTATTGCAGCTATCCTTTCCCTTGCCATTTTCCCACAATGCCAAAATGTACAAACAGTCTTAAATGTTTACATTTTTAGTATTTCTCTTTATGCACAACTTTATCAATACCTTTCCTTTTTGGCTTTTTTGGCTTATATGCAGGATACCCAATCGGTATTATCACCAAAGGCCTAATATGTGAAGGTATACTAAGAATTTTCCTTACCATTTCCTCATCAAAAGCTCCCACCCAACACGTTCCCAAACCCAAATCACAGGCAGCAAGCATCATATTCTGTGCTGCAGCCGCAGTATCCTGTATTGAATAAAGATTTTTCCCTCTTTCACCATATGCAGATGATATACTTTTCAGGTCAGAGCATATAACTATAACAACAGGAGCCTTTGATATAAAATCCTGACCGAAAGCGGCTTCAGATAAAAGCCTTTTTGTTTCAGAATTCCTCACTATTATGAATTCCCAATCCTGAACATTTCCTGCGGAAGGTGCCTGCACAGCAGCGCCAATCACAGCCTTTAAAACATTTTCAGGAATATCATCTGTTTTGAAAGACCTTATGCTCGCCCTTGAACTTATACATTCAATAGTTTCCATATTTAAGCTATGATATGAATTTTAAAATGTTTGGTGTTACAATGAAAAAATGGCAGAAATACTTAAAATATCTTGAAACGGGAGATTGGCATGTGCATACAAGATACACAGACGGAAGAAACAGTGTACCAGAAATGTGCAGGCAGGCCCAAACCAATGGACTTAAACTGATTGCATTCACAGAGCACGTAAGAAAGGAATTATCATACGATTTTGGCAGACTTGTTAAAGATGTTAAATCTGCAAGAAAAAAATTCCCCAAACTTAAAATCCTTGTTGGATGCGAGGCAAAGGTTACTGATTCTTTAGGCAGTTTGGATGTTTCCAAAGAGGTTATGGAAAAGTGCGATATAGTGTTGGGAACCTTTCACACCTTTCCCTGCAAAAACAAAGCCGAGCTTGAAAATGCCTTAATCAATATGATAAAGAACCCTGATGTTGATATATGGACGCATCCAATAACTTTTTTCCAGAAGTGCCCAATGCGTGAGAAGGATGTTTATAAAATAATAAAATTGTGCATAAAAAACAATGTACTTATAGAAAACAACATAAAACCGAGATATCACTCACAGCGATTTATAGATGTTTGCAGGAATATGGGAGCAAAAATAGTAACAGGCTCTGATGCTCACGGAATTGAGGAACTAAGAATGATTAAAAATTAAAGTGAAAATATGTTTGAGATTTTAATAGCCCCTTTTGCATCATTTCTCTTTACAATTTTTTTTATCCCAAAATGGATAAGAAAAGCCAAGAATTTCGGTCTTGTCGGAAAGGATATGAACAAATTTGACAAGCCAGAGGTTGCAGAGGCAGGAGGAATTGTTGTCATTTTTGGTTTACTAACAGGCATTTTCTTATACATATTTTTGGAAACGTTCTTTTTACATATAAACGTCAATACAACACTTGTTTTTGCAGCTGCAATGACAGTTTTACTTGCTGGATTTATTGGCTTCATAGATGACATTTTGGGCTGGAAGAGAGGTCTGAAAAGGTGGCAGAAACCACTCCTTACATTGCCAATTGCAATTCCACTTATGGTAATAAACGCGGGAGAGTCGGTAATGAATATTCCCGTGTTTGGAAATGTGAATTTTGGAATAATTTACCCGCTGATAATAGTTCCCATAGGAATAGTTGGAGCTGCAAACGGATTCAATATGCTTGCTGGATTCAATGGGATGGAGGCAGGAATGGGCGCGGTGGCAATAGGAACAATGGGAACGATAAGCCTTATAAAAGGAGAGCTATGGCTTGCTGTTATATCATTTTCTGCGTTTGCATCCCTCCTGGCGTTTTTGGTTTTTAACTGGTTTCCTGCAAAAATCTTTCCCGGGGACTCTCTCACTTATGGGACAGGGGCAATGATAGCAGTTATAGCAATCTTAGGCAATATGGAAAAGATAGGAGTTATCCTCTTCCTTCCATTCATAATAGATGCTTTTTGGTCACTTTTACCAGAAGCAAGAGGAGGGCCTAAGAGGGAGGCATTCGGAAAGCCAAACAGGGACGGAAGCCTGGAACTTCCTTATGAAAAACTTTACGGCTTTGAGCATTTCGGAATATGGTTGGTTAAGAAAATAAAGAAAAAGGCATATGAAAAGGATGTCACCTTGTTTTTCATCTGCCTCGAGCTTTTACTGTCAGCAATTGTTTTGGCATTTTTTGCTTAACTCACTACCAAAAAACCACATTTCATTTCCGTTTATGTAAACCTCTTCCCAAAACCTCTTCATAACTGTTCCCCATCTCACGTCAGGGATTTTTATGCTTTCCCCAAGCGCCAGCTTTAGACCAAGATAAGGAAGGTTTGCGCCTGCCCCAACACAAGCAACCGTGGTTCCTGCAAGCCTCGGCTGGACCTCTATCAGCTTCGGACCATCTTTTCCGTACTTGAACTGTATGTTTGCATTGTAATCGAGAACAAGCCTGTTGGCAACAAGCTCTGCTTTCTCTATAACCTCTTGATTCCTCTCTACAACAGCGACAGTCGATATTCCCCTTGTGGTTACCTTTCTCAGCCTTGGTATTGTAATCAAAGGTTTCCCCCTTTCCAAAAGCATGTCAACTGTGTACTCCTTCCCTTCGAGATATTCCATCACAATGATTTCAGGAAGCCCGAGTTTTTTTTCATAATCCCTTAAAATACCAACAATATCCTGAAAATCAGCAAAAGTGGAATCAGGCTTTTCACCAAAAAGTATTTCACCGCGGTTTGTAGAAGGCTTCAGTATACGAAAGCCCCTCATACCATAACCAAAAGACGGCTTGAAGCACACAGGATGTTTTGGAAAGCCGAGCTCCTTTACAGCATTCTCAAAACCCGATGAGCTTTTTACAATCCTGAAATCAGGAACTATACCACCCATACCGAAAATCTCATAACATTTCCTTTTGTTTTGTGCAGTTTCTATTGCTTGAGGCTCTGACAAAACAACCTTAACACCCAACGATTCAAATTCATTTTTTGACTTCGAGAGTGGAAGAAGCTCCGGATCTACAACAGAAACCAGAAGGTCAGGTCTTTCCTTTCTGCATATATCAAGAACTTTTGGTATAAAATCAGGGTCGTTTCCAGGCGGAATAACATATCCCTTTTCAGCAAAATGAAAGCCATAGGCATCAGGATTGATGTCAGCAGTTATTATTTTTAACCTTCTACCTTCTTCCACTGCCCCACGCCTAAATGCTTTGAATATTCCGTATGTGCCTGGTGAGCCGGCACCGGTGTAAAAAATCTTTAAATCTTTCATAAACCGATTAACATTTTAATATTTATAAACCAAATCTAAATCTGGTGAATCGATGGAAAGGATACTTTTCCTAAGCGCTCACCCGGACGATTTTGAAACCGGTGCAGGAGGATTTTTTCTGAAAATCAAGGAATCAGGAAAGGATTACTTCAACCTCGTGTTTAGCGAATGCTCTGAGCAGAAGGGAAATGAAGGCATAGTAGAGGAATTCCACAACTCAATGAAAACACTTGGAATAGAGAAAAGCAATTTCAAGCTTTTGAATTTTCCAAACACCAAGCTTCCAGAAAAGGCAGAGGAGATAAGGGAATTTATGGAAAAAATCAAGAAGGAATTCAGACCTGATACCATAATAACCCATGACATAGATAATTTGCATCAGGATCATAAATGTATAACTGAACAGGCCTTGAGGGTTTTCAAAACACAGTCAATCCTTATGTTTCAGGACCTCAAAAGCACGCCACATTTCCTGCCAAACATATTTTCACAAATTACAAAGGAGCAGCTTGAAAAAAAGATAAAAGCGCTTGAATGCTATAAGACGCAATTCAGAAGATACTACCATGATATGGAGTTCATAAGGGCAATCGCAAGAGTTCACGGAAAAAGGATAAATGTTGATTATGCGGAGGCATTCCGTGCCTACCAGCTTTCTATTTAGTATCAGTGAAATTATGATAAAAGTCGGTGTGATTGGCGTAGGAAATATGGGCAAGCATCACGCCAGGATTTATTCCGAGCTAAAGGACTGCAAACTTGTTGCAGTGTCAGACATTGATGAAAGCAAAGGAAGGGAAATAGCCAATCAGCACAAATGTCTATATTACAAAAATTTCAGGGAAATGCTGAAAGAAGAAATTGATGCAGTATCGATAGCAGTACCCACAATATTTCACAAGGAGATAGCCGTTGAATGCATAAATTCAGGAAAACACGTGCTCATAGAAAAGCCAATAGCTGATACAATAGAAAACGCAAATGAAATAATAAAAGCTGCAAAAAAGAACGGCATAAAGCTTGCTGTCGGACACATAGAAAGGTTCAACCCGGCTGTAAGAAAGCTTAAAGAGATAGTAGAAAACGGAGAGCTAGGAAAAATAACAACCATTGTTGCAAGAAGGGTTGGTGTTTTTCCACCACAAATAAAGGATGCAAATGTAATAATAGATTTGGCAGTTCACGATTTAGACATCTTAAACTATCTTATTGGTAAATATCCCACAAGAATACACGCCGAGGCAGGCAAGGCCCTCATAAACAAAAGGGAAGACTATGCAGACATACTTCTGAAATACGATGGAACAAACGCGTTCATACAGGTCAACTGGATAACGCCTGTAAAAATAAGAAGCCTTGCAGTAACAGGAACAAAGGGTTACGCAGAGCTTAATTACGTAACGCAAAATCTCATATTTTATAAAAGCAAGTATGAAAGAAATTTTGAAACATTCGATGACATAGTCAAGTTTGCAGAGCCTGAGATAGTTAAAGTCAATGTGAAAAAGTCAGAGCCGCTAAAGGAGGAGCTTAACGATTTCATATCATCAATAAAAAACAACAGAGAGCCCCTAGTTACAGGCGATGATGGGCTCAAAGCTCTTGAAATAGCCTTGGAGATAGTGAAGTCCTATGGGAAATGAGTGCATAAAAAATCAAAAATCGAGCAAAATATTTGTTCACAAAACAGCAGAAGTTTCTGAAAAAGCAATAATAGGAGAAGGCACAAAGATATGGAACAATGCCCAGGTTAGGGAATTCGCTGAAATAGGAAAAAACTGCACAATAGGGAAAAATGTTTACATAGATGAAAAGGTGAAAATAGGCAACAATGTGAAAATACAAAACAATGCCTGCATTTATTACAAAACAATAATCGAAGATGATGTAATGGTAGGGCCTAATGTTGTTTTTACGAATGACCTTTATCCAAGGGCTTTCATATGGAATGAGCAAAGAAGAGGTAAACCGATAATAGTAAAAAAAGGCGCATCAATAGGGGCAAATTCAACCATAATATGTGGGCATACAATAGGGAGTTATGCACTTATAGGAGCGGGTTCTGTTGTAACAAAAGACATACCTGAGCACGGACTTGCTTATGGAAACCCTGCTGTTCTGCGTGGTTTTGTATGTTTCTGTGGCGCAAGGCTTGAAATAACATCAAAAAACAAAACAGCAATTTGCGATATCTGTAAGAGAAAGGTAAAAATTGCTAGCTCTTTAAAACCTCTTTAACACCTTTCACAACCTCTTCTAGCTCCTTCTCCGTCAAGGCAGGGTGAACAGGAAGCGAAACAACCTCCCTTGAAGCCCTCTCCGCCTCGGGGCACAAGCCCTTCCTGAATCCCATTTTAATGTATGCAGGTTGCAGATAAACAGGCTCAGGATAGTAAACCCTCGCACCTATCCCATTCTTGTTAAGATATTCAAGAAGGTAGTCTCTCTTTCCGTTCAAAACCCTTATTGTGTATTGGTGAAAAACGTGTTTGACATTTTTTGAAACAAAAGGAACCTCTATTCCCTCAACCGAAGAAAGCGAGTCCGTAAGAAACCTCGCGTTATCTATCCTTTTCCTGTTTAATTCTTCAATCTTCTTGAGCTGCTCTATCCCTATTGCAGCCTGTATGTCTGTCATCCTGAAATTATAAGAGATTATTTCATGCCTGTATTGGCTCGTTTGTCCTTGGTTCCTTATTATGGATGCCTTTTCTGCAATCTCCTTTGAGCCCGTTGTTATCATTCCTCCTTCGCCTGTGGTAATGTTTTTTGTTGCGTAAAACGAGAAGGCACCCAAATCCCCAAACCCACCTACCTTTTTGCCTTTGTACTCAGCACCAACTGCCTGTGCGGCATCCTCCACCAAAAACAGGCCTTTCTCCTTGCAAATCCCTTTCAGGGAATCCATATCACATGGCTGTCCATAAAGATGGACGCATATCAAGGCTTTTGTTTTGTCCGAAACCTTTTCAGGAATTTTTTCAGGGTCAATATTGTATGTTTCCCTCTCTATGTCCACAAAAACAGGATTTGCCCCGCAGTGTAAAACAGCGTTTGAGGTTGCTGCAAATGTAAATGGGGTGGTTATAACCTCATCACCTTTTCCTATACCAAGAGATTGCAGCCCTATTTGAAGCGCGGATGTGCCTGAGGAAACAGCGACCGAAAAATTAGTTCCTATATATTTTGAAAAATCTCTTTCAAACTGCTCTACCTTTTTTCCCTGAACAAGATTTCCTGATTTCAATACCTCTGTAACGGCCCTTATCTCCTCTTCCCCTATAATAGGCTTTGAAATTGGTATGAGCATATATCTTCTCTAAACTTTCAATTATAAAAATCCAAATTAAATCGTTTATTGACGATTTTAATTTATATTTTTAAACGTTTATAAACGTAAAACCTACTCTATCCTTTAAAAGATTACAGCACTCAAATTGTTGAATAAACTCAAAAGTGATTATATGACAGTTGGAATAGTTGGATATGGAGCTTACATACCGAGGTTTAGGATAAAGGCAGAAGAGATAGCAAAAATATGGGGAAGCGATTCTGAAAGCGCAATGAAAATGGAGTCTGAGAAAACGGTTCCAGGGCTTGACGAAGACGCTGTCACAATGGCAGTTGAGGCAAGCAGGGATGCGATAAGGAGGGCAGGAATAGACCCTGAGAAAATAGGAGCAGTCTATGTCGGCTCAGAATCCCACCCTTACGTGGTAAAGTCAACCTCTGCGATAGTTGCAGAGGCGGTTGGAGCAACCCCTGTTATGACAGCGGCTGACCTTGAGTTTGCCTGCAAGGCAGGTACGGCGGGAATGCAGGCAGTAATGGGACTTATAGAAACAGGAATGATAGAGTACGGGCTTGCTATAGGTGCTGACACAGCGCAGGGAAGGCCAGGGGACGAGCTTGAATACACAGCATCTGCAGGAGCAGGCGCTTTCATATTAGGAAAATCAGATATCATAGCTGAAATAGAAGGAACATATTCTTTCACAACAGACAATCCTGACTTCTGGAGAAGGGAAGGTGAAGAGTTTCCAAGGCATGCGGGCAGGTTCACAGGAGACCCTTCATACTTCAGGCATATAATATCAGCCACAAAGGGTCTTATGGAAAAACTCGGTACAAAAATATCTGACTATGATTACTTTGTTTTTCATCAGCCGAATTCCAAGTTTCCCGTGCAGGTTGCTAACATATTTGGCATTCCGAAGGAGAAGCTTTCAGCAGGGTTGCTCTTCCCAAAGATAGGCAACACATATTCAGCAGCAGTGCCGCTTGGACTTTCGGCAATACTTGACATTGCAAAGCCCGGAGAAAGGATACTTGCCACATCATACGGTTCAGGCGCAGGCTCTGACTCCTTTTCCATAAAAGTAAAGGATTTGGTAGAGGAAAAAAGGAAAAAGGGAAGGCTTGTAAAAGAGATGATAGAGGAAAAGGTTTACCTTAACTATGCCCAGTATGCAAAATACAGGAGAAAACTTAAAGGAATAGGTGAATGAATGTTCAACAATTTGAGACCAAAGAGGGACGTTGCAATAATAGGAATTGGCTGCACAAAGTTCGGCGAGCTTTGGGACAAAGGCTTGAGGGAGCTTGTCGTGGAGGCAGGAGTAAAGGCAGTGGAAGATGCAGGAATTTCAGGAAAGGAGCTGCAACTGATAATAGGCGGGAATATGTCAGGAGGGCTTTTTGTTGGACAGGAACACACAGGAGCGCTTTTTGCTGACTACCTCGGTTTAAACCACGTTCCTGCGATAAGAACAGAGGCAGCCTGCGCAAGCTCAAGCGTCGGCCTAAGAATGGGCTATCTTGCAGTTGCCTCAGGGCTTTATGATTACGTTGCTGTTGGAGGGGCAGAAAAGATGACAGATGTTTACGGACAGCACGCAACAACAGCCCTCGCAAGCGCAATGGACCAGGAAACAGAGGCATATTTTGGTGCAACATTTCCAGGGGTTTATGCCCTTATGGCAAGGAGGCATATGTACGAATACGGTACGACAAGAGAACAACTAGGCCTTGTAGCAGTTAAAAATCACGAAAACGCTATGCACAACCCAATCGCGCACTTCCAAAGAAAGATAACTCTTGAAGATGTATTATCATCACCCCTTGTTGCCGACCCATTAAGGCTTCTTGACTGCTCGCCAATAAGCGACGGGGCTGCTGCATTGATACTTGCGCCAGCTGAAAAGGCAAGAAAGCACACAGATTCCCCTGTTTACATAAAAGCCTCTGCACAGGCGTCAGACACATTAAGCCTTTTCTCGAGAAGAGATATATGCACGCTTGACGCAACAGTCGTTGCTGCCAAAAACGCCTACCAGCAGGCAGGAATAACAGCAAAGGACATTGATTTAGCTGAAGTTCACGACTGCTTCACCATAAACGAGATTATCGCATACGAGGACTTGGGTTTTTGCAAAAAAGGAGATGGTGGCAAGCTTATAGAGAGCGGCCAAACTTATATAGGAGGCAAGATGCCTGTCAACACATCAGGAGGCCTTAAAGGAAAGGGACACCCTGTTGGAGCGACAGGCGTTGCCCAGATTGTTGAGATTGTAGAACAGCTCACAAGCAGGGCAGGAAAGAGGCAGGTAAGCGGCGCAGAAACAGGGCTTGCACATAATGTTGGAGGCTCAGGCGCAACTGTCGTGGTTCACATACTCAGCAACAAGCTGTAAGAGAGGTTGGAATTATGCACGAATATGCGGTTCCATTCCATTGGAGAAGGTTCAGGGAAAGATACCACCTGATAGGAAGCAAGTGTACCCACTGTGGAAAGTATTTTTATCCAAAGAGAATGATATGCCCTCACTGCAGAAGGGCAGGAAAGATAGAAGAGGCAAAACTAAGCGGGAGGGGAAAGATATTCTCCTACACCGTTATAAGGGTTCCGCCTTCGGGTTTCAGGATATACAGTCCATATGTTATCGCAATAGTGGAGCTTGACGAAGGATGCAAGATAGTTTCCCAGATAGTTGATATTGAACCTGAAAAGGTTGAGATAGGAATGCCTGTCAAGACCTGTTTCAGGAAGATCAGGGAGGACAAGGAGTCAGGTCTTATTTTGTACGGTTTCAAGTTCAGGCCTGATTACGAGAACATTCCACAAAAAAATTCATAATATAAAATCCATATCCAGTTTATTTAGGAAAGGAGTGAATATTTTCAGAAATTTCAAGGCAATTTCAACATCCCCATTATTTATTTTATTGAAAATCTTTCTCCCAAACATTCCCATCTGAATCTGTCTGCCAAAAGAATTCTTCCACAACCTCTCATACTCTGATAAAAACTTTTCAGAGAACTCTCCTTCCTGAAACGCCTTTGAGATTGTTTCTGAGGCGATTCTTGTGGCTGTGAGCCCGTAAATTAACCCCCCTCCGCTCCAGGGCTTGCTCATTCCAGCAGCGTCTCCTATCAGCAGCGCTCTCTCAAAAAACGTTTTATTAGGTCCAATAGGTATAATACCAGCCCTTCTTTCGTAAGGCCTTTTCAGACTGAAAAAACCTTCAAGCTTGCTGAAATCTGCGTTTCTTGAAAACATCCCGTATTCAGTTTTCTCCCCCCTCGGAATCTTCCATAAAAAGCCATCAGGAGACAATCCCTTTTCGATAAAAATCTCAACATATGGGGAAAAATCCTTCTCTCTGGTTATCGCTATCACACCATTGAGGAGCTTTTTCGGTCCTGAATTAAGCAACCTTGCCACAACAGAGTTTGCACCATCGCATCCTGCAAGGATTTCGGATACAAACATCCCTTTGTTTGTATTTGTCGAAACATAATTTTTTTCAATTGAAATGCTCTCAGCCCTTGTTCCAAGAAAAATTCGAGAGTTTAACCTTTCTACAAGATATTGGTCAAATTCCTCCCTGTCTATAACGTATGCTGCTACGCTCGGTTTTTTTAACACCAATTCAGAGAAACCTGCTCTTATTATGCAGCCTGATACTCTATGCTCTATCCATCTGTCATCAGGCTTAACGAAAAAATCAAGATTTTTGGAGACAAGACCAGAGCAGTGATTGGGCTTTCCTATTGAAAGATGTTCCTCCAATATAGCAACAGAAATACCTTTCCTCTCAAGCAGGCTTCCTAAGTAGAGCCCTGCAGGTCCTGCACCGACAATAACCACATCAGCTTTCAAGCAATCACTAATTTAAATTGGCAAAATGATTTTAATGCTATCAGGCTGAAACGCTTTTATAACTTTAAACTCACAATTGTCCAAGTGTTTTTATGTTTAGCAAAAAAAAGCAAAAAGGGGAAGAAGGCAAAGACGTAAGCTATAAGTACCTTTTGGCAATACCAACAGCTGTTCTTGTTTTTTCAATAGGTTACCTTATTAATGGTTATATTCAAACAGGAGAGTGGTTTTCAAAATCAATAGAGCTCAGAGGAGGAACGTTGATAACAGTATCTACTGATAGTCCTGTGTATTCGCCTGAAATTGAGAAAAGGCTTTCAGAAAAATTCGGGCAGGTTTTTGTTAAAGAAACAAGGGGCTTTGGTGGTTATGGGATATCAGTCGAGATAGACAGCAGCATCAATTCCACGCTGGTTCTTGCCGAGCTTGATTCAATGAATATAGACACAAGAAGGTCATCCGTGGAAACAATAGACCCTGCGCTTGGCGAGAGCTTTTGGACGCAGGCGCAGATCGCAGTGATAATAGCCTTTGTTTTAATGGCAATTGTTGTATTCGTTATATTCAGGACATTCGTGCCTTCTATAGCAGTTATAATAGCAGCAAGCTCAGACATAATAGAGACAATAGCATTTATGCAGGTTTTTGGAATACAATTGAGCCTTGCTTCTCTTGCCGCCCTGCTTATGTTAATAGGGTACTCTGTTGACACTGACATAATCCTAACAACAAGGGTGCTTAAGGTGACAGAAAAAAATATTGATGAAAGGATAAAGTCAGCAATGAAAACAGGGCTTACAACAGCAGGAACAACAATAGGAGCGTTGGCAATTCTTTATATATCATCCGTTTCTGCTGTCCTTAGCCAGATAGCAGCTGTTCTGCTAATAGGGCTTGTTCTTGACCTCGTGAACACTTGGATACAGAATGCAGCCATAATAAAGTGGCATGCAGTAAGGAAGGGAATATAATGATGAAGTATTGGAGAGTGGTTTTGCTTGCAGTTTTTGTTGTTGCATCTTTGCTGGCAATAGGGCTGAAGACATATCCCTATGGCAGGAATGCTGTTGAGATAGTATATATCTCAGAAAGCTCTCCTGCAAAAGGAGTTCTCGAGCAGGGAATGATAATATCCCATATAAACGGAATTGAGACAAAGGGGCTTGATGGTTGGAGAGAGCAGACAAAGGGACTTTCCCAAACAAATGTAAAGATTACTGCAAACGGAAAGGAATACACATTCTTCGTCAATGATACACTTGGAATAGAGGTTATGGAAATAGAGAGGACAAACCTCGACCTCGGTCTCGATCTAAGGGGAGGGACAAGAATAATACTCAAGCCCGTAACAACCAACGTAACAAAAGAGGACATAACCCAAACAATAGCAACCCTTGAGACAAGGGCAAACCTTTATGGGCTCAAGGAGATGAAGTTTTTTGCAACAACAGGAATGGACGGTTCAAGCTACATACAAATAGAGGCAGCAGGAATAAGCAGGGAGATAGTTGAAAACCTTCTTTCAAAACAGGGAAGCTTTGTTGCAAAGGTTCTAAAGCCTGTTGAAATAAAAAATGGGATTGGAAAAATACAGATTGGCGACAGATATTATAACGTTGAGATTGATGAAGGAAATAAAATCAAAATCGAAAACCTTACGCTTTCGGAGAATGAGAGCTTCTCTCTTGAAGGCATAGATTTCCAATACATAAATCAGAGCCAGGACAAACTTATATTACTTGCTGAGGTTTATACAGGAAAGGACATAGAACTTGTTTACTCAGATCCCGAGCATTCCGGAATAAGGCCGGTGCAGGGAGGATATTTGTTTTATTTTGTCGTTTTGGTTTCAGACAGGGGTGCACAGAAATTCGCTGACGTTACTTCAGGAATACCGAGCAGGATAGACCTTCAGACAGGGGAGAGATATCTTGAGTCAAAGATTTACCTATACCTTGATGACAAGCTTGTTTCAGAGCTTAACATAGGTGCAGAGCTTGGTGGAAAGATATACCAAACGCCTCAGATACAGGGATTCAGAAGAAAGATGGATGAGGCAACAGATGAAAAGCTCAGGCTCCAGACAATATTAAGGTCAGGAGAGATACCAACAAGCCTTAAGGTCGCTTCTGTTGACATAATATCTCCAACACTCGGAAAGGACTTCTTCACATCAGTAATATATGCAGGAATAATTGCAGGAACTGTTGTTACGCTGATAGTTTTTTTCAGGTACAGGAAGCTTAAGGTTGCAATGCCAATGGTTTTGATAAGCCTTTCCGAAATAATAATAATACTTGGAATAGCGTCTGTAAACGATGTTATGATATGGACAGCAGCCCTTGTTATAGGGTTCATTTTAATATCTGTCGCGTGGTGGAAGAAGCACGAGATAGACATTTTTGCCCTGGTTGGAGTCACGTTGATACCAATACTCGGACTTATGTCTTGGACAATAGACCTCGCTGCAATAGGTGGAATAATAGCAGCCATAGGGACAAGCGTTGACCACCAGATTATAATAGCCGACGAGGCGCTCGTGAAGACAGAGGAAAGGAGGATTTACACCATAAAAGACAAGATAAAAAGGGCTTTCTTCATAATATTCAGCTCAGCATCCACTGTTATAGCAGCGATGATACCTCTTATGTCAATAGGAATAGGACTCATAAGGGGCTTTGCAATAACAACCATAGTTGGAGTGCTTGTGGGCATACTTATAACAAGGCCAGCATACGCCAGAATAGTGGAGGCAGAAAAGGACTGATTCACTGGGAAGTTTGTATAAACTGGTCAAGATGCATCTGTGGACTTTTCTTTTCCTTTCTCCTTCTAAGCCTGTTCAGGAATCCCAATCTCTCCTTTTGCCCGTATTCATACCTGTATGACTTTTCCTTGTGATACCCTTCCCCATAGTGAAACGTCTCGTAATGCCCCTCGTCTTTTTTTGGCTCCGAAATGCTCTGTGCAACGCTTGTTGTGGTTGCAACAGCAGGTCCTTCCTTCTTTCTCCTGAAAACCTTCTTTATTTTTCCAAAAATCCCCTCTTTTTTTGCTTCAGGATGAATGTATCCCTTTTCAGGATGGTAGCCCTCGTGTGAGGAAGGAAGGAACATGTAAAGGAAAAACCCTAAAACAAATATTATTATTACTGCAACAGCAACCCAGAACCATATTCCATATTCCTGCGGGACAACTTTTATCTGGCTCTTTATGTTTTCAAGCTCAGTTTCGGCGTTTCCAAGGGTTGTGTTTATCTGTGAAATCAGGGTCTGTGCTTTTATGTAATCCCCTGATTCCAGCGCCTCTTTCATCTCCAAAAGGGTGGAATTTAAACTGTTGATAAGATTTTCAAGCTCTGAAAGAACGCTCTGGTTGTAATAGCCAGATTGCTTGATTTCGTTAAACCTTAAACTGAGATTCTCAAAAGCCAGCAAAAGTTCCTGATAAGATGAATTTATTGATGACTTTGCTTCCTCTCCAGGAAGAACAGTAAAGGTAAAGGTCTTGCTGTCATATGTTGAAGTGCTGACAGAAACGTATGCCTTGAATGTTCCTGAAAGGTTTCCTGCTGATGTTGAGTTTGGAACAGTGAAGTTAACTGTGAACTGGTAGCTTTCACCCGCACCGAGGCTATAACCAGACGGACTCACGTTTGCAGAAATGCCTGAAAGAGTAACATCAAGCTTTGCAGTGAATGTTCTTGAGCCGGTGTTTTTCACAGTAACCTTTGCAGAGGTCTCTCCTCCTGCAACAGCCTGCAAAACAGAGGGATACGAGGTTATGTTTATCTTGAATGAGTAAGGGAAGCACATATGGTCTGATATCTCGCCATTAGGGCAGGATATAGTTTTACAAACACCCTTTGTGCAGTTCTCCGTTTCTGCACATTGGGAATCGGAAGAGCAGGTTTTTTCTCCCCCACCCCCACCCCCTTCTGAGCTTTCAACATTAACTATTGTCAGCTCTATTGTTCCTGTCTTGAAATATTGGACAAGCGGGCTCCCGGAATAGTTGTGAGAAACATAGGCAGTGACTGTAATCGTTGCATACTCATTGCTGCTTACCTCTGATGTTGTTGCTGAAAACAAGTTTGGACAATCTTTATAGGAACCATTACTCAGAGAAGTCGCAGTACAGCTTGGGCTGGAAGGCACGCTGAGATAGTCGGAGTTGTCAGTTGCAGTGATGTAAAGGTTATATGCAGTGTCAGTACCTGTGTTTGATATGTTAACGCTTATTGCCCTGCTGTTCCCTTCATTAACAGATGTGCCGCTTGGCGCAGTGAGAGTAACAATAATTCTTGGAACCATAAGGTAGTAATATTCCTTTCCTGAGCTGTTTCCTGAATAAACGTTGCCGCTCTCGTTTCTTGAAACAGATACAGTAATGTTGTGGATTCCAGGAGTGGTTTCAGAGTCGTTTGAGGGGTTGTATGATGTTATGTTGAACCAGTATATGCCTGACAAATTCATGGTTGAGTTAAATGTTGCATTAAACAAGCTGTTCTGGTAAGTCAGAGTCTGATAGGTATAACCGTTCCAAATGTCATACACGGTGAAATCCTCTTTGCTTAAACCAGTGACAGGATTCCCATCAGGATAATGGACAGAAACATTTATCGTTACATTCATATTGGGCGCAACATTCGTCTCGTTTTGCCCATAAATGCTTATTATGGTTATGTTGTAGCCCACAAAAATCTGCTCCGTTAAATTGTTGTCAGAGTAGCTGGTTTCAGGAACGCTATGTTGCGGATTCACCCAAGCAGTCAGGTTATGCAACCCGTTTGAGCTTACTGTGATGTTCGCAAAGCTGATGTTATATGAGCCTCCAACAGGAATATTAATGCTTGATACGTTTTGTGCAGCATAAACGTCGTCCAGCATAAGATAAACAGCCAAACCTCCTGAAAAGTTTATGCTCCCGGTGTTGCTTATTGTCAGGTTGTAAACTGTTATGTTGCTTCCTGCAAAGGGATTTTTTCCTGCTGTAGAAGTCCAGTAGATATTTGTCGGCGTTAGGTTTCCATAAAATGTTGAGTTGAGCAAAACCCCATCATCAGATGAAACAAAGCTTATGCCTTCCTCTTCACCTGAGCCGTTCCAGTGCCTTGCAAGAATGCAGGAAGAGTAGAACCCAACAGGGCTGGAAACGTTAAGCTCAACAACAACATTTTCGCTTGGATTTAATGTCACCGAAGACTGGTTTAAAATTCCAAACAAAGAGCCTGAATGGCTCATGTTGCTGCAGTTTACGACACTCAAGTTGTATGTTTCCTGAGTTGGATTCCCATTATTTGTTATTTTTACAAGATAAGTCAGGTTTTGGCTTATGTTTGTGGATTTTTGCATTTCAGAAAGGTTAAGGAATGTCAGGTTATGCAATATAAGAGTGTAGGTTATGTTCGTTTCATTGGATGAGCCATCGTTATGCGTGACATTTATTGTTAAATTGTAATAGCCAGGGCTTGAAGGCGCGCTCACATTAAAGCTGAAATTATGCGAGTTCCCACCCCTTTCTATGAAACCTTCATCTGTTTCGTTCAGCCATTTAACCAAATATCCATAAGCGCTGAAATTTGTTCCTGTCGCGGTCGTCTGGTTGGAACCAGAAACAAAGCTGAAATTGGCTATTGTAATTTCAACAGATGTGATGTTATGTGAAGAGTCCGTGTTGTTGACCATTATTGTTATCTTGTAGTTTGTCTGCGGAATTACGATATCCTGAGGGGTTATGCTCTGAACCGAAAAGTTTGCGGCAAAAACATCTTTTGGGGTTAAAACAGAAATTGCTGCTAAAAACATTAATGAGAGCAAAACCCTGAAATCTCTGCCGCACTTATTCATAAAGGTCCCAAATCGCACACAATATAATATATTTAATTCTGATTAATTATTTATACTTGCACCAATTCTTTTATGCCAATTTAAACGCTTGCCCACAATTATTAAATATGTCATACGAGATTCTCGAACCTTTTATCAATCTTTTGTGCCCAACAAGCGAGGCGGCGTCTTCCTGCAGGGACTTCATTTCCAGCCACAGCAATGTTGTTCCACCAATAGGACCCGTTCTTTACTTCCTGCTTTTCCCAATTGTTTTCATAATAATTTTTGTATACATATTGAAGAGTTCCATTCTACCCGGAGGAAACCTTGGCAATGGCTTGCAGGCACTTATCGGAATATCAGTTTTCATATTCATAATAATCAATGGCTGGTATCCCCTAATGCTTGTGCTTTCAGAGGTATGGTTCATAGTTATAATATTTTTGTTTGGGGTATGGTATTTCATAAGCAAGCACCACAAGGGCAAAGGCAGTGGAGGCGGTGGAGGAAGTTTTCCCGGTTTGGGAGGAATAGGAGGGGAGATAACAGCAAGAATCTACCGTGATGTCACAGGGCAGACCAAAAGGCTTGAAAAAAGGGTTGATCTTGCCCTCAAAGAAATGGAAGGCTTGGAAAAGGCTATCAAAAGCGACCCAAGCGCGTGGAGGGCATATTCCAGCAGGATTGATTATTGCTGGTCACTCATAAAGGAATACAAGGACGCAATCAGCATAGGAGGAGTTCCTGTTGGTGGAAGGCTTAAAGAAAAGGTTGACAGACTTGAAAAAGTTCTTGATAGAATGGAGTCGTATGCCAAAAAAGGCAAGTGAGTTTTATGGCAACTCTTGTTGAATCAATAATCCCGTTCCTCTTCATATTGGCAGTAGTTTACGGAGCCCTCGATGTTTCAGGGGTTTTCAGGAACAGGAGGGTAAACGCCATAATATCTTTGGTTTTCGCATTCTTCGCCCTGACCTACGCTCCTGCAATTGATTTCATAAACCAGGTAATGCCTTTCGCAATAGTTTTTTTTGTTGCCTTCTTTTTCATAGGTTTTGTTCTAAAAATAGCCAAGAAGGGCGTTGAGAAGGATTACACGCTTCTGATAATAATTCTTGGGCTTTTGCTTTTGCTTTTTGCCACGCAAGGGGCTGAGATAATCTCGAATTTTTTACCGGGTTCTGATGAACAGGCAAATAACCTGATGATAATATCAGCAGTAGTTTTTATTGGGGTAATCCTTCTGGCTGCATATAAGATGTCGCCACAAAAATAGCAATAATCAATTACTCTGAAATAGTTTCATTCTCGTAATTAACCTTGTAAATCTGTATCAACCCGTTGTCAAAAACCTTCTCCACAGGAAGACCATAGCCCTGCATAAACATAAGTCGGTTGAATATCGTATTCTCTATCTCAGGAGGCACATAGAAAAGCCCTTCCTTTCCGAGATATGTGTTTATCGCTATGCACCCAGGCATAGCATTTGTTTCATTTGAAACCCTTATTATGCCGCTTGTGGTGCAAAATTCGTTTATGTAATTCTTCTGCGAATATCTTTGTCCCTGTTTTATCATAAACATAGGCCTTCCAACAAGCCCTCCGTTATCGTCAAAACCAAGCCATATCGAATAGTAGGCATCAGGCCCTATTGGCCCTGCAAGATATTCAACAACTGTTGTATTGCTTAGCGGGCTGCTAACAGGATTCGGGTTTCTCCTGAACTCCAGAAAACCGTAAACATTCTCACCCCTCGAGCCTATCTTTGATATTGCCCCGTATTTTCCCGGAAGCGTGTAGTCCATAAATATGTGAGTTACCTTGTATCCCTTCATCCAAGGAACCCAGGCGCTCCAGTTTTCAGGACTGTCCATATACCAGTCAGCAAGCTCGAAGTTTCTCAGGTATTTTCCTCCGCGGTTTCCGCCATCAGCAACGGATGCCCTGTTGCCCCTTGTCTGGAACCAGTATCCGAAATCCCACCAGGAAAGGACAACAGAATCCTCAGGAGTCTGCTCGGACAGGAATTTCATTGCCTGATACCAGGGCTGGTCAGGATCCAAAACCTGTTTCCCGTTTTCATCTATTTTTACACAAGGCTCAACATCGAATGGATTGCTGCTCCTTTGCTGGAGGTTGGCAAAGCATATCGCAGGCGTTATACCTAAAGCATATGCATAAGTGCTGGCAAGGTTAACAACAACAAGGAGAATTATAAACAAACCAAGGATTGCTGTTAAAATTCCTTTTGCATTCTTCCATCCCTTTTTCTTCATAACCTTCATTCCCCTTATTTTTTCAATAAGCCAGCCGAAGAACATGCCTGCAACAACACCTGCTGCAGGTCCTGCTATGAAAAGAAGCCTTACCATCCAGAAAACGCTGTAAAGCGTTGAAAACAACCAAACAATGGGAAAAACAAGAAGCCAGTTTTGTGTCTTGTAAAAATCATAGGCAATTACAATCACCCCCAAGAACATAAATATCCACAGGGCAAAATAAGGCGCAACTAAATTCAATTGCGGGAGTGCTCCTGAAGAGAACCCAGTACCGAGAGTGGACAAAATGGTCCCCCAGTCACCCGGGGCGTTCTCTGCAACCGTCGAACCAACAACGCTTTTTGAAAGCGACAGAAGGTCCGACACAGTCCTTATGTATGGGTCAAAAAAATCAGTCAGCAAAACCCCGACAAGAAAGACACAGCCAGCAGCAACAGCAACATAAGGAATCACAAGATGCGATTTTTCATTTTTCACCAACCCAAACCTACACAATGCAAACCTTAATAAAAGAACAAAGGCGACAGAATAAGCGGCAAGAATGGACATATTTGTAAGCTCTATGTGGTGAGGCGTTGCGAGCTGCATAAGCGTTCCTATAAATATCATAGGAACATAAGCCTTAATCATATCCAATCCAACAAGCCTTTCAATTCCCTTTATGTGCTTGCCGAGACCAGGAAACAGATAGTTAACTGCGACAATTATTATGTTTGCAGCAAATAACACAAAGAAGAATGCAGCAAAAAGTAAATATATATACTGCACACCACCCCAGGCAAGGCCCATAAGCCCAAGGGAGATTCCGGAAAGAGCACCATATATTATTGGCGAATATTTCCCCTTTTTGTTATAAGCCTTCAAGAAAAGCCATATTGTTGTCATCATAAATATGACGGCCGTGGCTTCCTTCTCGAAAGATGCGGCAGAAGTCCTTGTGAAAAGGGCAGGAGTCATGGAAACAAAGAATGCAGCAAACAAGCCGCTCACATTGCTCTTTGAAAGCTCCTTTGCAATGAAAAATGCAATTATTGCCCCAAAAGCCCCTGTAAACGCAGGGAATATTATGGCAAACTCAAAGAAGTGCATGTTTATTCCTATCGCGGATGCAAAAATGTAACCAAGAACAGGAAAATAGACAGGAAGCGAATAATCCTCTCTCCATGTGCTCACTCCAAGAGGAGTGTACCTCATCATGTCAAGGTTCTCATCGTCATATATCCTCAGGTTGTTGTGAAGCGCATACTCTGCTATCCTGTAAATGTGAAACTCGTCCAAACCTATCAACTCGTTCCACCTTGCAGGAAACGACCTGAACCAGAAGCTGACTGCAAAAATACATATGAGGAAAAAAACATACCAATATTTTTTTATTTGGTGCTTTACGTTGAGCCTTTCTTCACCACTTTCCTTCTTTTTTTCAGAAATCCTAGGCTTCAAGATCTTCATTTAAACCAGCCTTCAATTAAATGAACGGCTTTGCGAATGATTTATAACACCGTCATCTTCAATCTTTATCTTTTGATTGCCTTTGAAAACCCCTTTCTGAATTCTGACACATCATCTATAATCATATCAGCGGCGTCAGAAAGGACTTTTTTTGGGTTCTTTGCGCTAACTATAATCTTTGGATTTGACATATAGGGATGCTCTATCATATAAGAAGCCTGTGATGCCCCTGCCTTCCAGCACTTCTCCCTTAAAACATTCAGAAATGTATGGTCCTCTCCAATTACCTCAACCTTTATTTTGCCTTCCTTTTTTTCAACAATCTTTATTTCCATAGGTTTGCCTCATTTTTAGAACATTAAATTAAACTGCCACCATGGATTTATATTATTTTCCCCTTCCCTCATACTTTTCAAAAACACAGAAAAAAACGAGATCTCCCCTTCCCTTGTTGAAAACCTTGTGGAACAAACCCTTGCTAACGAGAATCACATCGCCCTTTTTAACATCAAGAAACTTCTCTCCAAGCCGCATTTTTCCCTTGCCTCTTAAGAATAGATAAACCTCCTCCTCGTTTTGGTGGCTATGCCCTGACGTTTCCTTTCCCTTATGAAGAATGGTCATTGAAACGTTCAAGTGCTCCAAAAAACCAAGGTCATGCACAGAGTAAACATCCGTGTCCCTTATTGGCTTTACCTTTTTTGGAAAATCCTTCAAGCTTATCTTCATCCTAAACCCTTCCTATCTCCTTTTTTAGCATATCTGAAAAGGATTTTTTAAGACCTTCCTTTTCCTTTTCCGTAACCCCTTCAACAGTGAGCCTTATCAAAGGAGAGGTGTTTGATGGCCTTATCAAAACCCACCCATTTTCCATATCAATCCTTATTCCGTCCATAAAATTTACCTTCCTGTATTTCTTTATTATCCCCCTTTTCATATTCTCCACAACCTCAAACTTTTTCTGGTCAGGACATTCAAAGCTTACCCTTTCAAAGGGATACACGGGAACGTTCTTTATTTCCTCGGAAAGCGGCTGTTTTTTGCCAGAAAGAACAGACGCAAAGTAAAAGGAAACAGCAAGAGAGTCATCAAAAGGAACAATAGACGGAATAACGTAATGACCGGAAACCTCAACCCCAAAACATGCCTTGTACCTTTTAGCAGCTTCCATAAGAAACGTGTGTCCAACCCTCACCCTTTTTACATGCCTTTTGAACCTTTTTGCAACATCATCTATTGCCCTTGTGCACTCGACATTGGCAACAACAGGACCTTTCCTGCTCTTTAGCAGTTCTGTCAGGATGAAGAATGATGTCTGCTCAGGGGTTAGCTTTTTCCCTTCATTATCAACGACTACCATCCTGTCACCATCCCCATCATATGCTATCCCAAAATCGGCCTTCTTAACCATTTTTTTAAGCTCTTCAAGAGGGTCTTCCATAGGGTCAGGATTCCTGTTAGGAAACTTGCCATCAGGCTTTTCAAAAATCGTCTCAACATCGAACCCAGCTTCCCTAAACAAGTCAGGCGCTATCATACCAGCCATGCCGTTTCCACAATCCAGAACAACCTTAATTCTTCTTTTTGGCCTGGTTTTTGAAAGAAGATATCGCTTGTAACCACTCAAAACATCCCACTTTGGCTTAAAAACCTTTCCATATTTATTGTCAACAACAGGACCGTTCAGGTACAAGTCCCTGACCTTCATATTTTCCTCTTCCAGAAACCCTATACCATTTGAATGGAAGAATTTCACACCATTCCATTCAGAAGGCAGATGAGAGGCAGTTATGTAGGCAAACTCGGCCTTTGTTTTCCAAGCATAAAACATTCCTGCTCCTAATGGAATCTCCCCACAATCAACCACGTTTTTTCCAGTTTCGATAAATCCCTTTACAAATGACTCCTTAAGTGAAGGGCTTGAAAGGCGACAGTCTCTCGCTAAAACAACACCACCTTTAACGTAATTTCCAAACGCGTTTCCTATTCCCTTCATCACATTCTCTGTTATGTCTTTCCCATAAACGCCTCTTATGTCATATGCCCTGAAAATTGACATGTTTTATTATTAACCTGCATATTAAATAAATGTGGAAAAATGGAAATAAAACATTCAGTCTCAAAGTCAGGCAGCTTCTTTCGTATATCCATATTTTTGCCAAAAAACAATTGCGAGCTTTCTGCAATAATAAAATCGCCGTCAGGAAGGGAGTATGTTTTCCTCCCGAGCCCTGAAAAACCCGTCCAAAACGCTTCCTATCCGCATTCAGAAAAAGGCTTCGTAACCTGCACAGGAAAGGGGAAATACCAGATTATTTTCCAGCCAA
>JAWCLA010000003.1:0-16965 GCA_039091855.1 Candidatus Aenigmatarchaeota archaeon | reverse complement strand
AGAAAGCGGGGAGCACATCTTAAATCTCATAGGAACTGCATCAGGAAAAACCTTTAAAAAATCAGCCAAGCTTTTATTTTGACCAATTCCTGTAAACATCCAAAATTTCCATTGCACTCCTTTCCCAAGAATATGCCTTCTTTAGAGCTTGCTTGTCTCTTTCGGAAACCCCTATCCTTTTATTCAACACGTAAGATATTTTTTCAGCTATCTCCAGAGAGTTTCCAGGTTTAACCTTAAATATACATTCCATTTCCGGAATCCTTTCAAGAACTCCTGCCCCTTCACCAACTATTACAGGCGTCCCTGAGAGGAGAGATTCAAGAACAGTTATTCCGAAAGGCTCAAAAATCGAAGGCAAAACGAAAACATCAGCAGCCGAGTAATATGAGAAAACCTCATCTTCAGGCACAAATCCCGTGAATATAACATTCGCAATGCCCAAATTTTTTGAGAACCTCTCAAGGCTTTCCCTCAGGTAGCCATCACCAGCAACCACAAAAATCGCTTCAGGAAATTCCTTGACAACAATTCTCGCAGACAGGACAAAATGCTCCACCCCCTTCTGCCTCGATAGCCTTCCCAAAAAAAGCACCATTGGCCTTTTCCCTATCCCAAGCCTTTTCCTTATTTCTTCAGGATTACCCTTTCTTGCATCTGCAGAATTGTAAACAACCTTTATCCTCTCATTTTCAACTCCATAATTATTTGAAATCTCGGTTTTCATAAAATTGCTTACAGTCAAAACAACATCGCACATCTTTGCTGCCCTGCTTTCCATTTTTTCTATAAAAGAGTTGGCCTGCGAGCAGCTTCTCATATACTCTAATGAGTGCAAGGTAAAGACCCAGGGCTTGCCTGTCATTTTTTTCAGTCTTTCTGACGCCTCTGCTCCAAGCCAGTCGTGCGAGTGAATTATGTCAAAACCAATACCTCTACACATTTTTACAATGTTTTTGTTGTAGATTTTGACACACCTCAAAAGCGATGAGATATCCGAAAACCCAGGGCACGGAACAGGGATTATTTTTATATCCCTTGGTAAGCTCTTTGGTGAATTGAATTCAGGAAGAGTGAGGAAAACATCGATTGATTTTGCAAGCTCCCTTGATATTTCATACACGTGCGTGTCCAACCCCCCATCTATCCTTGGAGGGTATCCCCATCCTATCATAAGTATTTTCATGGAAGATATTTTGACTCTCAGCTTAAATTCAAATAAATCAAAATCTATTTATGAGGCCGTTTCTTGGGCTTTTTTCCCAACAGGACTTGATAGCAAGGCAGGAACCACCAGACTTTCTCTCGAGATTTTTCATAAAAAAAGAGGACTCTGAGCATTACATATCAAAAAGCCTTCACAACAGGATACTCTCCTCTCTCACAAACCCCAGAAGAGAGATAGGAGGAAATGCCGGCAACGCAGCAGTAACGCTTTCAGAAATTGGTATGTATTCCGTTCTTTCCTGTCCAAGAAGGGAAAAATCCTTTATGGAAAGCCTAAGTAAGCACAAAATTTTTCTCATTAAGGAAGGAAAGGAAATTTCACCTGTTAAGTGTTCAAGAAACGAGAAAACCCCAGAACACATAATCTTCGAGATGGACGGATACAGGAAGATATTCAATTATGATGTTGTCCAGCAAAAATTCATTCTTGACATGGATTTCTGGAACTCGATTAAAAAGGCAGGCTATCTTTTCCTTTCAGGCTTCCATACAGTTCCTGAAAAGCATATGAAAAAGGTTAATGAAATAGCGGATTTTCTCGAGAAAAGGAGTTTTAAGGTTCACCTTGAGCTCGGCTTCGGAAAAGACACAGTAAAGTATTCAGCAAAAAAACTTATTGACAGGAACTGCATAGATTCAGTTGGTATGAACGACACGGAAACTGACATAATAGGAATAACTAAAGCCCAGCCAAATAAGATGGCAGAAAACGCCTTGGCTTTTCTGGAGAAAACAGGAATCGAAAGGATAAGCATACATTCAAGGGAATACAGGCTGATTATTTTCAGAAGGAACCTACAAAAAAACCTAAGGGCAGCGGAATTCTCAATAGATGTTTGCGCAGCAAAGGCCCTAGGTAACATAAAGGATAACTTGGAGAATGCAAGATCAGTTCCTTTCTCAGGGGTTCAACCAATAAAGCAAAAAAACTTCTTTATAATCCCGTCCAGAATAGTGGAAAAACCGAAAATAATAGTGGGAATGGGAGACGCAGCAGCAGTCACCGAGTCCTATTACGCGCTAAAAAAATAGTCTCTTGAGAAAGTATTTAAAACCCATTTTCAATATCTGAAATATGACTCAGATAATATCATTTGTTTCTGGCAAGGGTGGAGTTGGAAAAACAACCCTTGTTTCAAACCTTGGAGCTGCCCTCGCCCAAATAGGAAAGCAGGTTCTTGTAATCGATGGCAACCTTTCAGGAGCGAACCTCGGGATTCATCTTGGGCTTTCAAACTTCTATCCATTTTCGCTTAATGATGTCCTGAAGGGAAATGTTTCGATAACCCACGCGATTTACAGGCACTATCTCGGTTTCGATGTGATACCTGCATCACTTATAGACATAGAGGTCAACCCGAGAAGGATGAAGTACGTTCTTTCAGACGTTGTCGGAAAAAAGGATTTCATCCTTATAGATTCTGCAGCAGGTATAGACAACGAGGTTCGCGCTGCGATAGAGGCATCAGACAAAGTCATAATAGTGACAAACCCTGAGCTGCCGGCAATAGTAGATGCGCTAAGGGTTAAGGCCCTTGCAGAGAGGCACAAAAGGGAAATACTCGGTGTCATAATAAACAAGGTAAGGAAGGAAAAATTCGAGCTCACTGACAAGGAAATAGAGGAGATGCTCGGGCTTCCTGTCATAGGAAACATACCACACCACAAAAAAGTGAGAGAGTCGATAGCGATAAAGAACCCCGTTGTTGCATATTCCCCATACTCTCCTGTTTCAGGAGAGGTCAAGAGGCTTTCGTACATTCTTGCAGGGGAGGAACCACCAAAGCTCGGTTTCTGGTATAAATTGAATAGGATTTTCAGATAGGATAATAAATCTCTCCATCAATAAATATTATTATGGCGGAAAAACCGCTTCTTCTGGTGAACTTCAAGACATACGAAGAAGGGACAGGAGAGAGAGGACTCAAAATAGCAAGGATAGCAGAAAAAATTGCTACTGAGAAAAATGCAAACATAGCAATCGCTGTGCAGATAGCGGAAATACAGAAATTCTCATCTTCTGTTTCAATACCGGTTTACTCCCAGCATATGGACGGAATACACTACGGCTCCAACACAGGGTGGATTCTTCCCGAAAGCATAAAAAACGCAGGCGCCACAGGAACCCTTCTAAACCATTCAGAGCATCCTATGAAGGCAGATTCCTTAAGGGAGGCTGTGGAAAGGGCAAAGGAATTGAATATCAAAACAGTGGTTTGCGCAAACACACCTGACTCCGCAAGACAGATGTCAAGGCTTTCTCCTGACTACATAGCAGTTGAGCCACCAGAACTTATAGG
The DNA here is from genome assembly GCA_039091855.1 of Candidatus Aenigmatarchaeota archaeon. Classification (GTDB taxonomy): domain Archaea; phylum Aenigmatarchaeota; class Aenigmatarchaeia; order QMZP01; family QMZP01; genus JAPLVB01. The sequence goes on along the minus strand of JAWCLA010000003.1, from coordinate 13,438 downwards.
AGGAAACATCTCTGTATCAAAGGCAAAACCAGAGGTTATAACAAACTCAATAAAAAATGTCAACTCGATACCCCTTCTTGTCGGTGCTGGAATAAAAAACAGGGAAGATGTAAGGAAAGCCTTACAACTCGGTGCAGCAGGTGTTCTTGTTTCCTCAGGGATTATGAAAGCCCTGAATCCGGAAAGGGTTTTAAAGGATCTTGTGGAGGGCTTCAATGTATAATAACTACCTTTGGGCAACATCAAGGATGAAGTATGTAACAAAGAAGCACAGGCAAAGCCCCGGCTGCCTTTTCTGCAACATAGCCAAAGATGACCCCAACACACCGAAAAAAGTCCTCTGGAAAGACAAGGAGATGATGGTAATAATGAACATCTTTCCCTACAATGTCGGGCACCTTGAAGTCGTTCCAATACGTCATGTTGTTTGGCCTGAGGAAATGAGCAATGAAGAATACCAAAAAATGTGGGAAATTACGAGGCGTTCAATCATTCTTTTGAAAAAAGCCCTTAACCCGCCGGCTTTCAACATAGGCCTCAATTTGGGCGGAGACCTTTCAGGCGGGTCTGTACTCCATCTGCATGTTCAAATAGTTCCAAGATATCAAAGAGACTCTGGATTTATGGAGGTCACTGCATCCACAAAGGTTATGCCGCAGTCTATTGATGAAACCTTCAAAATCCTGAAGAAGCACGTTTCTGTCCTGAAAGGATAGTCACTTCTTTGCCTCTTCCTTTGGCTTCTCTTTCTTTCTCCTAAAAAATCCCAAGCACATTCCATATCACCAGCCACTCTATTGCGAGCAGCACAAGCATAGACACCGTGAAAACAGCTTTCACTTTTCCATCAGACTTCACATTCCTGAAAAACCAAGCTATCCAGTAAATGAAGCTTCCTGTTACTGTTGCAGACCAAGTATAAAATGTGTACAAAACAGTTTCAACAGGGTTTGCTGTGAGAAGGAATGAAACCGAGAACGCCACAAAGGCAATTATTATGTTAATTAGAACGCAATAGATAACAGGCCTCCAGGAAAAAGCCGGCTTAATATTTTTGAAATCCATAATATTATTTTGTTCAACAGGTATAAATCCTTCTCACTTACCTTTCCCTATCTTTTTCTCAAACCCTGCAACCAACATTATTGTCTTGATTGCCACATCAGGATTTACTGATATGGAATCTATTCCCTCTCTCACAAGGAACTCGCAGAATTCAGGATAGTCAGAAGGCGCCTGTCCGCATATTCCAACCCTTCTCCGAGGCTTGTGTGAATGCGCTTTCCTTATCAATTCTGAAATAAGCCTTTTCACAGCAGGGTTCCTCTCGTCAAAAATCTTCACCAGCTTCTCAGAGTTCCTGTCTATGCCAAGTGTAAGCTGGGTGAGATCGTTTGAGCCTATGGAGAAACCGTCAAATATTTTTGCAAACTCCTCTGCAAGAATAATGTTACTTGGTATCTCTGCCATAACATAAAACTTGCAGCCAGACTTTCTTGAAAGCCCAAACCTCTCGCACTCTGCAAGAACCTTTTTCCCCTCCTCAGGGGTCCTGCAGAAAGGAACCATAACAATTACGTTTTCAAGCCCCATCTCATTCCTCACAATTTTAAGTGCTCTGCATTCAAGCTCAAACGCCTCAAGAAAATCAGGGTCATAATATCTCGATGCACCCCTCCAACCTATCATAGGGTTGTCTTCCTTAGGCTCGAACTTTTTTCCTCCATTAAGGTTTGCATACTCGTCTGTCTTGAAGTCAGAAAGCCTTACTATAACAGGCCTTGGATAGAAAGCAGCAGCTATCTTCCCTATTCCCATCGCAAGAGTGTTTATGTATTTATCTGCTTGATCGGTTTCTATTAGGTGAAGCGGATGCGCTCCTATGTAGCTTCCTATTATGAACTCCTCCCTTGCAAGACCCACGCCTGCGACAGGAAGCTTTGCAAGCGCAAAAACCTCGTCAGGCTCACCCACATTTACCATTATCTCCGTCTTTGTCTTGGGAAGTTTTGTTACATCCCTTTCAACAATCTGAAACCTCAGAATTCCGTCGTAAACCCTGCCCTCTCCTGTTGAGCAGTCAACAGTAACATTTTGCCCTGTTCTAAGAACAGATGTGGCATCTCCTGTACCTATCACACAGGGAACGCCGAGCTCTCTTGATACGATTGCAGCATGGCTTGTTCTTCCTCCCTTGTTTGTTATTATTGCAGATGCAATCTTCATTATTGGCTCCCAGTCAGGGTCCGTCATATCCGTTACAAGAACCTCGCCCCTTTTGAACTTGTGAATATGTTTTGCCGAAATCAACACATTTGCCTTTCCTGAACCTATTTTTGTCCCTATTGCAGTTCCCTTAAGAAGAAGCCTTCCCTTCTCCTTAAGAACGTATTCCCTGAAAACATTCCTGTTGCTGGTTGAGTGTACTGTCTCCGGCCTCGCCTGAACTATGTAAATTTTGTTTGTATCACCGTCAAGCAGCCACTCTATATCCATCGGTTTTTTATAGTGTTTTTCTATTGTCATTCCATATCTCGCAAGTTCCAGAACCTGACTTTTGTCAAGGCAGAACCTTTCCATATCCCTTTCAGAAACCCTTCGCTCCACATTCCTGAACTTCCCCCTTACAAGCTTTACCCTTTTGTAACCTAATTTCTTTTCTATTATTCCCATCGTGGGTTTGAAAACAACAAACTCGTCAGGTATTACCTTCCCCTGCACAACATATTCTCCAAGCCCGTATGAACCGTTTATAACAACAACCTTGTCAAAACCCGTATCAGGGTCTATGGTAAACATCACCCCGGCAGCACCTATGTCACTTCTTCCCATCTTCTGTATGCCAACAGAAAGCCCGACTTTGAAGTGATCAAACCCTTTGTCAACCCTGTAAGAGATTGCCCTGTCAGTGAAAAGCGATGCAAAACACTTCTTAACATGGGTTATCAGGGATTTTTCCCCCCTTATGTTAAGGTATGTTTCCTGCTGACCTGCAAAACTCGCGTCCGGGAGGTCCTCAGCAGTTGCAGAAGACCTCACAGCAACATATGGGTTTCTATGATGCAGCTTTTCACCGAGCTTTCTGTAAGCAGAGATTATTGCTGATTTTAATTCATGAGACATTGGAGCAGATGAAATTCTCCTCCTTATGGTTTTTCCCCTTTTTGAAAGATCCCTTACATTATGCGTGTCAAGTCCAGAAAGTATGTTTCTTATGAAGGATTTCAGACCAGCATACTCCACAAAATGATAGTATGCGTCTGCTGTTATCGCAAATCCAGGGAGTACAGGAACATTAACCTTGTTGTACATCTCACCGAGGCTTGCGCACTTACCGCCAACTAAAGAGGTATCCTCCTTTCCAATCTCCTCAAACCAAAGAATGAACTTTCCAGCCATTTTAAAACCTCAATCCAGCTTCTTGAACCTTGTTTTGAGCTTTTTCAGTATCTCGCTTAGAGTTGTGTATTCCATCTCCTCAGGCTCAAGCCTGTGCGGCTGGAAGGGGCCGTTCCTGCGGATGAAATCTGCCATCTGGTTGCATTCCATCCTAGCCTTGTCAAAGCCAGGGTCATCAAACATGTCAGCAGGAGGTCCCAGCATACCATCTGCAAGCTGAAAGCCGAGAGCCATAACCCTTGGGGGCCCGTCAAACCTTGACATATGGGCATCCTTTTCTGAAACAGGCATGAAAGGCCCATTGTGGCTTCCCCTGTTCCATCCCGCCACAAAATATGGGTTCGCAAAGGGTTCAAGAATCTCACCAACATCAGGAAGCCCCTTTTGCGCCCTCACAATCATCACAGGGTCATCCTTTCCGACATATTTTCCTGCGATAAGGTTAAGCCTGTCCGTTGAGGTAACAGCAGCAATATCGTTTCCTACCTTCCTGTAAACTGCCTTTATCTCATACCTTCCCACAGTCCCTATGAGAGCAAGCATATCATACATTTCCTCAGGGCAGGAGAAAACAATGTGCTTTCTCTCTATTATGTCATGGACATCAAACCTGAATCCCTGATGCATATCAGGGTCTATCACAAGACCTGGATTTGAAAACGGGTCGGCAAACATCTTGTAAAGGGGTATGTTCCATGCCCCTGGTTCTGTTTTGTCAGCCATAAAGACTATAACAGGTTCTGAAGGCCTTTCCTCAAATGTCATCTCAGCGACACCAGGCCCCATTCCTTTTAGGTTTCCGGAAAAAGTGGTTTTAAGTATGTCCTGCCCGGCCCCATACAATTTCAACTGTTTTGCCCTTTCAGTTGCCTCAAGAAAAATCTCCCACGCAAGACCATGTATCTCCTTGTTTGCATCACCCTTCCTGTGCGTCATTATCAGCTCCAAGTCATCGCCACAAGCAGTCACATAGTAATCAAGGATCTTTTTCCTCTCCTTTGCCTCTCCAAGGACCCTTCTCGCAAGCTCAATAATCTCAGGGTGCGAATGGGAATGCCCAACCCATCCGCCTATGTCCGCCTTTATTACAGAAAGCGTAACTCTCATACAAACCACCTTTAACTTCAAGAGGGACTGCCCCAAATATATATTAGATAAAGCAATAATATAAAGGAAAACAATTATCATAAAAATATTTTGAAATAAGGGTGGTTTGATGGTTGCAGTGGAAGCGGTTTACGGAAAGAATGCAGGAATTGTGTGGAGGGCATTGAACGAGAAGGGACAGCTCGGGTTGAGAGAGCTTTCCAAGTTCACAAAACTCAGCATGCTTGACGTGAATGGCGCTCTCGGATGGCTCGGAAGGGAAAACAAGATAAGGATTGTTGAAAAGGGAAACAAGGTTGTTTACGAGCTTAATGGCAGGTAGTTACTTCTTCATATTGAAAACTATCGTATGAAGCTTTGTCATCTCATCTATGGAATAGTTCAATCCTTCCCTGCCTATTCCTGAATCCTTGTCTCCTCCAAACGGGAATATTCCAACCCCGTGTGCAGGCGAGGCGTTTATAGTGACAGAGCCTGATTCTATATTTTTAGCAACATAAATTGCCTTGTCTATGTCCTGCGTGAATACAGATGCATCAAGACCGTAATTTGACTGGTTCGCGATTTCTATTGCATCTTCAATGTTTTTTACCCTCATTATTGTAATAACAGGGCCAAATGTCTCCTCCCACGCAATCCTCATATCCTTTGTGACGAAGTCAAGAACAGTAGGCTCGTAAAAATTACCAACCCTCTTACCGCCTGCTATAACCTTTGCTCCCTTAGAGACAGCGTCCTTCACAAGTCCATCAACCTTCTGAAGCCCCTGCTCATTTATCAAGGGCCCTATCCTTGTTTCAGGGTCTTTCGGGTCTCCCATTTTCCAACCTTTCACCTCTTTCACAACCCTTTTCACGAAATCATCAGCAACTGCTTCAACAACCAATATCCTTGAAAGCGCATCGCACCTCTGCCCCGAAAATTTCAAAGCACCTGCAACACATTCCTTAACAGCAGTATCCATATCAGCATCCTCCAGAACAATTGCAGGGCTTTTTCCCCCAAGCTCGAGGTGAAGCTTCTTCATCCCAGCTATTGAAGCTATGTGCTTTCCGACAGCAGTTGAGCCTGTGAATGATATCATATCTATTTTTTGATGCGAGGCAAGCAAATCCCCTATTTCCCCACCACCTCCTGTTATCACGTTAAGTCCTCCTTTAGGAATTCCTGCCATCTCTGCAAGTCTTGTAAACATAAGAAGTGTTATAGGATCATCGCTTGCTGCCTTGCAGACAACAGAGTTACCAGCCGCTATTGCCGGGGCAATCTTTGAGACAGAGATGAAAAGCGGATAGTTAAAGGGACATATCGCCAAAACCACACCAACAGGCTTTCTAGACACAATTGCAAATTTTTGCGAGCTTCCGGAAATAAGGTCTCCGGGTATGTATTCCCCGTGCATTGTCTTGACTTCTTCAGCCGCACAGTGAAGCCTTTCTATTGTTGCATTTGCCTCACCTTCTGCATAAACCCTCGGCTTTCCAGACTCCTGTATGAGCATGTCAACAAGCTCATTCTTATGCTCATCAACCAATTCCTTGATTTTCTCGAGAAGCTCTATCCTTTTCACTGTTTCCATTTTTTCCATTGATTTTTTTGCAGCAAAAGCCGCCTCCACAGCCCTCAAAGCATCCTCACTTGTTGCCTTTTGCACCCTCCCAACAACAGAGTTGTCATAAGAATTCCTTACCTCAAATGTCTGCCTGTTTGATGACTCGACCCATTCCCCATTTATGAACATTTTGTAAATCATAACTCCATCAGAAGCAGAAGGAAACCTCATAGGATACCAAACATTTTCCACGAATACCACCCTTTAGAGTAACTTCTTAATTATCAATTAAATCCTGTATTTATTTGATTACTTATATATAAACAGGTTATGGCAATGCAACTATGTTGTTCTGCCTTCTCAGCTCAAAACACACAGAATTTCCAATAAACACCTTTCCGTTAACAATCATTTTCTTTATGTTTGAAGGAAGAACCAATTTTGCATCAAGCAAAGGCGAGGAGTCAAAATTTATGTCAACCACAAGCCTTGCGTGATCCCTCCTTATCAAAAGGTTCATTTTGTGCTTTCCTATCCTCTTCCCAAACCTCTCCATATAATTCCAATCATCAGGAATTCTCGGCTGGATATTAATTAAATTTTTGTCAAGTTCAGGTATTATTCCGAAAACGAAACCATCAACAGCTGTTATAAACATTGCCGATGACCATGCCTGCATACCACAACCGAGAAGCTCTCCTGTATCAGCATTCAAGGCCTCTCCAGAACTGCCAACAGCATTTATTCCCATTTCAGATGCCATCGCTTTCAGACACATAACACCATTATAAATCCTGTTGTGCTTTAAGTAGGTGCAGGCAGCCGCCCCTGTTGTTAACCCCCATACCGAGCCTTTATGATAAGAGTCAGGCTTATACTCTTTGTCTTTTATAGAACGGGTCCTTATTCCCCACTTTGACATAAAATCCCTGGTTAAACTGTCAAGAACGTCAGAAACCTTCTGCCCCTCAACCTGACCGAAGAAAACAGGAGCAATACAATTTACCGTAAGGTCATCAATATCAGGGTTCTTGCTGTCAAGAAAATAGCCAGTCTTCGGATTCCAATATCCAATCTTTATGTTGTTTTCAATTGTTTTTGAAAGATAGGTGTTTGTTTCCCCTAAAACTTCACACCAAAGGGATTGAACTTCTATCGCGGACTTTCCTCTTGCGTAGGAATCCATCCATGTCTTTTCAGGGTCATGGATTACGAGACCTTCAGAAAGCTGAAGTTTTTTTGCAATATGTGAGATTTGCTTTTTTACTTGCATCAATAATTCCAAATCACCTGTTGAGTTTAGGTAGTTTTTAACAGCAAGCAAAAACAAGGGCAACGTGTCTGCAAAATCCCTTTCTTCATTCCCTTCTATGTCAATCTTTGATGGTATGTTTCTGGAAATGAACATCTCAAGCATTTTCCTTGAAATCTCATATTTTCCTATGTGGTTAAGAGCAGGAATAGATATAAAGGAGTCCCTTGCCCAGAATTCTGTGAACCAGGGAAGACCTGCAAGAATCCCTGTACCGAACCTCGATTCGTGTATAAGAGATTCAAGGCCCATCACATTCCACACAAAAGCCTTGTCTATCTCCTTGTCAGGCGTTCTTATTATCTGACCATCAGGTCCAGACATCCTTATTTTCCCCTCAAGCAAGCCTTTCCAGTTTCTTATTGCATAATCAAATCCAGACGTGGTTTCATCCATTGATTTCTCCGAGCAAGAAAAAATGAAAGGCAGCTCTATCTCCTCAGATGGCTCCATATCAAAAGAAACCTCATAGTTTCCTGGAAGAAAGCATCTCTGCAGAGAGCCTGGATTGTGCTCTTTATATTCATTCTTTGGGAAAAATGAAACACAAACATCCTTATCAATCCTTCCGATCCCGAAAGCAGTGCTCCACGAAGTTGCCTCTGTCCTTACAGCAACCCAGTTTCTCACTTCACTGAACTCTGAGTGATATTCTCTTGGATGCCAGTTTTCGTGCTTTTTCCTTGTGTTCACAGCAGCCTCAAGCAAAACAGAAATCCTCTTTCTCGGACCATTGTTCTTTATTTTCAGGATTGAAACAAGAACCCTCATACCTTCAGGAACGAAAACGATTTCTGAAACATCAAACTCAGGAAGTTTGAATTTATGTAAAGCCCCCCAAGGGTTTAGCGAAAACTCAACACAATTATCCCACGAAAGCCACTGCTCCTTATATCCTTTCAGGCAGTAAGCATAATATTCAATATGTTTTATCGGCGGCATCCAAAGACCGCACCACTTTGTCCTGAAGCCTGAATCAATATACCTGCAGAAAAAACCCTTCCTGTTTGTCAGAATGTAGTGTCTGTCCCCAAAATCCTTTTTGAAAGTCCAATCCAACATATTTAATATTTTGGTTCCTGATAATAAAACAATTTATTATCAGAAAGGCATATAGTATAAAATATATGAGAAAGGGAAACAGAAAACCTAATTTTTGGATAGGAGACATCGCTTGGGAGTTTCCTCCGAACATAGTAGGAGGGCTCGGCACTTACCAAGATGAGCTCTATAAGCGGCTTTCCAAAAAATTCAAGATAACAGCAATAGCCCTTAAGAGGGAAGGCGACAAGAAAGAGCACGAAATCGTGAATGGTGTTGATGTTTTCAGAATAAGGCCAAGGCCAGAACTTTTTGATTGCTACAAACTGCTCACACCAAACGAGTGGTTTGTTGGGGGAGATTATTTTGACTTCACCATTCAGTCAATAGAGATTCTATACCATATGGAAAAACTTGACTTGATTCACTCGCACGACTGGCTTGGAATGTGGGCAGGTCTTGTTGCGAGCAAACATTTAGGCAAGCCGTGGGTAGTTACAATGCATTCCTGCGAGATAGGAAGGAACCCAAACCCAAACCCTTGGGTCGTTGAGATAGAGAAACTAGGCTCAAGAGCTGACAAGGTTATAGCAGTGAGCAACGGCATAAAGGATGAGTTAATAAAGATGGGCTATTCACAGGAAAGGATAGAGGTCATACATAACGGAATAGACCTGAATAAATACGATCCTGAAAAAATAGGAGGACAAAAGGCAAGAAAAAAATTCGGATTTGACAATGACAGAATAATCTTTTTTGTAGGAAGGCCTGTAAGAGAGAAGGGCATAGATGTTCTTGTAAGGGCATACGAGGAGGTGAAAAAAGAGATAACAAACGTGAAGCTTGTCCTATTAAGCCACGGAGAAATACCAAACCTTCCTCCTGACGTGCTTCACATAAACAGCTTTGTTTCTGAACAAGAAAGGATGAGTTTGATAGCGGCCTCTGACATATTTGTTGTTCCCTCCATTTACGAGCCGTTCGGTATTGTTGCAGTGGAAGGGCTTGCGATGAAAAAGGCAGTCATCGGTTCAAGGACAGGCGGGATAAAGGAGATAATAGAAGACGGGAAATCAGGACTGCTTTTCGAGCCTGGAAACCACCTTGAACTTGCAGAAAAAATAAAGTTTCTCCTAAAAAATGATGACGAGAGAAAGCGCCTTGAGAGAAATGCGAGAATAAGGGCTGCAAGCTTTTCTTGGGAAAAGACAGCTTCAAGGGTTGAGGCGATATATAAAGAACTTCTGAAGTGATGGAATGATTAAAAGCGTGCTTTTGCTTGTAAGGGAATTCGTTTCAGGTGAGGGGGTCTCAGAATATGTAAGATCCCTTGCCACATTCCTTTCAGGAAAAGGCATAGAATCTCACATAGTTTGCTTCGGGACATCTAACTTTGAGGAAAAAATAGGAGAAAGAACATACATTCACAGAGTACCTCTTATAATCCACGGCGACAACCTTTTCAACTGGTCAATGATGATGAACAACGAGATAAAGAGAAGAGGAAGGGAGATTTTTGAGGAAACGGGTTTTGACATAATCCATGGCAATGACTGGATAACCTCAACATCTGCAATATCCCTTGCAAAGTTCACAGAAAAGCCTCTCATAGTTACCATACACTCTACTGAAAAGGAAAGGGGATTCTGTGCCCCGCATTCAGGAATAATATCTGACCTAGAATGGTGGCTGACTTACGAGGCAGGGTTTGTTCTTGCCAACAACCAAAGAACATACCATTCGCTTTTGCAAGACCTTCAGCTTCCTGAAGGAAAAATAAGGCTTGTGGACCCGATAAAAGAAGGCTGGCAGAAAGAGGTTATAGATATTTACGAGAATTCAAAAAGAAAAGCTTCACCTTTGGTGGTTAGATGAGAATACTGATGGCAACTTGGGAATTCCCTCCATTCAAGGTAGGGGGAATAGGAAGTCATTGCTATGACCTCTCAAGGACTCTTGCCTCAATGGGACACGACGTACACGTTCTTACTTATGGAGACAAAAACCAAGAGGAAAAAACAAAAGGGGTAACGGTTCACAGGCTGCCTTCCACCAACGCCCCTGACACAATCTCTTGGTCGATGTTCCTTAGCCACCAAATGGAAAAAAAGGCAATAGAGCTTCACAAGGAGGAGAAATTCGACCTTGTTCATGCCCATGATTGGATGACTGTTCCTGCAGGAGTTGGAATAAAGAAATTGTTGAAAATACCAATGGTGTTTACCCTTCACTCCACAGAAAGGGGCAGGTCAGGAATCCATAATTCCTACACAAAAATGATAAATGATTTGGAATGGTATGGAACCTACGAGGCACATGAGGTTATAACAGTTGGAAAGGACTTCTACAACGAGGTTAAAAGCATATTCAATGTCCCTGAAAACAAGATTCACTACATAAAGAACGGCGTTGACATCTCGAGGTTTGACAACAACAAAAAGGATATTGACAGGAATCTCTTTGCTGCAGAATGGGAAAAGCTTATTCTATTTGTTGGAAGGCTAACATACCAGAAAGGAGTTGACTACCTTCTCGGCGCAATTCCCGGTGTTTTGAATCAGCACCCAGAAGCAAAATTCGTGATAGCGGGCGGAGGGGCTGTTGACTATTACAGGAATATGGCATACAGGATAGGAATAGCACATAAGACTTACTTTACTGGTTATCTACCAGAAGAAACTCTAATATCCCTTTTCAAGACAGCAGACATAACAGTCGCGCCATCTGTTTATGAGCCGTTCGGCATAGTCGCTTTGGAATCAGCTGCAGCAAGAACCCCAACAGTAGGTTCTTACACAGGCGGACTGAAGGAAACAATAATTCATGAGTCGACAGGACTCCATTCCTATCCTGCACACATACAATCACTATGCGATCAAATTAACAGGACGCTGTGGGATGACGACTGGATAAAATGGATGGGCAGCAACGCGAGAAAAATGGTAGAGAAGGACTACACTTGGGACAAAATAGCAAGATGGACGACAGGTGTTTACGGAAAGGCAATGGGTTTGTGGGACTAATACACTTCGCCTTATGACTTACATACAAAACGACATTTACGGAGAAGGCGCTTCTCACCTTCCACTACACTTCGCCTTATGACAGATGTTTGGAAAGACGACTTGGTTATATTGGGCAAGGTCGTCAAATTACTATTTGGTTATCTTTGCGACATTTACGGAGAAGGCGCTTCTCACCTTCCACTACACTTCGCCTTATGACATCAGCTTGTTGTTTTTCATTTGCACGATTTGGTTGAGAATTTCCTTCGGAACTTCAAAATTACTTTTTCCTTTTCTCCATCAGTTTCTCAAAAACCTTCTGCTTCAAATCAAAAATCACGTCAGCGATCGCAGCGAATCCCTGTTGGGGATGGTCAAAATAGGAGAAATACCTGTGGACATCACCATCACCCCACCACTTTGTGCATATGTTGTGGAGATGGTCAGATGTCTGCATAAGCTTCCATGCCCTCAAAAGCTCAGGATCGCCAGTCTTTCTTACATATGGCAAAAGATTTTTCAGCTCCTCAAAAAACCTTCTCTGCATGTCATTCCCAAGCCAAGCCGAAACATCCATCTCCATATCAGCCCACGATATCGTGTTGAACTCAAACACATCATACTCTCCCACAGGCTTGTATTTCTCCGCTATTTCGCTTGGAAGAGAAAAAATGAGATTTTCCCACTTGTTTATCTGGTATGGCAAAGCTCTAAGAAACCACAATATACCAGTTCCCTCCCAATGATGCTCGCCAAAAGTCTCGTAATCCATAAAAAGGTTTATGCACTGTCCCGGAGAGGCGGCAAGCCAGGATGAGTATTTTTCAGCTGTCAGTGGCCACTCATCCCACTCCCTTGACGAGAACCTGTATCCAACATCATCTGTAAGCCGACGGTTACGAAGAAGGATTTTTATGTCAGAAACGTGGGAAGGCGGAGTGTAAACATAGTTTGGGGACCTCCACTGCAATATCCTGTCAACACCCTCTGTGAATATAGCCTCATAACCCATCTGCCTTGCTATCCTCGCTATGTTGTTGTTGTAAATAAGCTCTGTGTTTGTCAAAACCCTTGGCTCATAGCCAAAAAATGACTTTATAGTTTCCCTGTGTTCCTTAACATCCTCTATAAACTGCCCTGGATCCTCAAAAAGCCCTGTAAGCGAATGATAGTAAGTCTCGTCCAGAAACTCGACCCTGTTCTTCGGGAAAGACCTGAACATCTCTACAAGGTCAGGGTGCCATCTCTCTGCCTGCTCGAGCCAAAGCCCTGTTATCGAGAAGGAAACCTTGAAGGGCTTTTTATCCCTCTTCAAGTCGTCAACAAGGTTTAGCAGAATCTCTGTTGCAGGATAGTAGCAGTGCCTTGCAACCTTGTCAAAGATGAGCTTGTTGAACTCGCTTGAAAAATACCTTTCATAAAGGTTGTTAACATCCCTTCTTATTCCATATTTGTTCAGCCTTATGGGTTGGTGAACCTCAAAAATCAGGCTTATGTCAGTCATTAGCATCACAACTTGTTATGCCTATGTCATTTCAGTTATAACTAAATTTTCTTTTTAAATAAACTAAATTTGTCTATCCACCAATGAAATTCAACAGGCTAATAATACTTTGAATTTCGGTGAGCAATTTTAATTGATGATTTTGTACATATCATTCTTAAATAGCGATTTTGTTTGTTAATAGTTGCTTTTTGAGATGTACAGATTTATACTCACAAATACATATTATTTGAATTCTTTATTTAAAGTGATATTAATTCCATAAAACACCAAATCAATGGTTATAATTTTGATAGAAAAATCTCTAATTTCTAAATTTGCGAAATTTAATTTACCTCAAAATACTTTTATCAGTCCCAAGTTTTGGAACAACGGCATCAACAAGAATGAGATTACTAATGCTATTGGGTTGTCTCTCAGGAAAACAGCAAACATAACATTTATTGTATCTAATAATGTGTATATGTTTCAGTCAGGAAGTATCACAGGGCATTGAGAAAGCTGCTTTATGGGATTAA
>JAWCLA010000029.1:0-10158 GCA_039091855.1 Candidatus Aenigmatarchaeota archaeon | reverse complement strand
ATCTATGCCAAAAAAACAGGCAGCTGCCAAAAAATTCTCCTCTTCTGAAAGAATAATAAGGAGGGACAAGGCTGTAATCTCGCCCTCCTATACGAGAAGCTACCCGCTTGTAATAGAGAGGGGGCAAGGAGTTTACATCTGGGATTCAGACGGAAAAAGGTATCTTGACTTCACTTCCGGGATTGCTGTCGCGAATGTTGGGCACTCAAACCCTGATGTTGTGAATGCTATAAGGAGGCAGACGGAGAAAATCCTTCACACAGCAGGAACGGATTTTTATGACGGCTTGACAGTGGAGCTTGCTGAAAGGCTTTGCAGGATAACGCCTGGAAATTTCCAGAAGCGGGTGTTTTTTGTGAACTCCGGGACAGAAAGCGTTGAGTGTGCCTTCAAGCTGGCAAGGTGGTACACAAGGAAACCTAGAATGGTTTCGTTTCTGGGAGCATTTCACGGAAGGACTTTCGGCAGTATGACTTTATCCAGCTCAAAGCTAACACACAGGGAGAGGTTCGGTCCGCTTGTCCCTGGTGTTGATTACGCGCCATTCCCATATTGTTACAGGTGCCCTATGGGAAAAAGGCAAAGATGCGAGCATCCTGATTACGAATGCCTGAACTACCTGAGAAGCCAGATTCTCAGGAAGGTTGTCCCGAAGGATGAGCTTGCAGGAATAATAGCAGAGCCAATACAGGGAGAGGGAGGTTACATAGTTCCGCCTGACGGTTTCCACAGGGAACTCCAAAAGCTCTGCAAAGAAGAAGGCTGTCTTTACATTCTGGACGAGGTGCAGACAGGCTTCGGAAGGACAGGAAGGATGTTCGCTTCAGAGGTCTTCGGGGTGCAGCCAGACATAATCTGCCTTGCGAAAGCGATAGCAGGAGGGCTCCCTCTCGGTGCATGCGTGGCAAGAAGGGAGATAATGTCCTGGCCAAGAGGTGCCCATGCCAACACCTTTGGCGGAAACCCTCTTTCCTGCTCCGCTTCCTTGGCTTCAATAGAATACATTGAGAAAAACAGGTTGTGGTTGAAGGCTGAAAAGTTGGGAAGATTTGGTTTGAACTACCTCAATGATATTTCAAAGGAGAAGAACCTTATAGGAGACGTGAGGGGCAAAGGTCTTATGCTCGCTGCAGAGCTCGTTAAGGACAGGAAAACCAAAAAGCCAGCAACAAAGGAAACCGAAATTGTCCTCAATTCCTGCTTCAAGAGGGGGCTTCTTCTCCTCAGTTGCGGCTTCTCAACAATAAGATTCGTTCCACCTCTGGTTATAGAAAAAGAGGAGTTTGAGAGGGGTTTGGAGATTTTTGCAAGTGTTGTGAAATAAACTAATCGGTCATAACCCTTATGTCAACCGCGATGCATTTTTTGTCATCAGCAAAGACAGGGTTGAGGTCGAGCTCCCTTATTTTCTTCTGGTTTGCCCATATCATTTTTGAGACAGAAAGGAGAATGCCCTCTATCGCCTTAAGGTTTGCTGGCTTTCTTCCCCTTGCGCCCTGAAGGATTTTGTAACCCTTTATCTCCCTTATCATCTCCTGCGCGTCCTTTCTTTCTATTGGGGCAAGGCGGAAGGAAACGTCCTTCATAACCTCCACAAAAATCCCTCCCAAGCCAAACATCACGACAGGCCCGAACTGAGGGTCAACCTTTGCGCCGACAACAAGCTCTGTCGCATTTCCATTTGGCACGAATTTCTGCACCAAAACGCCGTCTATCCTTGTCTTGGGGTTTTTCCTTTTTGCGGAGGAAACAACCTTCCTGAATCCTTCCACCAGGGACTTTTCATCCATTATCCCGAGAGCGATCGCTCCTGAATCGAACTTGTGGATTATGTCAGGCGAGGATATTTTCAGGCACACGGGATATCCTATCCTCCTTGCGTAAAGGGCTGCCTGCCTCTCGTTCTTAGCGATAAGCGTTTCTGCAAAAGGTATTTTGTATTTCTTGATAAGTCTTAGCGCCTCGCTGTCTGGTAGCTTTTTCATACTATTTTATTTGTAAAGGAAATAATTAAATCTATGGCAAAAGGCAAATCCCAAACTGAACAGAGAATGACGCTGTTTCTTATAGCCATTAATGTTATTGTGTTTCTCCTTGTTTTCTCCGCGCCGGAGCAGGTAAGGGAGGGGACTTTCGAGAGATACTCGCTCTCGCAGGCAACCGCATTCCAGCTTTGGAGATGGGTAACGTCTATGTTCCTCCACGCAAGCGCATCACACCTTTTTTTCAATATGCTGGGTCTGTATTTTTTCGGCAGGATCGTTGAGGGCGAGACCAATGCCCAATGGTTCCTTTCAATCTATTTTGTGGGCGGATTTCTCGGAAGCCTCTCCTTCCTGCTGACAAGCCCTTCTCCCGTGGTTGGGGCTTCCGCAGGTATTTTCAGTCTTATGGGAACCGCGATGCTTCTTAAGCCATTGGAAAAGGTAAGCTTTTACGTTTTTCCTCTTCCCCTGGGAATTGTAGCACTTATGTTCACTGTTGCCGAGAGCCTGGTTGCATACTACCAGCCAGGTTTCGGAAACATAGCACACGTTGCCCACATAGGAGGTCTTATAACAGGCTCTGTTTTCGCGTTTGCTAAAAATCCTAAAAAGGCAGGAAAGGGTTTTCTTTTGCTGGTTGTTATGGGCGCTGTCCTGTTGATAATATCCCCATTCATAGCTGTTGTAACAGGGGCAGGTGAATTCATACTCTGGATTCTTGAAGGCATAACAGGATTTTTCCTTTACGGTCTTGCCTGGCTTCTCTCCTTCCTTTGGATGTAAAGTATAATAATAACCTCTCCAAATAATGAGAAGGCAGTTCAGCTACCTGACTGCTTATACTTTGTGCAGGTGATTGGCATTTTTGGGTTTGGAAGGAAAACGAAAAACATAGCGCTTTTCGTTGACGGCCCGAACATAATAAGGAAGGAGTTCAGCATAGACCTTGACGAGATGAGGAAGGCCGTGCAAAAATACGGAAGGATAGTAACAGGAAAGGTCTTCCTTAACCAGTTCGCTTCAGACAAGCTTGTCGAGGCTGTCGCAAACCAGGGATTCGAGCCTTCCATAATGCTGGCAGGAGAGAAGAACGCTGACGTGGATGTTTCTGTTGCTATTGCCTCGTTGCAGGCAGCTTATGACAAGAAGATAGATGTCATTGCCATAGCTTCAAGGGACGCTGACTATCTTCCTGTGGTTCAGGCTGTTAAAAAGCTCGGTAAGGAAGTCCTGATAATAGGCGCTGAGCCCGGCTTTTCAAAGGCTCTGCAGAAGGCTGCCGATTACGTGGAGATACTGGAAAAGAAGAAAAAAACTAACTAATCCATTAGGGTAGAGTTTTTTCAACTAGAAAAGAAATTATCCAATCTATCCTACCTCAAAATTAGAATTTTTAGGTATTGACGACTTTAGCCAATATAACAAAGTCGTCTTTCCAAAAAATGTCTTAACAAAACTGATAGATAATTGATGATTTGAAGCGAAGTAATGTAATCTGTGAAAAATTATGAAAATTATAACATTTTTTGGATAAGCTTTTAACCCTCCTCTCCAAGTAAAGTATATGCTCTTCCTCACTCATTTGGCCTTTGCGCTTGCGATTGGCAGCATAATGAAATTTCCCCTGAAGACCACTGCAATTGCTGGGGTTGTCGCGGACGCCGACACAATTTTTTTCGCAACAGGCTTCGGGTTTCCACTGATTCACAGGGGGATTTTCCACACACCCGTTTTTCTTGGGTTGGCAATGATTGCAATTTACTTTGCAACAAGGAGAACCGACATTTGCGCTGGATTTGGGGCAGGATTCCTCTCCCATCTTTTCCTTGACACCATTAACCCGACAGGCATAATGTGGCTTTACCCATTTACTACAATGTTTCTCACAATGAACATCGCAACGTACTCCAACCCCGTGGCGAACTGGGGGATAGTTTTTTGGTCCATTGTCTTTATCTTGGCGTTCAACCCAAAAACCATTGGGAAAATTCCTGAAAAATTCAGGCTGACTGGTGGATTAAAATGAAAATAAACAGGGACTTGCTTAGGCTTGGCATATTCGGCGCTTTCATAGCTGGAACCCTTGTCATTGCATGGGTTGGTGGGCAGCTCACGGGAAGGGTGGTATACGTAAACCCCTTTGAAGACGAGCTCGCTTCGGAAGAGATGGGAAGCGTTTCGCAGATGCTCCAGGAGCTTCCACTGGATAGGACGATTTCCGTCCAGGGAACAGTCAGCAGGGTTCTTTCCGACTACAAGTCAAAGAAAGGCTATGAGTATCAGCAGTTTTACATAACAGACGGGAAAGAGGAATTAAAGGTGTTTTGTTCCAAATACAAGGGTGCTGTTGACATCAAAAGGAACGACAACGTTTCAGTTACTGGAAAATTCCAGAAATACGGAAACGAGTACGAGATTTATGCAGAATGTCAGAATGTGAAGGTTACGGGCTAAACCTTTGCCTGGAATGAAACAATCTTCTTTATTGCATCAGCTGCCTTTCTTCCCGCTTCCCTGACTTCTCTGCTGATAGGTTTTTCAAACCCTGTTGTCTTTGGCTGTATTCCTATAAAAATCGTTTTTGTTTTGACTTTCTTTTTTATCGCCTCCAGAAAAAGAACAAGCGGCACGCTGTGTGTGTTAGTGAATACCTTGCTTATCTCATCTTCCCTTATCACCCTTATCTCGCCTGACTTTCCACCGAAATCAGCAGCATCAACCAAAATAAGGACTTCTGGCTTGAACTTTATTATGGGCTCTATCCAATTCTCAGGGACTTCAGGAGGGATGACAAGAATGTCCTTTCCTGAACCCATTCCATCATCACATTTCAACTCGTTACCCACTCCGATAACAAATGTCATAGTATATTAATCCTATCAATGCAATAAATAATATTGGGATGCATATGCTTGAATCCCTCGTGAGTTTCAAGGAGATAACAAAAAAGCCCTACCTAATGTTCCCGTGGGCTTTTATAATGGGAAGCATAGCGATTTTCATAAGCGCTCAGGTTTCATACAGGGTGATAATCTCCAGCATATCCTTTGACCCCACAGGGCTTTTCGCAGTGCTTTTTGTTATACTGCCATCATCATATTTCATAACCCACCTTCTCAAGAAGGAGGAGCTTCTCGAGGAGGAATACATAAGAGAGCATCACGAGAAGTTCTTCTGGGTCAGACACGAGAAGGACATAATGATTATGCTTTTCTTTTTCCTCGGCTTGACAATGGCTTTCGCCTTCTGGTCATTCATACTCCCTGAGGAACTTTTCCAGGTGCAGATAGCGAAGATAAACCAGATAAAGGGAATAAACACAGGCGTAACAGGGGCCGCGATAGAAAGCAAGTCAGCCCTTTTCAACAGAATACTTATCAACAACCTTCAGGTAATGACCTTTTCGCTTATTTTCTCCTTCATATTCGGGGCAGGCGTCGTCTTCATAATCTCCTGGAACGCATCTATACTCGGCGTTTACGTTGGGGCAAAGCTTTCAGAAACAATTTGGCACATACCTCTCGTTACCCTCGGCTTCCTTCCCCACGGCATACCGGAGATAGCGGGGTTTGTGACAGCAGGGCTGGCAGGCGGGCTTCTGTCCGCCGCGCTCATAAGGAACAGGGACTCCCATATGCTGAAAATAATAACAGCCGACAGCATTAAGATTCTGGGGATAGCGGTTTCACTTATTTTCCTCGCGGCCGCCATAGAGGTTTATTTGTAATTGTCTCCTTAAATAAAAATCGTCAATAAGCGTATTTTTCATTTTTCATTTATTAGCGACACCATCTAATATTTATCAGGTGATAAAATGGCTTTGGACGTTTTGGCAATCGCGACAATATTGCTCGCGCCAGTGTTTGCAGAGTTTGCAAAGATACGCACAAAGGCAGCGAGGGCGTTCAGCTTCATAGCGGCATCAGGTGTTCTCTTCCTGCTGGCGCACGGATTCAACGTGTTCTCGGGAATAGAGGCTTCAGTGGCCTTTTATGGGGCAATGTTGTTCGACGTGATTGGATTGATATTCCTGCTGATTGGTGCCTTGTGGGCAGCGCTGACGCTTATGCAGAAGTAAAACACAGCAACCCAAAGGTGAAAGGTTTTTTAGTTGAAGGCACCTTTTATTTTTTTAATCCAAAATTTTATTATGCCTAAGAATACAAGCCCTGTGCTGATTCTAGACCAGCACTTTATGAATGACACTGCTCTAATAAGAAGGATTGTTTCCCTTGCGGGGATTCGAAAGGGGGAGACAGTCCTGGAAATAGGAGCAGGTAAGGGAACTGTCACAAGAGAGATTGCGAAAAAAGCGGGAAATGTTATAGCTGTTGAGATAGACCCTTCACTCGGAAGGGAGTTAAGGGAGATGGGAATTCAAAATGCGGAAATTGTTGTGGAGAACGTGCTGGATTTTCTTGACAGGGAAAAGCCAAATTTTGACAGGATTGTCTCAAACACCCCTTACTCAATTTGTGAGGCGCTTGTCAGGAGGCTGCCCAAATTCAGATTCAAGAAAGGGGTGTTTGCATTCCCAAAATCATTTGCTTACAGGCTGATTGCAAGGCAGGGAGATAAAAAGAGATCCAAGCTGTCTTTTTTTGCGCAGGAATTTTTTGACATAAAGCTTATGTTTGAGATTCCAAGGGTGGCTTTTCGCCCTGTGCCAAGGACGTCTTCCGTTGCGGTCGTTCTTGTTCCAAAGAGTAAATCCCTTGCAGCCGAACTGCTTATGAGGGACAAGATGCTGCTCAAGAACGCGCTGAGGGAGGTTTTTTGCACAGGTTTTCTTGGCAGAAAAGCGACAAAGAGGGAAGCAAGGAAAGCAATAAATAGTTTGAAAATAAATAATAAACTACTTGTGAAAAGAGTCGCTGATTTGGATGAAAAGGAATTTAAGCATATCGAGACAATTGTGAAGCGAGCGAAAATCTGAAATTTCCTTCTGTATTTTGAAGGGATTTAGTGTTCAAAATGGATATAAAAAGGGAGATAAAATATGTCAGATACACCAAAAACAGCACACCAGATGGCGGAGCAGAGGGAGATAAGCATATCCCAGTTCTTTGAGAAGAACCGCCACCTTCTTGGATACGACAACAAGATAAAGGCACTCCTTACAATAGTGAAGGAGGCCGTGGACAACGCACTTGACGCGACGGAAGAGGCGCGCATACTCCCTGATATTTACGTAAAGGTAGAGGAGATAGAGAAGGAGAAATACCGGATAATCATTAAGGATAACGGGCCGGGCATACTTAAGAAACACATACCGAACATTTTTGGAAAGCTTTTGTACGGCTCGAAGTTCCACAGGTTAAAGCAGAACAGGGGACAACAGGGAATAGGCATTTCAGGTTGCGTTTTGTACTCACAACTCACCACAGGCGAGCCTACTGTTGTTTATTCCTCAATAGGGGACGGGAAAACGCACAAATACGCATTGAAGATAGACGTCAAGACGAACGAGCCCAAAATCCTTGAGGAGGAGACAATAGAGGACGGTGACAACAAGTGGCACGGTGTTCAGATAACATTTGTCGCAGAAGGCGTTTACAGGGAGCACAAACAGAGCGTGCTGGAATTCCTGAAGCAGGTTGCAATAGCGAATCCCTATGCAAACATAATATTTGATTCCCCGAACGGAAGGGTAGAGTTCAAGAGGTCTGTGAATTCGCTGCCCGTCGAGGCAAAGGAGATACAGCCGCACCTTGATGGGGTTGAGGTTGGGATTCTATCAAGAATGCTGCATGAGACAAAGGCAAGGACATGCGCTTCATTCTTCACGACCGAATTCAGCAGGGTTGGTAAGCTGACAGCTGAACAGATATGCAAGGCAGCTGGTGTTGACCCGAAGATAAGCCCTAGGAAAATATCCCAGGAGGAGGTTCTGAAGCTTGCAAAGGCAATAAAGGAAGTCAAGATAACAAGGCCACCAACGGATTGCCTTTCTCCTCTAGGGACAGAGTTAATAGAGAGCGGCTTGAAGAAGGAGCTAAACCCTGAATGGGTTTCAGCCCTGTCAAGGCCACCATCTGTTTACCGTGGCTGGCCGTTCCAGATAGAGGTTGGCATAGCATATGGCGGCTCAATAACAGAACCCACAATAATGAGGTTCGCCAACAAGGTCCCTCTTTTATACCAGCAGGGGGACTGCGCGATAACAAAGGCAGCGATGCTTGTTGACTGGAAGAGATACGGAATACCTGGCGACAAGTTGCCGGAAGGTCCTGTTGCCCTTTTCATCCACATAGCATCCGTATGGGTCCCGTTCACGTCTGAGTCAAAGGAGGCTGTATCCTCTTATGACGAGATAATAAGGGAGATAAAGCTAGCGCTGCAGGACTGTGCCAGAAGGCTTTCTATTCACCTGTCAAGTGTGAGAAGGGCGCAGATGATAGAGGAGAAGAAAAACACGCTTTACAAGTATGCTTATGAAACAGCCGCTGCTCTTGAGGAGCTTACAGGAGTGTCGAAGAAAAAAATACAGGAAACCCTCATGAAGATAGTAGAGGCAAGATGGAACGAGATAATAGCAGAGGACACATCAGAGGAGAATGATTCAACCAATTCGGAAAAGGAAAATGGAGATGGTGAGAATGGAAGCGAAGAGTGATATGTATAGCAAAAACCCAAAGGAAGACCTGATAAGGCTTGCCAAAGGTGTGATTGAGCAGATAGAGAGGATGGAGAACCCTGACATAAAACTTCCCATCCGCACGCTTTCCAACATTTACTTTGACGAGAAGCACAACCTTATAAGGCTCGGAAACAAGGTCAGCCACAGGACATACCTGAATATTGCTCACACCAGGAAGTTTATGCAGACGCTGATGGTTGCAGCTGAGTGCAAAAAAATAATAGAGCAGGGCGTAACCATATCAATCAGGGATTTGTACTACGCCTTGAAACGCACTATTCCAGAAACAAAAGAGAATACATTTGAGGAGCAGGAGGAATCGGACCCTATAATAGAAGACATAGAGGCAGCATTAAACACATTAAGAGAGAGGCTTCACCTCAAGGCTGACAGGAAAGGATATTTAGCAGGACCAATTGTGATAAACGATTCCGGCGACGAGATAGATGGGACTAAGATGGGAAGCTCTGGCTGGGCAATACCATCCAATGTTGAGCCTGAGATAATAAAGCTTGACAATTCAGCGGATTTCGTTTTGGTTATAGAGAAAGACGCTGTGTGGCAAAGGCTTAACGAGGACAAGTTCTGGAAGAAGCACAACTGCATAATCATAACAGGAAAGGGACAGCCCGACAGGGGCACGAGGAGGATTATCAACCGACTCCACAAAGAGTTCAAGCTGCCTATTTATGTCCTCACTGACGCCGACCCTTGGGGATATTACATCTACTCGGTCATAAAGCAGGGCTCTATAAACCTTTCCTTCCTTTCCGACAGGCTCGGCACACCTGACGCAAAGTTCATCGGGCTCACTACGCAGGACGTGAAGAAATACAAGATTGCGAGCAACGTTACCATCAAGCTTAACCAAGGCGACATAAAGAGAACCAACGAGATGCTGAATTATATATGGTTCAAGCCAAAGGAATGGCAATACGAGTTGAAGCACATGCTGGAGGTTGGCTACAAGCTCGAGCTCGAGGCTTTGTCTTCTAAAAGCATAAAGTTCATCTCAGAGACATACTTACCTGACAAGATAGCGAGGAAGGACTTCCTTCCCTGAAATATTCAGTCAAGGAATCTAAGCTTCTCGAACAGCGTTCTGAAAAAACCCTGAATTTTAGGGGATGAGTCAACAAACGAGGCAAACTTCGTTATCTTTATGAAGCACCTTATTATTAGCCAGCTGATAGCAAAAAACGGTATCAGGTGAATCATCAGCGGCCCGAATATGCACTCGGGCTTTTGCATTGTAATAAGTTCTGGCATACAGAGAACGTCAAGCATACTCTCCTTCAACTGTGGAACAACAAAAAAAGCCATAAGAAAAAAGACTATCACAATCACCATAAACAAATCGGCTATGATTTTTTTTGACATACTACCTGCTTAATATATAGTCGAGCCTTTTAATATTGATTTATGACCATAGAGGAGCAAATCAGGAAAATAGAGGAGGAACTTGCAAGAACGCAGTACAACAAGCACACGCAGTTTCACATAGGGCAGCTCAAGGCAAGGCTTGCAAGACTG
>JAWCLA010000028.1:2099-10274 GCA_039091855.1 Candidatus Aenigmatarchaeota archaeon | reverse complement strand
TTGTTCCCTCCAATTTCCTCAATATAAAGAATTGCCTCTGCGCCCCTCTGTATTATTTTCATGGAAATTAGTTTGCTGTGGTGTTTTAAATCCTTCAAAAATTTAACCTGCCTCTCTCAATAATTAATTATGTGGTTGCTCTTTGACTTCCTGCTGGTTGCTGTTGTGTGTTTTTCAGCAATGGCTATATACTCAAATGACTTGCTGAAATCAGTGATATTCCTGTCGGCTGCGGGGATTTGCACATCGGCTGTTTTCCTGCTTCTTAACGCGCCTGACATAGCGATAACAAAGGCTGCTGTTGAGGCAGGACTCAGCACTGTTATTTTCATTATCGCAATTCAGAAGACATCGAGATTCGAGAAGAGGGAGGTAAAGAAATGAACAAGGAAATGGCAAAGCTCGTTATTTTGGTAATGTGCATTGTTGTGTTTTCAGTTTTTATGCTGAGTTCCGTTTTCAGCCCTGACTTTAACCATTGGGAAAGGAAGATTGCGAGATATTTCATTACAGACGGGTGGAAAGAGCTGAGTGCTACAAACACTGTCACTGCAATAGTTTGGGAATTCAGGGGATACGACACGCTTGGGGAAGAATCGGTGCTGTTCACTGCCGCAATGGGTGTTCTTGCGCTTGGATTCGGGCTTTTTTCAATAGAGAAAACCAGCAATAAAGAAAAGGTGAGATGATGGATGATATAGTGAGAACAGCAGCGAAAATTATGTTTCCCCTTATACTCTTATATGGTATTTATGTGATTGTCCATGGACATACCACTCCTGGTGGGACTTTTTCAGGCGGCTCAATTATGGCAGGTGCTTTTGTTATTTACACCCTTGCATACGGCATAGAAAAAACTGAAAAGGAAATCAAGGAATCAGTTATAGACGTGTTGAAGTCGGTCGCAGGGTTCATTTTGGTAATGCTTGTTTTGTTTGAGTTCTTCCTTCGGGCAGCTCTTGTACCTACTGAAAGGCTCTTCAGCCTGTGGTCAGGCTCTTCACTACTCTTCTTCAACATAGTAGGAGGAGTTATGGTCTTCACAGGGCTTCTTATGGTGTGGTATACAGTTGCGAAAACTGATAGTGATTGATATGATATATGAATCCTACTTTGCGGTGACTGTTCTGCTGTCAATCGGGGTTTTTTGCATTGCATACAAAAGCAACTTGTTGAAAAAAATAATGGGACTGGCGATAATGGGCAACGGAATACACCTTTTCATAATAACCCTTGGTTACAGGGAAAACTCAATAAATCCCATAGTTACTCCTGAAAACATTCAGGGATTTGCTCTTTATTCTGTTGACCCCCTGCCACAGGCATTGGTATTGACATCAATAGTAATAGATATGTCAATAACGGCTCTGGCACTTCTCATAATAATATGGATATATAGGAGGTTGGGAACGGTTGAGTCAAAGGAGCTGAAAAATCTCAGGGGATAACCTTGTCACGGATTTTTGTAGTAAAGAAATGTAGGTTAGGTAGAGGGCTTTTCGCTGCAAGGGACATAAAGAAAGGGGAAGTTATCTTTTATTTTAACGGAAAGATAATGTCTGGAAATGAAGTAGTGAAAAGTGGAAGAGAGCCGTATCCCATACAAATAGGGGATGACAAATATATGGATTGGGGAGAGCCGGGAGAGCTTATTAATCATTCCTGTAATCCCAATGCAGGAGTTAAAAATGACAATCATGTTATTGCAATAAAAAATATCAAGAAAGGGGAAGAGATAACATGGGATTATTCCACTAGTATGGACGAAGATTGCTGGACAATGAAATGTTACTGCGGCTCAAAAAATTGCAGAAAGAGGATAAGGGATTTCAAATATCTTCCAAAAAATCTCCAGAAAAGATACCTGAAGCTCGGGATTGTCCAAAGCTTCATAGCCAAAAAATTCGCAAAGATGGTTTAATAATTTAAAACATCTTCTAAAAAGACTATTACTGATGATATGTCCGAAGAAAGCAAAAAAAACCAAGAAGGTATGACCCATAGGAAGAGTGATTTTTCCGAGTGGTTCTCTGAAGTTATAGCAAAGACAGAGCTTTCTGACATAAGGTACAATGTTAAGGGTTTTGTTGTATTCAGGGAATGGGCAGTTCTCTGCATGGAAGAAATGTACAGGCTTCTTGAGGGTGAGATGCGCAGGAAGGGTCATCTTCCTGTTTGGTTTCCTGCTGTTATACCAGAAAAAAACTTCAGGAAGGAGGCGGAGCACGTGGAGGGATTTGCACCTGAGGTTTTCTGGATAACGCAAGGCGGGAATGAAAGGCTTGAGGAGAGGCTTGCGCTCAGGCCAACTTCGGAGACAGCCATGTATACAATGTATTCAAAATGGATAAGGTCGTGGAGAGACCTTCCGCTCAAGCTGTATCAGAGATGCCAGGTGTGGAGGCACGAGACAAAGTCAACAAGGCCTTTCATAAGAAGCAGGGAGTTTCACTGGATAGAAGGGCATGATGCATTTGCAACCAAAGAGGAAGCAGAAAATCAGGTAAGGGAGGATATGGAGATAACCGAAAACGTTATGCACAAGGTATTTGGTATACCATTCATTTTTTTCAAAAGGCCTGAGTGGGACAAGTTTGCTGGGGCTGTTTACACGTTTGCAGCTGACACGCTTATGCCTGACGGCAAGGTCATACAGCAGCCATCAACCCATTTTCTTGGGCAGAACTTCTCAAAGCCTTTTGGGATAAAGTTCACAGACAGGAACGGAAAGGAACGGTTTGTGTGGCAGACCTGCTACGGGCCTGCCATATCAAGGATTTTTGCCTCTGTGGTTGCCATACATGGCGATGACAAGGGCTTGGTTTTTCCTTTTGAAATAGCTCCCTTGCAGGTTATAATAGTTCCTATAATAAAAACAGGGGAAGAGGAAAAGGTCCTGTCCAAGTGCGAGTTCGTAAGAAGCATTCTGGAGAAAGAAAACCTAAGGGTAAAGATAGACTATTCAGAAAACACGCCTGGATGGAAGTTCAATCACTGGGAAATGAAAGGGGTTCCCATAAGGGTTGAGATTGGGCCAAGGGATTTGGAGAGAAGGCAGGTTGTTATTGTCAGGAGGGACACGGGAGAGAAACAGACTGTTCCAGAAAATGAGGTATATCCCTCGATAAAAGAGGCAGGACAAAAACTCAGTGAAAACCTCATAAAAAAGGCTGACTCTTGGTTTGCCTCAATGGTTAACGAGGCAAAGGATATGAGCGAGCTTGAGGCTAGGCTCAAGAAAGGCGGTTTTGTAAGAGTTGATTTCTGCTCAAGGGATTCTGAAGGTAGGAAGTGTGCTGAGAGAATAAAGGAGAGGCTTCACGCTGATGTGAGGGGAACAAGGGCCGACACAAACGAGATTCCCAAAGGGAAGTGCATAGTGTGCGGAAAAAAGGCAAATGTTGTGGTTTATGTTGCGAGGCAGTACTAAATATGTTATTTCCTTTTGCCTTTTTGTCTTTGCCGCCTTTTTGAATATTTCCACAGGGAAAAAACTATCAGGGCAGATAAAACCAGTGTTATTAATGGAACTATATCAACCCTGTAAGGATTTTCTGTCCTTCGTTCAGGAATTCTCTCAACAAACTGCACAACCTTAGTAAGTTTTGTTTCCTCATATCCTTCCTTCCAAACAGTCATCTCAACAGTGTAGTTTCCAGTTGCGTTTGATGTTATCCTGTTGGGAAATGTGATCTGGTATTTTGTCCCGTCAGGAAAGGTCAGGGTTGCGGAGTAGGATATTTCCCTTATGGAGGAGTTGTAGTCAATGTATGCAGACTCGTTTACCAAAAAGGTATCAGTCCTGTTGGTGCACAAAAGGTCCCTGCAGCTCATAAGGGTTACGGGAACCCTTTCTGCTGAAATTAGAGGCATTGCCAATGACAAAGCGATAAAAACGACAAGATTTTTTTTCATGGTGTTAAAATTGTAGGCATTTATTTAAATAAACTTTTGATATTCTCTTTTTATTGGTTTCAGGTGAGATGATGGAACCCAAGCTTAAGGAAAGCAGATGGGAAAAGGAATTCGAGGAGCCGATAAGGCAGAAATGGAGAAAGGAAAGGGTTTTCGCATTCAATCCAAAGAGCAGAAAACCCGTTTTCTCAATAGACACCCCTCCTCCTTATGTCAATTTTCCAATTCATATGGGACACGCAGCGACATACACTATAATGGACTTTATAGCAAGGTTCAAGAGGATGTGCGGATACAACGTTTTGTTTCCTCTCGGGTTGGACAGGAACGGGCTTCCAATAGAGGTAGCGACAGAAAAGAGATTCGGAATCTCCATAAACAACACGCCAAGAGAGAAGTTCATATGGATGTGCAAGAAGCTTCTTGAGGAATCAAGTATGGAGAGCCTTGAATCTTTTTACAAGTTGGGTCATTCTTACAACTCCTGGAATCCAGGTGAAAACCCTGGGGATATGTATTATACGGACTCTTATGCTTACAGGTCACTCACACAATCCACTTTCATAGACCTTTGGAAAAAGGGGCTGATATACACTGACAACAGGACAAACAACTACTGCCCGAAGTGCAGGACAACCCTGGCTGATGCCGAGATAGAATACAAGGACATGGAAACGGATTTTGTTTATGTCAAGTGGAAAATAAAGGAAACAGGAGAAACAGTTGTAATAGGGACAACGAGACCAGAACTCCTTTGCACCTGTGGAATGGTTGTTTATAACCCACAGGACGAAAGGTACAGGCATCTTGAGGGGAAGAATGCGATAGTCCCTCTTTATGAAAAAAGTGTTCCAATAAAGCCGCATCCCTATGCCAAAACGGAAATGGGCACGGGGCTTATGATGATGTGCTCATTCGGGGACTATACCGATGTAAGATTTTTCAGGGAAATGGGGATTGAGCCTGTTTATGCAATAGACTCGGATGGAAAGATGAATGAAAATTCAGGCTTTCTTAAAGGAATGGCTGTTGAGGAGGCAAGAAAGTTTATCATAGAAAAGCTTGAGAAGGGAGGTTTGATTGAGAAAAAGGAAAAAACTGTTCACAGGACACCGATATGCGAGAGGAGCAAGACCCCGATAGAATTCATAGCAATGCCTGAATACTACCTAAAACAGCTCGATATTAAGGAGGAAATTGTTAAAAATGTGGTAGGAAAGACGAGGTTTTTTGCCCCGAGGTCAAAGCAGATACTTCTTGACTGGATAAATTCTTTGACAATGGACTGGGCGATATCAAGGAGGAGATATTATGCAACTGAAATACCCCTTTGGTACTGCAAATGTGGAGAGGTTATAGTTCCTCCTAAAGGGAGATACTACAAGCCTTGGAAGGAGAGCCCTCCTGTGAAAAGGTGCCCAAAATGCGGCGGGAATGAGTTCAGGGGTGAGGACAGGGTCTTTGACACTTGGTTCGATTCCTCAATATCGCCGCTTTTCATTCTCGGTTATGGAAGGGACAATAGATTTTTCAAAAAGGTATATCCCTGTTCGCTAAGACCGCAGGGAAAGGAGATAGTGAGAACTTGGCTTTACTACACATTGCTGAGGTGCTACCAGATCACCGGGAAGCAACCTTTCCAGAACGTGTGGATACACTTCCATATACTTGACGAGAAGGGAATGAAGATGAGCAAGTCCCTGGGCAATGTGATAGACCCTAGGGACGTGATAGACAAATTCGGTGCGGAACCTTTCAGGGCTTGGTGTGCATTGGAAGGAAACATAACCTTGTCGGACCTTAAATGCTCATATGAGAGGATAGAGGGAGGAATGAAGTTCCTCACAAAGCTGTGGAATGTTGCAAGATTCGTGTCTATGTTTGAGCCTGTTGAAAAACCACAAAGAATTATGGACATTGACCTTCTTATGCTTCAGGAGATATCAAAACTCATATCCTATTCCAGAAGGCACTACGAAAGTTTTGACTTCAGCAAGCCTTCTGCCAGAATGAAGCATTTCATATGGGAGATTTTTGCCTCAAACTACATAGAGCTTGTTAAAAACAGGGCATACAATCAGGAGGGGTTGTTTTCAAAGGAGGAGCAGGAATCAGCCATATACACTCTCAACAAAATACTTGATTTGGTTCTTCTCGTTATGCACCCTGTTATACCTTTTATAACGCACAGGATTTACAGTGATTTGAGGGGAAAGGAGATAGAGAGGGAAAGCTTTCCAGAGCCACTGAAACTTCCGAGGAAAAAAACCCCATTCTCTGTTCAGGACATTATGGAGCTGAACGGGAAAATATGGAAGGCGAAGAAAGACAGGAATCTTTCCCTGAAAACAGAGATAAAAGAGGCTGTTCTTCCTGAAAAGTTCAGGACGGCAGAAAGGGATATTGTTTTAACCCATAATGTAAAAAGCGTCAGGTGGGGGAAGGGTATAAGCCTTTCTTTCTGACGGCTTGTGTGGGATTTTTGTGGGAATATTTATAAATATGCCAAACAAATTTCAAATGGGCTGGGTGAATTATGCCGCTGAACAAAATAAAGTCTCTTGACAAGGAATTAGAAAGAATCGACTCTGAATACATAAACATCAATGTGCCGAAAGATTCAGAGCATGCAAAGGAGATAATGGAAATGAAGAAGGAGCAGATATCCCTGAAAGACTTGAAGGAATCCTTTTAGGATTTTGCTCCTTTAATAGAGGGAATTTAATTCTGGTTGAGGCAGTGGTTTGAGTTAGATGGGGTTTTAATTTTAGGCCCAAAGTTTCACGCCTTTCCGGAGCCTCTGGAGCTAGTTGGCAGTATAAAAGCTTATTTTAATTTCAGAGAGAAATATAAACATGCTTGAAATCGTTTTTCTTGGGACAGGCTCAGGAATACCTAGTAAAAGAAGGAATCCTGCGGCAATATGGCTGCAATACGAGGCAGAGTGTATGCTATGGGACTGTGGAGAAGGAACACAAAAACAGCTAATGACGGCAGGGCTTAGCTTCATGAAGATAAACAGGATTTTCATAACCCATTGGCACGCTGATCACTGGGCAGGATTGATAGGTCTTATGCAGACAATGAACCTTGAAAAGAGGAGAAAGCAGTTATGGATTTACGGTCCTGAGGCAGAGAGGTTCGTTGGGGACATACTAGACCTGGATTACTGGGGACCGAGGTTCAGGATAGTTCCAAAAAACGTCCCTTTCGAGGGCTCGGAGCAGACAGAGGTCCTGAAGGAAAAGAAGTTCAGGATAATATCCACACCTGTTGAGCACACTGTTCCTTCCGTAGCCTATTGCTTTCAGGAAAATGATTCCTGGAATGTGGACATAAAAAAGGCAGAGTCGCTTTACGGGCTAAGGCAGGGTCCTCTTGTCGGCAAGCTAAAGGAAAGGGGTTTCCTGGATTTCAGGGGAAAAAGGGTAAGGCTCGAGGACGTGGGTATACAAAGGAAAGGCATAAAGGTGGTTTATTCCGGAGACACAAGACCCTGCAAGAACCTTCTCGAGCTTTCAAGGGAATCTGATATGCTGATATGTGACGCCACGTTCGCAGAGGAAGAGGAAAGCAAGATGCACACAGGAGCGAAGGAGGCAGCACAGCTTGCAAAAAGTGCAGGAGTAAGCAAGCTTGTTCTGACGCACTTCTCGAGAAGGTATCAGGACGTAAGGGAGCTTGAGCAGGAGGCAAAGAAAATATTTCCGAACACAATTATGGCAGAGGACTTTATGAAGATAAGGCTGAAAAAGCACTAAGGAAAACTTTATATATAAGTTACTACTATTAAATGATAAAAGTGATCTTATGAAAGTTAAAAGCCTCAAGGACTTCAAAAGGATAACAAAAATACTTGAAAGGGAGCCTTGGTTGGAATTCAGGGAGTTTTATTCAACCCATTATGGGTATAAGTCAAAGGTCTATTTAAATAAGCTTACAGGAAAAAGGCATATAGTTGAATACGAGAAGAAGTGAGAAAATGGGAAACTACAGCTACATAACCAACCGCACCCTTCAGAATTCCAAGGGTGAGGAAAGGGGAAGGATTTCTGTTCTGGTTAGAGTTGGTTCTACAACAGCGGAATACAAGTATGTATGCCCTGAGTGTGGCGACCAAAGGAGCGGAGAACAGGAGTTCAGAAGGCCGCTTATGGTCAAGTGCAAAAAGTGCGGCTTTCTGATGAAGCTCCCGAGGCTGAAGGATGAGATAAAAAGGGATAAAAAGAGGTTTAAGAGTTGCTTATAAAAGCTATTTGA
>JAWCLA010000028.1:0-2089 GCA_039091855.1 Candidatus Aenigmatarchaeota archaeon | reverse complement strand
ACATACAAGCATTTATCGAGGTATTTGTGGAAGTGTATAACCTGGAAATAGGATTTTAAGTTAACAATAACTTTATTTTTTATGAAAATAAACATTATCATCTAACTATCACCAATAGATGGTATTACTATTATAAAAAGCTATTTGAAAACTCTTTATTACTCCAAATGACAAATAATAAACCATGAAGAGAATCCCCATAGTTCCAGTGCCTATGGATAAGGCGGAAGGGGCAACAAAACATCTGCTTAACTGGGGTGAGTTTTTTTCAAACCTTTTTCCAGGGCTTGCCTACGAGCTTGAGCAGTCAGAGTTCAGGTTCGAGCCAAGGGAGTGGGTTGCACTTGCACTTTTCACGGGTCTTTTCTACTTTTCAGTCCTTTTCACAGGGCTTTTTGTGGTTCTCTTTGCTGCAAAAATCGAGGTTTCAAGGTTGATTCTCGTATCACTTGGCGCAAGCTCTGTGATAGGCTTTGTAGGATTTATGTATGTGATTTTTTACCCAAAACTTTATGTTAACAGGAAGGTGAACCAGATTGAGAAGAATCTACCATTTGTTCTTCATCACCTGCTTATAGAGGTAAGGTCAGGCGTTCCTCTTTTCAATGCGCTTGTTTCAATTTCGCACAGCAAATACGGTATACTCTCGGATGAGATAAAAAAGGCTGTTGACGAGATAAGCACAGGAAAGTCAGAGATTGCAGCTCTCGAGATGCTTGCGAGAAGAAACCCTTCTCTTTATTTCAGGAGGGTCTTGTGGCAGATTGTCAACTCCCTTAAATCAGGGGCTGACATAGGAAACACGATGAAGCAGATAGTAGACAGTCTTTCTGAGGAGCAGAGGGTTGCAATAAAGAAGTACGGCTCGCAGCTTAACCCAATGACGCTTATTTATATGATTTTCGCGGTTATTTTCCCTACATTGGGAATAACATTCCTTCTCGTCATATCATCTTTTGTAGGAATGGGTATTGACCTGCAATTCGTCCTGATTGGCATAATATTTTTCCTTATAATGTTTCAGTTTATGATAATAGGTCTGATAAAGAGCAAGAGGCCGGTGGGAGTGTGAAATTTGGATACTGGAACCAGTTGCTGTTTGCGCTTATTGGAATATTCCTTATAGTGTTTAACCTTGTTTATGTGGTGGAATACTATCCTGTCCTGTTCCCTGTTATAAATGTAATAGGTGGCCTGATAGCGTCAGTTCCTGCTGTTCTTATGCTTTACACCAGGTATAAAACAAACAGGGAGATTGAGCAGCAGTTCATAGTTTTCATAAATGACTTGAAGGATTCCATAAATTCTGGGATGACCCTTCCTCTCGCTCTTAATCACTGCTCAAGAAACAACTATATGGCGTTGGACCCTTATGTAAACCGACTTGCTTCCCAAGTGGACTGGGGGATACCATTTATGAAGGCGTTGGAAAATTTTTCAAAAGGAATAAACTCGGTTCCTGTGAAAAGGGCAGTTACAACCATATTAGAGACTTACAAGGTTGGCGGAAAAATATCCGACACGCTGGAGGCAGTCAGCAGGTCTTTGGTGACTGTTGAAAAGATAAAGAAGGAGCGCTCAGCCTCTGTTCATTCCCAAGTGGTTACCTCTTATATGATATTCTTTGTTTTCATATTCATTTTAATAATTCTTCAAAGCTTCCTGATACCTTCCCTGACAGAGAGAACAGTTTCGGAAGTCACGATTGCGATAACAGGCTCGCCTGAAACCCTTCCAACAAAGGAGGCATATTATGAGATTTTCACAATTTTTATATTGATTCAGGGCTTTTTTGCAGGGCTTGCAACTGGAAAAATGGCTGAGGGCTCAATCATAAGCGGGCTAAAACATTCATTAGTATTGATAGTTACGGGGTATCTTGCATTTTCTATGTTTACCCAGATTAACTTTGGCTCATTTGCTGTATGAATGGACCGACCGGGATTTTCACCTTTTATGCAAGCGGTTTTTGCTCCACCGCTTTTTGCAGAAGCGCTCTGGCAGGACGGCTTGTGTTTTTCTTATCAAGCCGTCATTCCGAACTTGCCTCTAAAAAGCGGTGCTTCGAACCCGGAGCCTCTGCCATGCC
>JAWCLA010000027.1:0-10591 GCA_039091855.1 Candidatus Aenigmatarchaeota archaeon | reverse complement strand
AGCCCTCTCAGGTAAATATTCTTATGGCAGAATGGACAAAGGAGGAGAGAAAGAAACACCTCAGGGAGAGGACGCATCCCCCTAAAGAGAAGGCAATAGTCCTTGGCGCACTTTTATTGATAATTGCTCTTTTTCTTGTGGCAATATATTTTTCCCTTGCATACAGGCTTGAAGTATGGATTCCTGTTCTCCTGATAATAGGACTCTTGGCAACAATCTTTATAGCCACTTTTTTTGTGGATTTCATATTTTACGAGAGCCAGTGAGTGTTTCTAAAAGCATTCACCCGTAAAACTCGCCAAGCCTTTTTATGGCTGATAGCTTTTCCCTTTGACCGAGCCTTGCCTGCTCTATGCCTGTTCTTAGTATTTCTATTGACTTGTCATAGGTTTTCCTGTCAACAGGGTATGGAATCCTGTCCTTTCCGCCGTGAGCGAATGAGAATTTCACAGGGTCTTCCCAGCTTGGCGGCTTGCCATAAATAACTTCTGAGATTAGAGCAAGAGAGCGAACTGTTTTAGGACCTATTCCCTGAATAGAAAGAAACTCCTCATAGTTTTCAGGCTGTATCTCTCTTGCCCTGTTTAAGGTTTCCAAATCCCTCTTTCCCATGTTTAAGATAAAATGGGTTTTCGGCATACTCAAAATCCTCGGTTTGCTTCCAAGGAAATCCACCAAAACAGACTGCCCACTAAAAAGCTTTGAGAAATCCTTTGTGTCATTCAAGACGTCGACAGAAATCTTTCTTGCCTCGCTGCTTTTTCTGGAAGTCATATCCAGAACCTCTTTCTCCTTTGAATCACAGGCTATACCCGTGTGCGGTTCCTCGACAAAACTCTGGACATTCTCGGAAAGCCAATGATACCTTCTTGCATATCTTTTTTCAGGATTCATTCCCTGCTGGATAACGGCCCATTTGCCCTTTTCGGTGAAAACAAAAAAATGGTGGTATAACTGATATCCATCCTGAATTGCTGTGCTGTCCACCTTGGCTGACATACGGCTCGAGTACTGCATCCTTTCTATCTGCCTTGTGCTTAAGGAGAACTTCTCTCCTATGCTCAAAATTTCATAAGGGGTTTTTCTTGATAACTTTCCCTTTCCGCCTGCAAAACCAATACCAGCAACTTCTGGATTCAGACTTTCTTTCAAAGCTCCTGTAACAGTAGTGGTAACTCCTGAGCTGTGCCAATCAAAACCCAACACGCAGCCGAATGCCTGAAACCAATAAGGGTCTGATATTCTTCTAAGGAATTCATCCTGTCCATATTCAAGAATTATGGCTTCCGTTATTCCACCAGCGAGCTTAACCATCCTCCTGAAAAGCCACGGAGGGGCCTTTCCACTATGAAGAGGCAGGTCTGATATTCCCGTTCTTTTCATAAAAAGTAATTGTTAAGGGGTTTAAAATCATCAGTCAGTTTTTATATTCATTCCAAATTCTTTAAACCTTTCCAGAAAAAAGTCTTTGTATATTTCAGGTAAATCTATTTCAATCATATTTCCTTTTCTCCCAATGCTATAACCACCTTCTATTCCAATTTCATAGAGAACTTTTTCTATCGTATCTATGTCAGAAACAGGAGATTTTGTTAAAATTCCTATAATAGCCATTTAAACACCCTGCTGGCTTTCCAATATCACCTTTTTTAGCTCAACAGGCTCCTTCCTGTTTTCCGGGGCTCTTATGCCTCTCCTTAGCATAATTAGCCTTTTTTTCGGGCCTGGAACAGAGCCTTCCAGAATTATGTAATGTCCTTTCACCAACCCATAGTTTACAAATCCGCCGTCTGGGTTTATCTTACCGTCAGACCCGATTTTTAGAATTCTCTTGTTGTATTCTGTCCTTGTCTGGAAGCCGTGCTGTCCTGCAAAAGCAATCTTTCCGGGCAGAACCCTCGCAACGTTCCTGGCGCTCAGGTTTCCTATGTGCCTTCTTTTTTTTGTATGTTTCCTCCCCCTGATTTTCACACCAAACCTTTTGACAGGGCCTTGATAGCCTTTCCCCTTTGTAACAGCCTTGACATCAACAAAATCACCTGGCTTGAATATCTCCTCAGCCTTTATTTCACTGCCAAGCCTCTGTTTCGCATAGTTCCATTTGTCACTAACCTCACCGCCGAGGCATATCTCGAAAAGCTCTGGCTTCTTCTTTCCTATTCCAGATTCCCTTGGCTTTGTGCATGCAATAAGCCTGACGTCCACAACCTTGTCGAGTGATTTCTCAACAACATCAATCCGTTTTTTTGTCTCTGGGTTTTTTGGAATCCCAGTTTTTCTTGCCAAATCCTTTGGCAGTTTTTCTGCCAAAACGTCAGCCATACTTTCCATTCCATACCTTGATTTTTTGTAAACTCTTATTCCAATTACAAAAAGGGGTGGGCAATCGAGAACAGTGGCTGCCTTTACAACCTCCTGCCCGTGGGTAACAGAAGTCTTCCTGTTATCCATTTCTATAACCTGCGTCATTCCAGCCTTGTAAGCTGCAAAATCAAGTGGCACAGCCTCTTTTGGAGTGATGTTAGATTTAAAGCTGCTGTAAATCCTCTTTGCCCTCTTCCTTGGCCAGAACCCTCTCGATCCAGCAACAGGTTTATGACCTTTAGCCATATTATCACGATTTACTTATACCCTTCTTCCCCTCTTTCCACCAGGCTTTCTTGTAGTGTCATGGGGAATTGGTGTAACATCCTCTATTTTTCCAATCCTTAGCCCTGCCCTCACAAGTGCCCTTATAGCAGGTTGCGCTCCCTGCCCGGGTATTCTCTTTTTGTGCCCGCCCGGTGCCCTTATTTTTAGGTGCACGCCTGTTATTCCCTTTGCAAGTGCGTCCGCCGCAACCTTTCTTGCAGCCTGCATAGCAGGAAATGGGGCTCCTTTGTCCTTGTCTCTTTTTGTTACCATCCCCCCTG
Source organism: Candidatus Aenigmatarchaeota archaeon (assembly GCA_039091855.1). GTDB lineage: Archaea > Aenigmatarchaeota > Aenigmatarchaeia > QMZP01 > QMZP01 > JAPLVB01. The sequence goes on along the minus strand of JAWCLA010000027.1, from coordinate 7,679 downwards.
AGCATCTCGCTATGGTTTCCGCTCCTGTTATGTCTGTTATGTGAATAATCGTGTTGTTTTCTGAAGAGTAAATGTGGGCGACCCCCCACCTTCCTTTTTGCTGTCTTGTCTGAACAGTTTCAGCAGGAATCTCTCCATTCTCAGAACCTTTTTCTTCTGCCATAAATATCACTTAACTTCTTCCTGTGGCTTGATTGTCTCAATCAGCACTATCTTCCTCTCCTCTTCAACAGGGACAATGTAGGAAGGGAATTTTGTCTTTCTTCCCGCAACCGAGATGTGACCATGGACTATGAGTTGTCTTGCCTGAAGAGGGGTTTTTGCAATACCTCTCCTGAAAACAATTGTTTGAAGCCTCCTGTCAAGGACATTTCTTATGTCAAGAGCGAGAATGTCATCAAGCGTGCTCTCCCTTTTTGTAAGCAACCCAAGCCTTGCCATTTTATCTATCAGAATCCTTTCCTTTTCCTTGTCCTTTTCGGCTATTAGTCTTCTTGCCCTTTGTCTGTAATTCCTAAGTATTTCATGCGCAACAAGTATCTCCTTCTTTCTCCTTAGACCATACTCTTTCATGAGATTCCTTTCTTCCTTTATCCTTGCCATATTCCAAGGGGTTTTCGGCCTCTTGAATTTTTTTCTTATCCTTCGCATAACATCTCCTTACTTTGATTCCTCTTTCTTCCTTTTTACACCCACGGTCTTGCCCTTTCTGAATGAGGACCTTGTTCTCTGGCCCCTTACAGGAAGACCCTGTATGTGCCTTATTCCCCTGTAGCACTTCATCTTCTTCAACTCGTTTATATCCATTTTGTGCGTGAACTCAAGCTGAGAAGCTATCAAATGTCTATCCTTTCCTGTTGTGGGTTCCTTCCTTCGGTTGAACATCCAAGCAGGAATTCCAAATTTTTCAGGATTTATTATGCAATCTTCCAAAATCTTTATTTCGCTTTCGGAAAGTTCAGAAAGCCTTTTTCCGTAAAATCCGCACCTCCTTGCTATAGCGTTGCTTAACATAAACGAAATTCCAGATATCCTTCTTATTGCTACCTCTACATTCTTCCTTCCATCAAGATTGGTTTCTGCAATCCTTATTATGCTTTGTGTTTCCCTTTGCTGTGAAACCTTTGGCTCCCTTTGCATAACCTTTCCTTTTTCTGTGTGTGCTTTTTCTGTCATAGTTTCCTCTTTTACTAAAAATTTAAGCCCGAAAGAAACAGCTGTTTCATCGGGGTAATCGCCAACAAGGCTTAATAATTAATTTGCTTTCAATGGCTAGCCCGTGCCAATTAACAATTAGCATAACTTTAAGGAACAAGTATTTAAATGCTTATTCAGGAGGTAGTTTTGAAACAACACGTCTTTCATACTCCATTGCAAGTTTTGCATACTCATTTATTGTTTGCTCATACCTGTCTATTGTTGCCCTCTCTTTAGGTGTTATAACATCCTTTGATATCGTCTGATTTATCCATTTTCTCATCCTACTGACAATATGGTCACAAACGAGCATTTCAATCTCAGCTATCCTTCTCAAAAGCATTTCGGACTTTCTCACTCTCCATAAATTAATGAGCAACTCGTCCATTTCCGGGTCTGAGCCTGGTATGTAATTTTTTATTGTTTCGCTGCTTGCCAAATTTATAACAAAAATGTCCTTTCTCATTTCCCTTGTTTTGATTATAAGACCTTTCGCTTTGTTAATTATTGCACTGTCATAAACATCAAAAAACATTTTCAAAATCCCGAACTTTGAAATCAGATACCACAAAAAAGCAAGGAAAAACAGAAAATAATTAACATAAAGCACAATCATAACCAAAAGCTCCTCGTTGAGCGCTCCCAAAAGCCAAAGCCCAAATGTAAGCCCGCCAACAAAAAAAGTGAAAAAAATGTGGACAGCCGCATAGTTTATAGAATTTGGTATAACGAACTCTCGCATTTTCCTTTGCATATACCAGCTTATGTACCAGGCAAATGATGACTGCCCGATGTAAAGGATTATGAAGGCAATTGAGTAAACTGCCGAAAATCCGAATATTATGGCGCACATAAAGCTGAAAATTCCCATCGAGAAATAGTAGTAATGGATAACCTCCATATATTCAGGCCTTACGTAAAACCCCATAGTTAAGAATTGGGAAGCCGATTTATTTTCTTTTAATTGCTTTTATCTCATCCAAAAGCCTTTCCCTGAATTTTTCCCAGTCTGAGACAATCGCCCCGGCTGCCTTCTTGTGTCCACCGCCACTGCCTATTCCCCTTACGCATTTTTTTGCAAGTTCCCCTACGTTAATCTCCCCGGACTGATTTCGAAAGGAGAGCTTCCACTCGTTTTCAGACTTTCTCCTTATTACAACAACCTTGTCAGGATATCTTTCCGCAAAATATGTTGAAACCGCCGAGGTGAGGTTCATCCTTGTTTTTATTGTGTAAATGTTAATGGAAAGCTTCCTGTGTATTTCAGCGTTCCTGTAAGCATCCTTTACTACCCTTCTTATCTCATCCCTTACTTTTCTGTGCCAGGTCATCAAATGCTTTGAATTAATGAATTTTTTGTAGTCATTCGATTCGAGAAGGATTTTCAAAACCCTTTCAGCGCCCTCGGATGCCTTTATCGTCACGGCTGAACATATAAGTTCCGATGCATATCCGAGTTTTGACTTTATAGGGTCTTTTCCTATAGAGCCGGGATATGTCTTTTCACACAATTCCAACAAATCCCTGCAATCATTTATGTCATAATCGCCTATTATGCCGATTGCGGAAATCCATACAAACTGGGAAACATCCTTGCCAAGAAATTCCATAAGCCTGTAAACAACATAGCTTGTTGCAAGATAGGAATCTTCAAAAAACCTTGGGTTAATGTGGACTGTTTTTCTGGAGTTCAGGTCTTTCTCGTATATGTGGTGGTCTATTACAACCATCCTTAATTTCGGGAGCCTTTCAAAAACAGCCTTTATCTTCTCCCATTCCTGGTCAACGGGAAGGTCAACAAAAACAATCAAATCAGGCTTTTTCTCAACGATTTCCTTAACGAAATCGCTTTCTATCCTTGGTCCCTGCCTGGGAGATGTCTCAAACCCGGAAAAGAACTTTAGAATAAGCGCGGCAGAGCATATGCCATCTGCATCCCTGTGGTAAAAAAGGAGCTTCCTGCCTTTTGCATTCAGAAACCTATCAAGCCTTTTCAGCTCCTTCTCATCCCTTATTATCCTGTATTTCATTGTAACACCAATAGTAGTCTGTTAATTCTTTAAGGCAGCGTAAGATATGTTAATTTCCTATTTAATAATAACTATATGGAGCTAAAGGAAGGGAAAATTGCTGTAAAGCTTGCAAGAGAGAGTGCCGAGGGTTTTCTCTTGGAGAGGAAAAAACCAAAAACAGAAAACCTTCCTGCCGTATTTTATGAAAAAAGGGGTGCCTTCGTTACGCTTCACACCTATCCTGAAATGGAACTCAGGGGTTGCATAGGATACCCAGAGCCGATTTATCCTTTGCAAAAGGCAATCTGTGACTGCTCAATCTATGCTTGCCAGGACCCGAGATTTGAACCTGTAAGAAAGGAAGAGCTGCCCAAAATAATATTTGAGGTTTCTGTGCTCACAAAACCACATTTAATAGAGTGCAAAAACCCGAAAGATTATCCAAAAAACATAAAAATAGGCGTGGACGGGTTAATAGTAAGGAAGGGATTTCACAGCGGGCTTTTGCTTCCCCAAGTCGCAACAGAGCATAAACTATCAAATGAGGAATTTCTTGAGCATACCTGCATGAAGGCAGGTCTCGCTCCGGACTCCTGGCTTGACAAGGAATGTAAAATCTTTAAGTTTCAGGCAGAGGTTTTTTCAGAGAAAAAGCCAAATGGAGAGGTGATAAGGAAATGATAGAATGTCCCAACCGAGAGGAAAATCTGAAGCTGTGTGGCTGCACTTATGAACCCTGCTCAAGAAAAGGAATGTGCTGTGTATGTATCCGTCATCACAGGGATAAGGGAGAGGTTCCTGGATGCCTTTTCCCAAAGGAAGCAGAGAAGAGTTATGACAGGTCGGTGAAGAGGTTTTTGGAGAGTTTTAGAAAATCCTGAACCCGCTGGGTTTTATGCCATCCTCAACTATGACGAATTTCACGCTCCCGCCTTCAGGAAGCCATCTATGCTTGACTATGGTGGCTTTTCTCTCAGAAGCCCTGCCTGTTTTTTCCAGATATACTATTGCCTTTGACCAATACTTCATCATCTCCCCGCCAACCATTTCACTCTCTCCGGTATCCCAGTTCTGGAATACGTGGGTGGTTATTATAACGGGAATGTTTTTTTCCCTTGCAATTGATGAGAGAACAGAAATCTGTTTTGAAAGCTCCCTGTGAGCCTCGATTGTTTCCGCTTTTGGATCAGCGTATTCAAGGCGATAAAGCGCGACTGCCGAGTCCAGAATTATCAGGTCAGATTTCTGCCTTTCAAGCGAGCGTATGATTTTGCCCTGCTCCTCAAAGGTTTTAGGTTCAAGCAGGGTGATTTTCTCAAGGATTCTCTCTGGGTTTTTTGTAAGTTGTTTGATTCTTTGCAAAGAGAAGCCGCCTTCTGTATCTATGTATGTGACAAATCCGCCTTTGTTTATGCATTCTATTGCAGCCAAAAGACAGATGTTGGTTTTTCCTGTTCCAGGCCCTCCATAAAAATTTGTTATGGTCTGTGGCTCTAGTTTGCTTATTATTGAAGATAGTGGTTCCGGAAGGCTGATATTTATAGAATGAGACGTTTTTAGTTCGCTTATATTTTCATTATGTTGTGTTTCCATAATGAATGGTGGGTTTTAAGATTTAAATCAGAATGCAAATTATACAAAGTGGCTGTTATGGACATAGAATCGAGAATTAAACTGATAAAAGAAGTTGGCGAGGAGATTGTCACGGAAGAGGAATTGAGAAGTCTTCTTGAAACAAAGAGCAAACCGATCGCTTATGACGGCTTTGAACCTTCTGGAAAAATTCATATTGCACAGGGAGTGGTCAGAGCCCTAAACACAAACAAAATGACAAGGGCTGGAGTTCACTTCAAGTTTCTTGTCGCGGACTGGCACGCGTGGGCAAACAACAAGATGGGTGGGGATTTGGAAAAAATACAGACAGTTGGGAAATATTTCATAGAGGTTTGGAGATCAGTGGGAATGGATCTTGACAAGGTTGAGTTCGTGTGGGCAAGCGAACATTCAAGGGATGAAAACTACTGGAAAAAGGTTATGCAGGTCGCCAGAAACTCAACTGTTTCCCGGATAATCAGGTGCGGACAGATAATGGGAAGGAAGGAAAGCGAGGTAATGCAGGCATCGCAAATCCTTTACCCCTGTATGCAGTGCGCGGACATATTTCACTTGGATGCAGACATAGCCCAGCTTGGAATGGATCAGAGAAAGGTCAATGTTCTTGCGAGGGAGATAGGACCAAAAATAGGATTCTGGAAGCCTGTCATAGTTTCACATCATATGCTTATGGGGCTTCTACCACCAAAAAAAACAGACGGTATGTCTAAAACAGAAAGAACGATAGAAATGAAGATGTCAAAGTCTATCCCAGACAGCGCGATCTTTATGACAGACTCGCCTGAAGAGGTGAAAAGGAAGATAGAGAAGGCATACTGTCCTGCAAAAACAGTTCAAGACAATCCTCTTGCAGAATATATGAAATACATAATCTTTGAGAAGTTCAATACGGTCAGGATAGAAAGGCCTTCAAAGTTTGGTGGGGAGATAGAGATTGAGAGTTACAAAGAGTTCGTAAGGCTTTATGAGGAAGGCAAAATTCACCCTGCTGATGTTAAGCACGCCGTTATCAACTACATAAATGAGATTCTTGAACCTGTTAGAAAACATTTTCAGACAAACAAGAGGGCAAGAGAGCTTGAGGAGTTTGTCAAAAAACAGGAAATAACAAGGTAATTTTATGACTGGAAAAATGGTTGTCACGCCTTGGGAGGTTTCAGGCGACATAGATTATGCCAAGCTGATTAAGGATTTCGGGACAAAGCCGCTAACAGATTCGCTCATAAGAAGGATAGAGAAGGGAGCTGGAGAGAGCCATTTTATGTTAAGGAGAAAGGTTTTCTTCTCACATAGGGATATGGACATCCTTCTAAATGAGCATGAAGAGGGAAAGCCGTGGGCGCTTTACACAGGAAGGGGCCCTTCAGGCAGGACACATATTGGACACATGCTTCCTTGGTTTTTCACGAAATACCTTCAGGATGCATTCAAAGTAAACCTTTATTTCCAGATAACTGATGACGAGAAATTTTTATGCAAGCAGGAACTTTCCCTGGATGAAACGCACAGGCTGGCCTATGACAATGCGCTTGATCTGATAGCGCTCGGTTTTGATCCAAAAAGGACATTCATAATAATAGACACGGATTACGCAAAAACGCTCTACAAAATCGCGATTCAGGTTGCCAAAAAGGTGACCACTTCCTCGGCAAAGGCTGTTTTCGGTTTCACAAATGAGACGAACATAGGAATGATGTTCTGGCCTGCCATGCAGGCTGCTCCTTGCTTTCTGCCTAGCGTCATTGAAGGCAAGCCGGTTAGAACATTGATACCAGCAGCAATTGACCAGGATCCATATTGGAGGATTTCAAGGGATGTTGCGCCAAAGCTCGGATATCCGAAAACGGCAGCAATTCACAGCGTGTTCCTGCCTTCATTACATGGTCCTGGAAAGATGTCAACATCAGACGGGGAAACAACAACAATATTTACAACAGACACGCCCGAGCAGGTTGAAAACAAGATAATGAAATATGCCTTTTCAGGAGGAAGAGGCTCTGTGAAAGAACACAGGGAAAGGGGAGGTATTCCTGAAGTGGATGTTTCATATCAGTGGCTAAGGATACTCTTCGAGCCTGATGACTCAAAACTAAGGAAGATATACGAAGACTACAAATCAGGAAAGCTCCTCACGGGCGAACTAAAGCAGATACTTATCGAAAAGATAAACTCTTTCCTGAAGAAACACCAGGAAGAGAGGGAAAAGGCAAAGGACAGGATAGATGAATTCTTGCTTAAGGATTAACTATTGGAAAAAACCAGGTCCTTCAATGGGAATAAGACCCTTTTCAAAAAGCATTTTTCTCAACCTTTCGCTTCCTGTGTCAAGCCACCTTTGATATATTTCCAGGATATCTGTGTTTGTTACCACATCCCTGCTTTCTTTAATCTCATTAAGAGTATCTACTATTGCAGGCAATTTTTGTGCCATCTCATCGAAAATTCCTTTTCTTTTCAGCGAAAGCCTTGATGCCATTTTGTAACCGGACTTTCCAATAGATATGTAATATCTTATGTCATTTCCAGAAGTCCTAAGTTTTTCAGGAAAGAAGCCGCACATATATCCTGAAAGGTCGCCTATCTTCTTTGAAAGCATGAACCTCTCATTCTCATTTTCTTGAGCTCTTTTAAGCATTAGTACAAAAGGCTCATCACTATAGCACTCGAGAAACTTCTCGGCATCAGAGAATTCCGAAAGCATATCTACAATATAAAATTCTGTTTCCTGAGAGATGTTGAGGTGTGTTTTTTTCTTCGCAGAATCAAAAGCCTCCATAAAGTATTCCATTATGTTATGTGATGGTATTATTTTCATTGAATGTTATTTGTACAGAAAAAAATAAAATGATTTTCATG
>JAWCLA010000026.1:0-10857 GCA_039091855.1 Candidatus Aenigmatarchaeota archaeon | reverse complement strand
CTTTGGGAAATATTATAGAATAAAAATACAAGAAGGGAGAAAAGGGGGGACGTGGCAAAATGGAGGTTATCTGAAAATAATACCTGACATAGTAGTTTATAATGAAAATGAGAAAGAAGTTGTTGTAATAGACACAAAATATAAGAAAATGCCTTCTAAAGAAAAAAGTAATTTACCAAGCAATGATTTTTATCAGATTTATACTTATTGTCGGTTTTACAAAAATGAAGGATATGAAAATGTTAAAGGAGTTCTATTATATCCGCAACACATTCAGGAAGAAAGCAAAGAAAATGCTATAACAATAGAAAAAGATAAAATTTCTATTTATTTCAGAAAAATTGATTTGTCTATGCTAAAGGAAAGGGATTGGAAAGACGAGCTTGTAAAAAATTTAAAGCAAGTTTTTAAAAATTTGAATGGGGGTGTTTAAATGCTTCAAAATCGAGATGAAGAATGGAAAGAAAAAGTAAAACCTTTGCTTTATTATTGGAAAAATTTAGTTTTGGAAAAAAATGTGTGTGAAGATGGAAACTATGATTTTACTGAAGATTCGATATGGAGTAAAAGAGTTGAAATTGTAAAAAATTTGGTAGAAGAATTGAGAAAAGACATAGACGAAAAAGATATTGGTGATAAATTGAGATATCTTTTGTCAAGAAGGAATGTAAAATATAAAGATAAAGACTGGCTTGTTTTTTTTGGAGGAACATGTAGTATACTTGGAACATTATTAGACAAAGGTTATATAGAAGAACTAAAACAAATAATTTTTGATATAGAAAGGTTGAAAGAAAAAAAAGATTTATCAAAAATATTAGAAAAGGTGTATAATCTAATTGAACAAGTGAAGGGTAAGGGGGTTAATGCGAAAAATTACGCTACAAAAAGAATTTTAGAATTATATTCTATTCTACACCCAGATAAAATACCAATATTCAATGCATGTTCTAGAAACATATTATCAGATATTTTAAATGAAGAAATTGATAACAATGATTTTGAAAATTTTTCAAAAAAATTTGAAAAGTTTAAAGAATTTTATCTTGATTATGTTGGTAAAATTTCAGGTCAACATCTAACAATCTATCACGAAATAGATATGATGTTTAATTATTTTGATAAAAATGAAAAAGGAAAGAAATTTTTCGAAAAATGGAAAAATAGTATAGATATACGAAATGCTTCTATAACTGCTAGTTTAGAAAACAAACTATCAAAAACACAGCTTCCGCTGAACATAATCATCTACGGTCCTTCTGGCACGGGAAAAACATATGCAACAAAAGCAGTCATAGTTAAGATAGAAAGAAGTGAGGATTTTACAAAACTATGTGATGATGCAGAAGAACTTAAAAAATTCAGCAATTATGAAAAAGTCAAGAAAGAATATGAAAACATAAAAAATGAAGGTAGAATAGAGTTTGTAACTTTCCATCCAAGTTATTCTTATGAAGATTTTGTAGAAGGCATCACAGCAAAAATAGATGGTGGGCAAGTTACATATGTGATAAAACCAGGCATCTTAAAAAATATAGTAGACAAGGCAAAGAAAGAAAGAGATAAAAAATTCTATCTAATTATAGACGAAATAAACCGTGGGAATATACCCAAGATATTTGGAGAGCTAATTACGCTAATTGAAGAAGATAAAAGAGAAAGTAATGAAAATGAAATAATCTTAAAGCTTACATATTCTCAAGAGAATTTTTCCATCCCTCCAAACCTGTATATAATAGGAACTATGAACACTGCCGACAAAAGCATAGCATTAATCGATATTGCTTTAAGAAGGCGCTTTGAGTTTTTTGAGATGGTGCCTGATGCCAGAATATTGGAAGGCAAAAGTATTAAAGGTGTGAATCTGAAGGAGCTTTTGGAAGCATTAAATAAAAGAATAATTGAAAAAGGTGAAAGAGACAAGCAAATAGGACATTCTTATTTTATGGGTGTAGAAACAGAAGAAGATTTGAGAAGGGTTTGGTTCAGAAAAATTTTGCCTTTAATAAATGAGTATTTCTATGGCAGATGGGATGACATAAAGGATATATTGAGTGAAGATTTTTTAAAAGAAATAACCAAAGAAGAAGACATTTGGGATTTTAAAAAGGAAAATGAACTTAATGATAATAAAAATTTTATAGAATGTTTGAAAAATTTAATAAAGAAAACAAGTAATGAATGAATGGTTGTTTTCATAAACTTCTTAACTTATTAAAAATATAATATATTAACACTTCATTTTTACACTAAGTCACACAAAAAAAAAATCAAAAAATGCGCCGACCGGGATTTTCTTTCATTCACGGCTAACCCTTTAATCGGTTAACTATGTCGCCTGTTTTTGGGTAAGCCCTAGCCTTTTTGAAGAGGGCGGAAGCCTCTTGTAAAAAGGCTTGGGTTTCGAACCCGGATAAAAGGCTTTCCCCTCGCTTATGGAAGCGTTAGCTCCCTTTCGCTCAAGCCTTTTATTGAAAGGCTTTTTTTGGTTGGAAGGCCTTTGTCTTAGCCATTGGACCATCGGCGCTTAGCCTTAGTTGTTTTTATGAATCATTCAATAAATGCTATCGTCAGTTGTAGAGTATTCTGCAAAACATATATAAATACCAATCCCCAATAGTGTCAGAACCAAAAGCAAAGGATAAAAGCGGATTCACCAAAGGAAACAAAAAATCCGATAAGAGAAAGAAAATGGCATTTGAAAGAAAGCGCTTCGGCGACAGGCAAGGCGGTTTTGGCGGTCAGCGCAGGGATTTCGGTCCGAGAGAAATGCACAAGGCCGTTTGTTCTGAGTGTGGAAAGGATACGGAAGTTCCTTTCAAGCCAACAGAGGGCAGGCCTGTATACTGCAAAGAGTGCTTCGCAAAGAGAAGAAGGTTTTGATTGGGTTATAAGTTCGTTCTAAGGACTTAGTGATTGTTAGCCGCAAGGCTGCAAAAAATCCATTTAAATACTATTAGCTTTTGCTCTAAAGAATGAAATAATGGGGCTACCCGGACTTTCACCTCAGGCCTTAAATAAACGGATAACACTTTCTCAGTTATTTTGTAACTCCATTTCTGGGTGAGCCTTGGCCTTCTTTCGGGAAAGAAGGCTCAGGTTTGAACCGGGGTCTGAAGCAGGATGTCAAGACCTTCTTTTTTGCCTGTTTCTTTCCCAAGGGTTTCTTTGCAGAAGCCCGTGGGCTCTTGTAAAGAAAGGCTTGTCCCCATGCTCCGATGCTAGACCAAGCTACACCATAGCCCCAACTTTGTTATATTCACCTATTGCATTGTTATAGTAAAATTTTTTGGGGGTTCAGCCCTTTTTGTAAAAGGGCTGACATTATATGAAACAATTGCATTGTTATAGTAACGTCTTTGGGATATCAACCCTTTCTTGGAAAGGGCTGACGGGGGTTCAGCCCTTTTTGTAAAAGGGCTGATATTAAAATATTTAAAGACACCAATTCTCACTTAAGTGACAGCAAATCCGACTTGGTTATTATTCCCTTTATTTTGCCCTTTTCCGAAACCAATACAGCCTGGTGAACTTCCAGAAGGCCTGGAAGCATTTCTATGGTGTCATTAACATCAACAATAGGGAAAGGCTTGTCAATAATGTCCTTAACCCTCATCTTCCTTATGTTCCTGTCAAAGTTTCTCATTATGGTAGTTTCCCCTATGCTGCCAACCTGAACGCCTCTTTGGATAACAGGCATCTGCGATATGCCCATCCTGTGCATAGTCTTTATTATCTTTCCGACGGGGTCGTCTGGAGATGCGTACACAACGCCCCTGTGCATAACATCAGAACATGTCTTTCTTGATTCCCTTGTCTTTAAAGCAAACATTATCCTGTTTATTGTAGAAAGCCTTGGATCGACCTTATCGCTTTCTATTTTGGCTATGTGTGCCTGAGAAACCCTTGCAAGCTTTGCCAATTCTGCCTGGGAAAGCCCAACCTCCTCCCTTTTCTGCCTTATGTGTTTTCCGGTTATTATCATAATTACTTCTTAAATAAAATCAATAAAAATGATTTTGCCACTTAATGATAGATAATCATACTTGTAAAAAAGGATTTAAATAGGCCCTCTGCAATATATTGCTAAACCTGTTCGCGCTGCCCAAGGTGGAAATTTCACCAAGGGACTTAAAAATTAGGAGTGGTTTTAATGGACAAGAAGAGGAAGAAAGAGGAAGAAGAGGAAAGCTTTGATGAGGAAGAAGAGGAGCAGGAGGAGGAAGAAGACGAGTGGTAAAGACCCTAACAACAATTTTTTTTGTTTCCTTTTATTTTTTAGGGATATTAATAACTGATAGTTATTTTTTATTATTAAAATATATAAAAAATTATATAAATACCTTCTTTCTTTAACTAAACAGAACAGAAACCAAGCCGCAATAAAGTGTTCGTTCCTGATGCAAAATTAAAAATTTTAAGGAGAGTGTTGGAAATGGCTGAGAGATTTTTGTTCACTTCGGAATCAGTAACAGAGGGACACCCTGACAAGATTTGCGACCAGATATCAGATGCCATACTTGATGCCATACTTTCAAAGGATCCAAAAGGAAGGGTGGCAGTGGAATGCCTGACGACCACAGGTCTTGTTATGATAGCAGGAGAGATAACAACAGACTGCTATGTTGACATACCAAAGATTGCAAGAGAAACCCTCAGGGAGATAGGATACACAAACCCGGAATACGGGATTGATTGTATGGACTGCGCTGTTTTAACATCGATACACGAGCAGAGCCAGAACATAGCTATAGGGGTAAACCAGACAGAAAACCATGAACAAGGCGCGGGAGACCAGGGAATGATGTTCGGTTTTGCCTGCAACGAGACACCCGAACTTATGCCGCTTCCAATAATGCTCGCGCACAAGCTTACAATGCGACTGGCTGAAGTGAGGAAGAAAAAGATACTTGACTGGGTAAGGCCTGATGGCAAGTCACAGGTCACGGTTGAGTATGTTGACGGCAAGCCAAAAAGGGTTGATGCTGTTGTTATTGCAGTTCACCACAACCCTGAAGTTGAAAACGGCAAGATAAGGCATGACATAACAGAGCATGTGATAAAGCCTGTATGTGGCAAGTGGATGGATGACAAGACAAAGATATTCATAAACGAGACAGGCGTGTTTGCGATAGGCGGACCAGAGGCGGATACCGGGGTAACAGGAAGAAAGATAATAGTTGACACTTATGGGGGGATGGGCAGGCACGGAGGCGGCTGCTTCTCAGGAAAGGACCCGTCAAAGGTTGACCGCTCTGCCGCCTATATGGCGAGATACATAGCAAAGAACATAGTTGCATCCGGAGCCGCTGAAAAGTGCGAGGTTCAGCTTGCGTACTCAATAGGGATCGCACAGCCGGTATCTGTCCTCATCCACACCTTTGGCACAGGAAAGGTTCCTGACGAAAAAATCTCAGAGGCAGTCAGAAAGATTTTCCCTCTAACACCAAGGGGAATAATAGAGCACCTTAAACTTCTCAGGCCAATATACAAAAAAACAGCTGCATACGGGCATTTCGGCAGGAATGATCCGGACTTCACATGGGAAAAGACGGACAAGGTTCCACAACTCAAGAAGGAGCTGGGGTTGAAATAGAGAGTTTTTATTCAATCATCCCAAAACAAATCCCAAGCCTGCCAAAAATCCCAGAACTACCATGCTAACTATTGCTGCTGCCATAAGAACTCCCAAACAGACTGCGAGAAAGGACTTTTTCCAATCCAGCCCGAGAACCCACGCCACAATTGTCCCTGTCCAAACCCCAGTGACTGGCAGTGGGATTCCAATAAAAACAGCCAGCCCGATAATCCCGTACCTGCTTATGTAAGGCTCTACCCTTTTCCTGCTTTTTTCCATCAAATTCCTGCAAAAAAGGTATCTTATAAAAAACCTCTCGTACAAAAGTTCAAGTCCAAAGTATATTGGAAAGAATGCAAGGCAGTTTGCAAACAATGAAACAATTATAACATATTCAAGAGGAAGACCCAACGAGATTCCAAGAGGGATTGCCCCCCTCAGTTCTGAGACAGGAAGCATTGCCACAAAAGCCACGAGAGCAATCTCATTAAGCATAAGAATATTTTGCACAGGATTATTTAAGGTTGGCATCAGGGTAACTGCAAACCAAATAAATAAACTGCAATCTTCTCCTATGAAACCGACAGCTTTTCCACAAAATTCCCCTCAGGGTATTTTCACTAATTCTTGCCGTATACAATAGGTCCAACATTTCCGCTTCCATAATGAGTTTCCACGACCTCATAGAGCAATACAACGATACCTTTATAAATCCAAACCCCATTTCCTACTACTAACTATATAGCAACCGCCGGTCATCTCACTGCGGCTGCTTTGACACGGAGGTATAAACATGGTAGAATTCCAAACACTGAAGGCGGAGGAAGTGAAGTTCGGCAAGAACAACTTCATAGAGATAGCGAGGAAGAAGGCAATCGCTGACGAGGGCGAGAACGAGTTCATTGCCATCTCTAGGGGTTTTTTCCTGCCAGACGGAACAAAGAGATTCAAGAAGTCCATTGCAATACCTGACGACAAGGAGATAAGGGACTTCATCTCAAAGAAAGTCAAAGAATTCTAAAAACAATTGGCGGCTTTCGCATCATTGCATAAAAGCAGGGTGTGATGCCGTCCATTAAATTTGTTTTGGAAAAAGACTTTTGATAGTGCACCTATTTTAGAGGTTAGAATATTGAATGGGAGAGGTTAAAAAATAAAAAATCCTCTCCCTCTGCCCTCGTTTCCCCAAGTCATTTTTACAGTTTAAAGCCAGCTACTTTCTTCTATCCTGCTTAGCTTTTTCCCATCCAGCTTTGTATGCTTCCTCGCGACCTCTGGGAGGATCGTAAACGGGTTTGATTAGCTCTATAATCGGGTTGGGATTAGGGTGCCCTCCTGATTTTTCAAAATCTAGGTATCCCTTCCAGAAAGCTTCTTTCTCTTTGTTTCCCATTTTGTCACCTCCTACTTTTAATTTATTTTTTAAAATGTTAGTCAGAAATAAAAAGGAAATACTTGGTTTGTGGATATTATATTATTAGAAATGTGGTATAATTAATGTCAGAATACCATTATTACCATACGCCTTTGTAAACGCTCTCTGCTGCAACAGGTATTGTTATAGCTTTTATTTCCGAAAGGTCCGAAAGGGAGTTTGCCTTTACCATTCCCTGGGAAACAGTGTAGAGCACATCATCTATGTACAGGGATCTCTGTATTGAGTATGGAGAATACCAGTACCAACCTGACTTCTTCAGGTTTTGTTCATTACTATGAGTTACCCTTCCCTTGAGGGAGAACCCATCTTCGAGGTCAATTTTGAATACATAGGCGCCCTGAAATGTGTAATCTCCATAGGCATTTGATGGAACTCCTTTTGGGTATTGCGATTCGTCTATCTCAGCAAGCAGGATTGGTATCACCAGAAGATTTTTCTGCCTGCTGAAAAGGAATGCCTTGTGGTCGCGAAGGGCGTAAGATTCTGTTCCCCTGTCGCCTATAACATATTTTGAAATCTCCTTCGGTTTGTTTGGGTCAGAAACGTCAAACAATGCAAGCTTCACTCCCTGGTACCAGGCAAAATCCATTCCAGGCTCCTCTGCCTCTACTGTTTCTTTACCTATCCCTATTATGTGGTTTTCATCGTATGGGTGCAGGTAATCCGAGTAGCCTGGTATTTTCAGCTTTCCGAGAAGGCTCGGGTTGGTGGGTTCTGACAGGTCTATGACGAAAAGTGGGTCAATCTTCTTGAATGTCACGAGGTATGCCCTGTCTCCAATAAACCTTGCCGAATATATGCTTTCGCCAGGGGCAAGGTCCTCGAGCTTTCCTACAACAGACATTCCTGCATCCAAAACATAGACGTGGTTTTTCTGAGGAGAAACTTGTTGCCCTGTTCTCCAGTCCCAGCTTCCTGACGTTGTTGTCGCAACCCTCAAAAATCCATTGCTCTCGTCCAAAGAGAACTGGTTAAGAAGACGTCCTTGCACCTCTCCCTTTGTCCTGTATTCTATCTGACCGTTTTCTATAGATATTTTGTGTATTGCCGTTTTCTCGGTTTCCTTTGCTATGTCCTCATAAGCCTTTTCCATCGCCTCGTATGTCTTGTTCACAAACTCCTCTTTCTCCTCCTCTGAAAGCGAGTTGTAGTAATCCTGGAAAGCTTCTCCCATCCTCTCCATCTTTTCGCTGAATGGTATGTTTTCGCTCTGGGTTTGGGTTATTTTTATTGAAACCTCTGAAGGCAGAAAAGGCTTTATAGCATTTATGAATCTCTCTGACTGCTCCTGCCAGCTCATCCTCTTCATATAGGAAAGATATACGTTTCTGGCTGAAACATACATCGTGTCTGTATATCCTGACATTATCACTTTTGTATTGGGCTCTCCCGAATCCTCTTTAACGTTTATTGAGGCAATCGTGACGAACTGATAGCCGTAGTCAGGAATTCCAAAATAATAGATGTCAGAGCACTTGCACACGGGTTTAGAACCCTGTTCTGAATAAACCATCGGAACGACTACAGGCCCGTTTTCCGAAAAATATACATCCTTGTTAACAATCACATAAACATAATCTCCTATCATTCTCGCGTCATAGTAATTCCCCTCTATTGAAATGTTCCTTTTCAGCACGGGGTTATATTTGTCAGACACGTCATAAACACGGATGTAAGTTCTTGGTGAATACATCGGATAAGGCATAATCTCCGCTGCAAATTCTCTCTTTACGACAGGCTCTTCATAGGACGGATACTCAACCCCAAAAACAACAATCCTGTCATCATTTATGAAAATCTCCTGAACCCCTGACGAGTTTATTTGGGAAAGTATTCCAGACTCTTCAGGGGGATAGGCATTGATTATGAATATGCTGTTTCCAGAAACAGTATATATGTACTTGCCGTCATTCTTGACTATGTCCGGCTCGTCCACACCCTCAACCTGTATGTTGGTGGTAGAGAACTCTGTTGCGGTCGTGGTTTTTTCAGCTCCCCCAACTGCCATGGGAATTAACTCCCTTGTCATTGTCGGGGCCCCGAAGGTTCCTAAAAATCCATAGCCATACCCACCCGCATTCTCCTTTATGAAGCTCTTTATCTGCTCGCAGGAGTAGAATTTCTTCAATTCCTCTGTAGGCTTGGTCTTGGGCAGAAACTGCGTTGAAAAAATAGTTGCAAAAACAATTCCAGCACTAACAATAACTATTAAAGCAAAAGCCAACAGGTGAGCAACACCCTTCCTTCCTGAAAAAAACATAACAAACCTCCAGTTAGGAATTTATTCTATGTCCTTAAATATCAGCAGGAATTTGTTAGGCTTTTCCCTAACCCTTTCCGAGAGCCAACTATAGAATGACGGCTTGGATAGATTGAGTTAAGCCGTCCTTCTTGGGTTTGGAATGACGGCTTGGATAGATTGGGTTAAGCCGTCCTGCGAGAGTCTTCTGCAAAGGTTAATCGAAAAATGATAAAGGTTGCAACAACTATGGCTTCATCCACTCTATCTCGTAATACTCATTCTCCGAGTCTGGCAGGACTATCTTGTTAAGGACGTAATAGGTTATTGATGTCTCCCTGTCGGTTATTGAAAGCAGCAGCTGAAGCCCGAGGGACTCTGCCTTTTTCAGCAGGCTTGCGAGCTCAACGCCACCTATGTGGTCATCCTCTGAAAAGGCAACCAAAAGGTATCTTGGCTTGTCTTCCTCAGGGTTCTCCCTCACGAGATTCTGTCCCTGCTTCTTTCTCCTGTAGGCGAGAAATTCCGATGCCACGCCAAACTCCCTTATATCCTTTTCCTTCAGCTCGGGAACAGAAAGGAGAAAGGTTTTTTTAACGCTGTGCGCCACCCTCACTGCCCGCGCCCACTCCGAAACAAGAAGCTTCTGCTCCTTTGGGAAGACGTGAAGGACGTGCCTTGAATGTATCCACTCCTTTTTTTCGTTTCCCTGCTTGCTGGGTGAGAGGGCGGGCGATGCGCCCGGGAAATATATCCTGAAGTGCGAGCCGAACTTGAAGCCTGTCTTTACAACATATCCCCTCATCCTCCAGTCCTCGTAAACCTCGTAAAGCCTTCTTGCGTGTTCGCGCTTCTTTGAAACCTGTTCTAAAATATGTTCACCCGTCACAAGCTTTCCTGTGGAGGAATCTATCACTTTCAGCCCGAACATCTTTGACAGGAATATGGTTTCCATAAAGTCGAGCCTTAACAGGTTTCCCCTTTCCTGCCTGTAAACCCCAAGTTGTCCGAACCAGTATTTGTTGAAAAGTTCCTCCCCGATTTTCTGCTCGTCAACAACAGCAAAGAGCGATTCAGGGTACCAGTGAGCCTTTTCTGGTATGCTCTCTACCTTCAGGCCCTTTGCCGGGTACCTTTTCTCCCCCTTCGGCTTTTTTGGCTCCTTTTGGAGCTTTACCTCGCCGAATTTTTTCAGTATCAGTCCCCTGTCCCTCCAGTCCCTGTAGGCGTTGTAGTCAACCATAAGCCTTGGGTTCTGCCTTATGTAATGAGATGCTATATCGTTGAAGCCGACAGGGTTTCCGCTTTTGTAGCAAACGCCATTTAGGAACGTTATGATGTAAAGCGCCTCCTCTGGGTTTAGGAATATCCTTTCGTCTCTGAACTCGCCGAAAAAGTTCTTCCTCAACCTTTCCTTTCCATCCTCCTCCTCGCACCAAATCCCTGTCTTTGGCTCCCAGTTAAGGGCTATCATACAACCACCGCAGAACCCCTGACAATTTTGTTAAATACTATTTGATTGCTAAATTAAAAACTTTCCAAGGTTACTCAATTCGTTTTCTGTTACCAGCTATACCCTGAAACATTTAGAAACAAAAGCAG
>JAWCLA010000025.1:0-11155 GCA_039091855.1 Candidatus Aenigmatarchaeota archaeon | reverse complement strand
CAATCAGCCTGTTGCTTTTGACTTTTGCCTTTAGCCAGGCAACTTTCTTTGGGAAGGCCTCCCCATCTCCCTCAAGCCACTTGTAGAAAGTCTTGATCATCATCTTGTTGTCGTATTTTGTCCATTCTGCCCATTCCTTCTTTTCTATCTCAGCAACAAGAAGCTGGATGTCCTCTTTTGTTGCTGAATCGAAGTCCTTCCCAAGAATCTTTGCATGGACGGATAAGTAGTGCAGGTATTTCAATATCCTCCTAACAGATAAAGAGTTGGCAAGGCAGTAGTCCCTGAACTTCTCAAGGAGAAGCTTGTTCTTAGGGGTAATCCCATCATCAGCCTTAATCTTGTTTATTTTGTTTGAAATTTGGTTGTAAGGGTCCATGGTAGACCTTTTGTCTTCGAATATTTATCGATGGATGAGGGAGTCTTACCTGAGACCCTACGCCTTGGCCGGGATGGTCACCACACCATTATTTATTTTTGGAACATACTAAAAGGGCATCAGTTGCCTGTATTAATAAAGGGAGCCCTTTGTGGATTTGAACCCGGGTCATGGGAGCTCTACAACCTTTTTCTCATTTCATTTGGAAGGCCTCAGCCTCCCCTTTTGGTTAAGCTTTTCCCTTGAGGAAAAGGTTATTCCCAATGTTGGAAGGCCTCAGCCTCCCCTTTTGGTTAAGCTTTTCCCTTGAGGAAAAGGTTATTCCCAATGTTGGAAGGCCTCAGCCTCCCCTTTTGGTTAAGCTTTTCCCTTGAGGAAAAGGTTATGACAGTCCCATATGCTAGACCGCTACACTACCAAGGCAATCACTAACTACTTGTTGGATGACATTAAGTCGTCAGTCTATTAAATAATTAATTGGTTTTATATACTTAATTTTAGAAGCGTGTAAGTGGGTGAGATAAATCATTATTGAATTGCATTACAAAGCAAAAAATAATACTGACAGGATTTATTTCTTTCCTGTCAGCTCCTCAACCTCCTTCCTTCCATTCTCGTGTTCCTGAACCTGTTCCTTGTCCATCCTCAAGAGCATTGTCTCAAACTCTGCTATGTGGGTCTTCTCCTCTTTCGCTATGTCCATAAGGACCTTCCTTATGTCAGCGTTTGTCGTCATTGCAGCCAACTGCTCATAGAGATTAACTGCGTCAAGCTCAGCTATCATTCCAACCCTGAGTATCTCCTTGTTTAGCTCTTCCTGCCTCACCTTTGAAAGGCTTTTCGGTATTTCGGACATCATATTGCCCACCTCCATTTCAAATATGTAAAATAACATCTATGTATTTATATATCCACCTGGATTTTTACAGAAAAATAAAGTAAGTTGTATAGAGGCGGAAATTCCACTGTTTCGATGGATGACGCATATGTAATATTGACACTACCAACTATCTTCTGGCTAAAGATTGCAGAGTAACCAAGATTTTACCCACTAATTATTTCCTTTCTTCCAATCCTTGTTTTAACAAGAATGTATAGAAACCCCAGCACAGGGAATATCTCGAGCCTGCCTATGACCATGCTGCACATCAATACTACCTTTCCAAGCGGGTTTATGCTTTCAATGGGAATTGCGGAAAGCCCAACGTTTCCCTGCGCCGATGCTGCCTGAAAAATCGATTCGAGCGGCGGATATCCCATAAAGCTAAGTAGTACTGCTGTCCCGAAAAGGAAGAGAACGTATATTGAAACGAAAATGGCAATGGTCGTGACTTCAGAATCCCTTATCACCCTTTCGTCATATTTCAGAGGAACGACAGCCTCCTGCGGAAGCGTGATTTTCTTGCCTATCCAGGGGAATGATTTTCCAATTATTCCTGTTCTGCAAAGCTTAATCCCTCCTGCTGTTGATGCCCCATAGCCTCCTATTATCATCAAAACTATAATCAGTAGCATGGAAAGGCCTGAGTATGTGGAATGTGTTGAGAAGCCTGTTGTTGTGATTGCTGAAATCGTAGTGAACAGAGCAGCTCTAACAGGCTCCTGCGCAACCATTGAGAAGGAAAGGAATATAGTGAAAATGAATATCAAAACCCAGAAAAGCCTTGTTTCAGCGCTTTTGAGGTATTCAAAAACCCTTCCCCTAGTGAAACCCTCAATAAGCAGTAAGGATGTGGCACCTGCTATCATAAGGAAAATCGCCACTGCCTCAACCCATATGTTGTTGTAAGCACCTATGGAGTCATTTTTTGCTGAAAACCCTCCTGTTGAAACAGAAGACATGCTTGTCACGGCAGAATCAAAAGCACCAATTCCTGTCAGCAAAAGCAGAACAAAACCGACAAAAGTTATGCCAACATAAATGAAGGCTGCCTTTTTTGGCAGTAGTTTTTTTCTTGCCTCATCAATTTCGGGCTTCCTTCCATAATAAGAGGAAATTCCGGGAGAAATTGCAAGATGAATAAAAATAATCACTGTCCCCAACCCACCTGCCCATTGCATAAGCGACCTCCAGAAAACAATTGAATAAGGCAGGCTTTCAGGCTTTACGGTGGTAAAGGCTGTTGTTGTAAAACCGGAGACGCTCTCAAAAACAGCGTCCAATGGACTTAGATTCCAGAGAAATGGTATTGCACCGACAAGCGAAACTGTTATCAGGCTCACGCTCGCCAGAACCATTGCAGAGCTTATGCCAAGTTCCTTCTTCCTGAACTTCCTGTCAATAGCTATTCCTGATATGAAGGATATCACAGCGGTAACAAAAAACAGCGTGTGAGTGCTCTCGTTATATATCCAAGAAACGAAAACTGGCAATATTGCCAATATTCCGTTTATTTCCAGCACTGTTCCCAAATAGGAAAGAATTGAGCGGAATTCCATACTATTTTATTGAGGTTTGGGGTATAAAAATCAATAAGCAGTGCGGATTTTGCAATCAAAAAAATTCCATTGGAAATAAACCTTTCTCCATAGGAAATAAAGGTTTCTGTAATAATTTTGGGACAGAAAAGTATTTAAATATCCTCATACATATAAATTAGTACCGCTAAGGGGAGAGGGGAGAGGAAAGGAGCCGCTTATCGCGATGTTCGTGGATAAGGGCTCCTTTTCATATTTTTGATATTGATTTTTTGCGAGTGAAAAATTATTACGAACCCTTTTCCCAACTTTCCTTTTTTCCTGGAATTTTTATGAAAATCGGATTCAATTCTATTTCCTTGGTGTTTTTTATTTTATCGAATATTGGCTTGTCCCTCGTTTTTAGCTTCTTCAGTAAGTGCCTGAATTCGAACTCAGCCTGCCCTGAGGTTACGCTTATCAGCCCCTTTGGTTTGCAGCTTTCTTCAGGACGATTTATTTTTTTAATGTCAAAATTGTAGCCCCTTCTTTCAGCCTCCTTGTATATCTCAAAAAGATAGCATTCTATCGCAAAAACGGGGTCTTTGCACTTTTTGAACCGAACCAATTGTGGATGCTTTTTGTAACCTTTTGTTTTGTTTTGGATGACTTTCTTGGCAAGCAAACCTTCCCTCCACACAGCCAAAAGACCTGCCCTGTCCAAATATTTGGGATGAATTGACCAAAGGCGCAATTTTATCCCCTTAGTTAAGAATAACTACAAAATAATTAAGAACAGAGGCGAAGCTTACCCACATCAGATATGGTATCAATAAAAGCCCTGAATTTTTTGATGCCTTGTAAAAAACTAAAACGTTCATCATAATTGCGAACCACAAAAAGATTATTTCTACAAGGGCAAAAAACGGGTTTCTTATGCCGAAAAAAAGAAGGGACCACAGCAAATTGAGTGAAAGCTGAAAGGAATAAATCCCAATCAGGGAATTTCTCTTGCCTCCAAAATCAATTTTCCACACAAGGTAAAATGAAACCCCCATAAGTATGAAAAGAAAAGTCCACACAGGCGCAAACAGCCAGTTAGGCGGGTTGAATTCTGGCTTGTTCAGCGTCAAGTACCAGCTTTCGACAGAGCTGGAAGTAAAGAAAGATCCCAAAAAACCAACTGATAAGGGTATCAAAACTGAGATTATGAGCTTCTGGTAGTTTTTCATCTTTTAGATATTTTTTGCTGACTTATAAATACACGACTAATAAACTATCTCCGTCCCCGTCTTTCCTTTCAGCGCATCAACCGCCTTTTCAGGCGATGTTATTATGGACCTTGAACCGCCATTTTTTATGAACCTTATAGATGCCAGCATTTTTGGACCCATACTTCCGGGAGGGAACTGGCCGGAATTATAAAGCGATAGTGCATCTGAAATAGAGAGTTTGCGGAGAGGTTCCTGGCTTTTTGTCCCATAATCCCTGTAAACGAAAGGGACATCTGTAAGGATGAGAAGCGTTTCAGCTTGCAGGGAAGTGGCAAGCCTTTCCGAAGCCAAATCCTTGTCTATCACTGCCTCTACACCTTCAAATCCCGTTTTTGTCCTGAAAACAGGTATTCCCCCGCCTCCACAGGCTATTACTATGAAATCCTCATCAATCAGCCTGCGAATTTCCCCTGTCTCCACAATCTCAAGTGGTTCAGGAGAAGGGACTACCTTCCTGTATCCCCTGTTGGAATCCCTTTTCATTCCAGGCTGCTTTTTTTGGAAAAACGGGCCTATGAATTTTGTTGGGTTTTTGAATGCAGGGTCTTTCCTATTCACAACCACCTGTGTTAGGATTGTTACAACAGGCTTTTTTACAAGAGGCATTAGCTCCCTCTGGATTATGTATCCTATCTCTCCCTGCGTCTGGGCAACGCAGACATCAAGCGGCAGCGGGGGGAGGTTTTTTGATTGTTTTTGTCTCAAAAGAATCTCTCCAACCTGCGGGCCGTTTCCGTGCGTGATTACGATCCTGTGACCCATTTTGGAAATCCTGCTTATCATAAGGCAGGCATTCCTGACATGCTCGATCTCATTGTGAATGGAAAACTTCTCTCTTGCTCTAAGAAGGCTGTTCCCACCCAAGGCTATGACCACAAGGTTTTTTCGGGATTTCATATTATATATTTTTACAAACAAACTAAATAATATGAGAAAACTCCAATATCTCTCACTCGGGATTTTTCTATTGTTGGCATTTGCAGTTGCCTGGCTTTACTTCCTGCTTCCTGAAATAATTGTTACTCACTGGAACTTTCAGGGAAAGCCTGATGGCTTTATGAGCAAAGAGTTTTTTTCCGCGTTTTTCCTGAGCCTTGCATTGGGAATTTACGGGCTTTTGCTTGTTATACCAAAAATCGACCCGCTCAGGAAGAACATAAAAAAATTCATAATTTATTATGACGGGATGGTTGTTTTGTCTGCAGGTTTTATGCTTTACATTTATCTTATTGTCGCTGCATCAAATCTAGGATTGGGAATTGATACAGCAAAAGCCATAATACCCTGCGTTTCTTCGCTTTTGTTTTATGTTGGATTCCTTTGCACGAAATCCAAGAGGAACTGGTTCATTGGGATAAGAACACCCTGGACGCTCAGCAGCGACAAGGTTTGGGAAAAAACCAACCGCCTTGGAGGCAGGCTGCTTGAGGCATACTCTATAGTTTTCCTGCTCGGATTTTTCGTTTCGCAGGATTTTTTTATCCTGTTGCTGTTCGTTTTGATATTAATTTTCATATTCACGACTGTTTACTCATATTTTGAATACAGGAAGGAGGAAGGATATGCCTAAGTGTTCTGAATGCAGGTTTTTCGTTCCTGTAACAAAAAAAGTCGGCAGGTGCCTGTGGCACAACATACCTGCTGATATGGATGCTCAAAAATGCGCCGGCGGCATATTCAGGCCAAAGTTAGATTGACGGCTTGGACAAACCATACAAGGCCGTCTTTCGAGATTTGGAAGCGGCAGCTCGAAAAGCCGTAAAAATTTTTCTCAGGTTTTTGCTATACGGCCGAATTGGGATTGACGGCTTGGACAAACCATACAAGGCCGTCTTTCGAGATTTGGAAGCGGCAGCTCGAAAAGCCGTAATTTGCTATTTCGCCAGCAGTATGAACCTTATTGCGAGAATTATTATTATTACCAGGGTTATTATAACTATTGCTATTATCTTCCAGGTGTTTGTGTCAATTCCAAGTATGAGCCCTGTTACGTTTCCTGTTACTGGCTGTGTTACATTTCCTGCTGTTACATTCTCTGTGATTGCAGGCGGGGCAGGAGGACCTTTGCACACAATTTTTTCTTCAGGTGGGGTGCCTGTTATCTCCGGAACCACACCAACCCCAACTTCATACTGTGTCCTTGTGTTAGGCGAGATTACATTAAGCTTAAGCTCGTAAACGCCCTTTTCAACTCCTATGCAGGGTGAAAGGTAGAGATAAACTATCTGTTGCTTGCCGGGAGCAAGCTCTGCATAATCAGGGCTCAGGTAAACCCAGGAAGGTGCCTCAACGCTTATGTTGTACTTGTCACTCTTCTCTCCCGTATTCTTTATAATAACAGGTATTGCTGTCGCGTTGCAGAGAGCGACAAGCTTATCCTCAACCGTGCATACCTGAACTGAATGGCATTGCGGTGCAGACTTGACAAGAAGCGTTGTCATTATCTCTGCAGAGGTATGGACAGATTTCGCCGACGCTTTTATTGAATGCTCCCTTCCTTCAGCGAGAAGGGGAACTGAAACAACAAAATTCTCTGTCTTTGCCTCTCCCGGTTGAAGTTTTACGGACCTTGTTTCGTTACCTAAATCGCTTTCAACTGAAACCATAAACTCCTCTGCAAGCTTTCCCGTGTTCTTCACTGCAACAGTGTAGCTGACAGGAGAACCTGCGCAGGTTGAGTGATTTTGAGGTGAAATGTCAACTGAGGCTGAATAACAGTTTTCCACAATGAACTCGGCCGTTCCCTCGTCAGAAACATCACCCGATTCTGCCCTTACCCTTATCTTGTAAGTTCCCGGTACAGTTATGTTTGAAACCTCAAGCTTCAATTCCTCAGTTTCCCCCGGACCAAGGACAACCTTGTTAACTTCCAAAACGCCTATGTTTGAAGTGAGGTTGAAGCTGTCCTGTATCTTTCCGAGGTTCTTAACAGAAACAAGAAAATCAGACTTCACGCCTTGGCATACTGTTGACTTTGAAGGAGACACTATAACAGCAACTCCCCTGCACTCCTCCGCGTCAACAACCGATGAGATTGTTTTTAAGATTTTCGGGTCATTTGAAGAAGTGACATTAATAATGAATTGTGTCCTTCCTTTCTGGCTGGGTGTAAAGGTAAGTTTCACATCACCTGTTTTCTTTGGGCTTATTGAGACAGACTGCCTGTCCAAAGTTACCCAGTTTGGAACAGAGATGGAAAAGTTGTCTTCCCTCAAGCCCGTGTTGGTTATTGTCAATTTTTGCGTAACTGTTTCCCCAAGGCATATCTTTGCCTCACTTGGCTGAAGGTCCGCAGACATCTGATAGCAATCCTTTATGTCAATCTGCACCGTTTCGCTGTCCGTTGAGTAGAATTTCTGCGATTTAACTACAACATTAACATTCTGCAATCCTGTTGCTGTCTCAGGCGGCACAAGAGCAAGCCCTACACTCTTTGACTTTCCAGCCTCTATTGTAAAGCTGTTGTCTGAAAAAAGAGCCCAAGGAACTGATGCAGTTAGTTCATAGGTGTCGGTGTACTTGCCCTTGTTTTTTATAATCATGTCAAAAATCACGGACTTGTTTTCCTCCCTGCAAAGCTCCCTGAACTTGCTCTCTATCTCAAGCTGAACCTCATAGCAATTCATTACATCAATGTCAACTGTTTTTGTTATTGTTTCTCCTGTTGTGCCCGATTTTGCCTTTATCTTTAGCTTATAAGGTCCTGGCTGAACATTGCAACCAATGTTCACAAGAAACAAATCAAGATTCCTTTTTTCGCCAGGGTTAACCATAACGTTGCTCTGGATCGTGGACGTGAAGCCTGGTGGAGCCTCAACTGTAAATGAGAATGTGTCTGCATACTGGTAAAGGTTCTTGACTGATATCTGGACATTCTGCGGAGTCAGTGAGCTGCAGGTGCAGGTTGAAACAGAGGAAGGAATAATTTCAAGCTCGAAGCTCTGCGCCCAGACCTGCCCAACAACATCATCAGCCGTGATAATGCTTCCCAAAACAAGCAGAAGCCCAATCACAAAGAATTTCCCTTTCATGGTACCTACTTTTACTATAAATGCAAAAATTTTTAAGCGCATACGGAATAAGCTTTTAAAGCTATCGCAGATTTTTTCTTGTTTTTGGAATAAATGACCTGTAAATGGTGGGTTATTTATATTGGCTTAAATACGGACAAGGATATAATATATACAAATTAATTAATATGGCAAAAGAGGAAGGAAAATGTTTCTCAAGGCAAAACCGTTATACGTGGAAGCGAAAAAACCCATCGTGATTCTAAACAGGGAGGATGCAGAAGAGCTTGACATCAGGGCATTGGACAGGGTTGAACTCTCCTGCAACGGCAAAAAAGAAATAGGCATAGTGAACATAACAGAAAGTTTTGTGAAGCCTGGAGAGATAGGGCTTTACGGCTGCGTTGAGGAAGGTTTGTGCGTAAAGAAAGGCACAAAAATAAGGGTCGAGCCTGCTGAACCACCAGAATCTCTGGCATACATAAAAAGCAGGCTTGAAGGAAAAGTCCTTAAGCCAATGGAAATAAGGCAGATAGTTAATGATGTTGTTGACCACAAGCTTTCAGAAATAGAGATAACATCGTTTGTAATAAGTCTCTATCACAGGACAATGTCAATGGAAGAGGCAGCGGCTCTTTCTATGGCAATGGTGGAAACAGGAAAAAAGCTCAAGCTTACAAACAAAACACTTTATGACAAGCACAGCATTGGTGGCGTTCCCGGCGACAAGACGTCTATGATTCTCGTGCCAACTGTTGCTGCGGCAGGGCTTACGATAGCAAAAACCTCTTCGCGAGCAATAACCGCTCCTGCCGGGACAGCTGACAAGATGGAATGCATATGCCCGGTAAGCCTTTCTGTCGATGACATAAAAAGGGTTGTAAGGAAAACCAATGGTTGCTTGGTATGGGGAGGTGCACTTGACCTGGCGCCTGCCGATGACATATTCATAGAAATAGAGCATCCACTTTCAATAGACCCGCTTCTCCTGCCTTCGGTGATGTCAAAAAAGAAGGCAATAGGCTCAAAATACCTTGTGGTTGACATACCGACAGGGAAGGGTGTGAAGATAAGAACGATAAATGAAGCGAAGGAAATGGGCAATAACTTTATAGAACTCGGGAAAAAACTTGGCATAAGGGTAGAGTGCGTTTCAACGTTTGGAGAGCAGCCGATAGGGTTTGGAATAGGACCAGCGCTTGAGGCGAGGGAAGCGCTCCACATTCTTTCGGGACACAGGATTCCTCAGGACCAGCTTGACAAGGTCTGCGACCTCTGTGCAGTCCTCTTCAAGTTTGCAGGAATCAGGAATGGATATAAGAAAGCAATGGATATCATAAGGTCAGGAAAGGCAGAGAGGAAGTTCAGGCAAATAATAGGGGAGCAGGGCGGTGACCCGAAAATCAGACCAGAGGATATACCAATAGGAAAAGAATCGCTACAGATAAAGTCAAAGGTTTCCGGAAAGGTGTTGTGGATAAACAACACAGCCATCGTCCAGATAGCCAGGGAGGCTGGCGCACCGAAGGACAAGGGAGCAGGGATACTCCTCCACAAAAAAACAGGCGACAGCGTCAAGAAGGGCGAAACGATTTTCGAGATTTTCGCTGAAAAGGGATACAAGCTCGAGCGCACGCTTGATCAAATGTCGGAGAATGACCTGACCGTGATGGGAATAGGCAAAACCTCCGAGATGATGCTGGCAGAGATTCCAGAGATTGAGAAGAACAGGAAGTATTTCATTCTTGAGCGTTAGTTTTTAATTCTGTTTCCAATATTTATTAATTGATCATTATGGCAGGGGAAACCGACCTAATAGGTATGCTGATAGCAAATCCGCCGGCTTTTTACGGGCTTTCACTGTTGATAATATTTTTTCTCGGCAGCATTGTCTTTTGGGGCGCAAGAAAAAGGGCTGTTTCAGGGGAATGAAAACTCGCTTTTTATTAAGCGAACATTTTGTTTGGTCAAATTAATAAAGTTAGTTCACAATATTCTTTTAATATGAAATTTAAATGGATAATAACAGATGAAGATATAAAATTGCTTACGGGTTTTGTTAATATACACAAAGAAAATAATTTTGTAAAAATAAGGATAAAAAGAAATTTATTAGATAATCCACCTCTTTTTTCAAAAGAAGAATTTTGGAAACAAATTATTTCCTGCCTTCTGACAACGCGACAAAGATCAGGACCTAATAGTAAAATTTTTAAATTCTTAACTTTCAATCCGTTTCCTTTGAATTATGACTTTTGCAAAAAATCTGAAAACCTGCAAAAAGATGCCTTTAAGATTTTAACTAAATTTGGAGGAATAAGAAGAACTAATAGAATCAGTGAAGAAATTAAATACAATTTTAGTTTGTTAGAAAATGGTTTTTGGAAAAATGTTAATGAAATTTATGATGAATTGGTTGAAGCGAGAAAAAACCCGAATTTAGAAAAAATCAAAATTGAAAGAAAAGCTTGTTTATTAGTCCAAAGGCTCAAAGGCATTGGACCTAAACAATCAAGAAACCTTTGGCAGGACCTGGGTCTAACAAGATATGAAATTCCTATTGATAGCAGAATTATAAAATGGTTAAACAAAAACGGGTTTCCTTTTAGATTATCTGCATCTGGATTATCTGATGAAAATTATTATGAATTGATTATGGACGGTATCCAAAAGTGGTGTTCTGAGTCTGATATTTTTCCTTGTGTTTTAGATGCCGTTATTTTTTCAAGTTATGACAAGTAATGACCTGAATATTATGAAATCACTTCATAAATTGCTGCATTATATTTCGATCTTCGCTATTATACGTAACATCTCTTGGAACTTGACTCTTTCTTTACATTGATTTATCAAGAGTTGTTAATTTGGTGAGCCGTTCCAAAAAAACTTTTTAATACATTCGGAAGATATTAATATATGAAAGCCGTCATTCTTGCTGGAGGGAAGGGAACGAGGTTAAGGCCTTTTACCCATATTGTGCCAAAGCCTCTCCTGCCATTCAAGGAAAGGCCAATTCTGGAACACATAATATCATACTTGAAGAACTATGGCATAACTGACATAATATTGACAATAAGCCATCTTGGATACCAGAT